>NZ_JBEXUA010000009.1:0-183165 GCF_040614235.1 Mycobacterium sp. NPDC006124 | reverse complement strand
CTTGGGGATAGGGCCTGGGCACTTGGACATCCTCTCAGCCCACCCGTCCCGGGCAAGCCAACTCAGATGTCACCTATTCGTGCAGCAGACCCGTCAGTACAGGCCGAGGTAGCGCCGGGACTCGGCCCATTCGTCGTGCTGTTCGGCCAGGACAGCGCGACGAGACGGATCAGCGCGGTGCGGTCGGGGAAGATGCCGACGACGTCGGCGCGCCGGCGGATCTCCTCGTTGAGTCGCTCCTGCGGGTTGTTCGACCAGATTTGGCGCGAGATCTGCTGGGGAAACGCGGTGAACGCCAGCAGATCCGCCGGGCTGCCTCCAGGTTGTCGGCGACCTTGGGGAGCTTGTCGGCGAGTGCCTCGACGATCCGATCATATTGCGCGGCAACAGAGTCAGCGTCCGGTTGGTCGAACACCGAATGCAACAGAGTGCGCACCCACCGCCACGACGACTTCGGGGTCACGGCCATCAAGTTGGTCGTGCAGTGGGTTCTGCAGCGCTGCCACGCCGCCCCAGACAGGGTAGCGCCGATCGCGGCCACCAGCCCGGCGTGCGCATCGGAGGTGACCAGTTTGACCCCGGACAGGCCGCGGGCGGTCAGCGACCGCGAGAACGCCAACCAGCCGGCCCCGTCCTCGGCGGTGGACACGTCGACCCCCAGGATCTCGCGGTGGCCCTCGGCGGTGACCCCCGACTGCGATCAGCGCGTGCACGTTGACCACTCGGCCGCCTTCGCGGACCTTGAGCACCAAGGCGTCGGCGGCGACGAACGTGTACGGACCGGCGGCGAGCGGGCGGCTGCGGAACGCCTCGACCGCGGTGTCGAGTTCCTTGGCCATCACCGAGACCTGCGACTTCGACAACGAGGTGATGCCCAGGGTCTCGACGAGCTTGTCCATCCGCCGGGTGGAGACCCCCAGCAGGTAGCAGGTTGCCACCACCGTGGTCAGGGCCCGCTCGGCGCGCTTGCGGCGTTCCAGCAGCCAATCCGGGAAGTAGGACCCCTGCCGCAGCTTGGGCTGCGTTCGCCGTAGCCCGCACCGCACAGGGCGTCGGCCTCAGCGCCCATCAGCGTGTGAATGAACGTGGTGAGCAGCTCGCGCAGGACGTCGGGGTGGGTGGTGGTGGCTAGCCTGTCGGCCCAAGAGGCCACCGTTCGGATGCTCGATTCGGGCAATGCCGTCGACTTCGTTGAAATGGGACTGTGTCAGGTGCCCTGCAGGCTGGACACTCAGCTCAGCAAGGGGTATCAAACGCCTTTCGTCACAACGACTGTGCGGTTGCCGCTCGTTGACCTCCGTTCTCGTCGAACAATTCTTTCGACCAGTGCTCTAGTATCGCCGTGCTGTCCCAGTCATCAGGGTGGAAGCCGGGGCCGGTGTACGAGATGAAACGTCGTCGCGCCTCGGTGCTGAACATTGGCGAACGCCGCAGATTGTTCAGGCTGCGCGCAAGCCGTATCGGGTTGTAGGTGGCACGGTCGAAGGCCAGCGATCGGGCGGTCTGAATGATCACCTCGGAGAACAGTATGAGCGAGGCGATCCTCATCCCACGGACCCTGGTGCGCTCCGTTCCGCCGACCGTTCGGTATACGTCGAATGCGACAGCCTTGTGCTCGGACTCCTCAAACGCGTGCCATAGGAGAATCGGGCGCACCTCGGCCTCACCAATCAGCTTCTGAACTTCGTCGCTGGTGAGGATGATTTCAGCAAGGGTGGCTGTGTAGTGCTCGAGTGCCGCGGTCACGGAGAGTCGCATGTTTTTGGACATGATCTTCTCGAGAAATTCTATCAATTGTCTGACGTGGCGATCGATTCTTCCCGTCGGGTAGCCCATCGCTTCCAGGCGCTCATTCAACAACCGATGATGCATTCGATGCGTCGCCTCTTGAGCGACGAAACCCTTTATCGCGGAGCGAAGTTCGGGATCGTTGATTTGGTCAGCGTAGTTTCTCACCGAACGGATGAAGAAATCTTCGCCCTCCGGGAAAGTTGCGGACAGCACCGCAATGAAATGACTCATCACCACGTCTCCGTCCACGAAGTGCTGCCGCTTACTCTCAGTTGGCAAGGCGAAGCGCACGCGTCGCGCCTTGGGCACGCGAAGGACGGACAGGGAATTCGGGGGTGTGATCATGCGCGCTTCTCTTTCGGCGGTCGCTCATCTGACGTTAAGCATTGTCAGATGAGCATGACAGACTATGCGGCGCGAGTCCAGCACGGGTCTCTAGCCAATTTCGACAGAACGGCGGCAATGGAAACCGGTAGTCTCCGCGACGCGCTTCTCCTGCCGTGGACTAGCGGCTCCAAGGTGCGATGCGGAACGTGGTCATCGTTGCAATCTCAGTCGCAGGAGGGCCACGTGAGATCGTGGATTGGTCGCGCCCGACCGCACGGGCGATCTCCCGAACGCCCTTGTCCTGAGCCCGCAGTAGCGCAATCTCCTCACGCTCGGCGAAGGACAGATAGCGCCCCGAGGGCTGAAACTTGAGATCGAACGGCGCCATACCACCAGCGTTGTGGAACCACCGCGCTCCGACCGCCTGCGCCACGCCGACAACGCCCGAGGCTTCCTCTGCGAGAAGCCCTTTGGCGATCTGTTCCCAAAACGCCACCTCGACAGGACGCTGATACTTCGGATGCCCCGGCGTTCGAAGTTTCGGACGGATAGCCCGATCGGCTGCTTGCTGACGACGCACCATTTCAACACCTCCATCATGGGGTATTACGACGACCAGTTGAATTCGCCTTGTGATCCGGCGTCGGAGTGGTGGATGGCACCGTCGATCCGGTGACCTTGGCGGGCGCGCAAAGCGGCGGCTTGGCGGATCGCGGACTCCACGAATCGGGTCTGCTTGATGCTGGCGGCTTCCCATCCGATGATCGCGCCGGCGTAGGCATCGATGACGAACGCCACGTAGACGAACACGCCGGTGACGAGTTTGACGTAGGTGAAGTTGGCGACGAACAGCGCATTCGGGGCGGGCACCCGGAACTGGCGGTCCACCAGATCCGGTGCCCGCTCGACCGCCGGGTCGCTGATCGTGGTGCGCACTGACTTCTGCGGCCGTACGCCCTGCCAGCCGTTACGCCGCATGAGGCGCTCTACGGTGGACTTGGCCACCGGGAACCCCTGCCGCTGCAGGCGGGCCCACATCTTCACCGACCCGTACAACGACTCGGGTTTGCGGCGGCCGTGTTCGTCGGGCTCGTAGAAGCCGGCCAGGACCTTCGTGATGGCCGCGCCTCACAAGGACCGCTTCGAGGGCGCCCGCGAGGCCCACGCGTAGAACGTCCGCGGGGCGATCGTGACGCCGTGCTCGGTGAGCACGCGGCAGATCGGAGCGACCCCGAAACGGCCCCTATGGTCGGCGATGAACGCGCAGACCGAACTGGTCAGCGGCGGTTGTGCGGGTCGCTCTCCCGCACGAAGAAAGACGTTGCTGCCTTGAGGATTTCGATGGTCGGTTCCAGTTCGGCGTTGCGACGCTTGAGCACCTTGATCTCCGCGGCGGCCTCGCTCGTGACCCCGTCACGCGCCCCGTCGTCGACCTGCTGCTGGCGGATCCAGTTCCGCAGCGTCTCGGCGTTCATCCCCAACCGATGGACACCGCGGTGATCGCCGCCCACTCACTGGGATAGTCCTCGCGGTGCTCCAGCACCAACCGCACGGCCTTCGCCCGCGTCTCCGGGTCGTACTTGATCGGAAATGCACCTTCCCAAGAAAGGAGGTGTGCATCAAACGCGGGACGGTTCAGCCTAGCAGGGTGACCGATGGCTGGGTCGGCACCCACACTATGGGGCTAGGCGTCCTGGAGGTCCTACGGCGCGAGTGGAGATCTCTCCGGGGGCCGTTTTTCATGCGTGTGCTGTGAGCAGTGCCAGTCCGGCTAGGGTGTCCTCATCCACCCACGCGTGCAGGGCCAGACCGGCGACGACCCAATCCGGGTAGCCGTGTTGGCGCCCATAGCGTGGCGGACACCCCCTCGTCATTACGGGCCGTGGGAGCAGTTTGCGTCACTGTTGACCGAAGGGCTGGTCGAGGCGGGCCATCACGTCACTCTGTTCGCGACGGCGGATTCGCTCACCGCGGCCCGATTGCACGCGACCGCTCCAACCGGCTGGTCCGAGGATGCGACGATAGATGCCAAAGTCGCCGAATGCTTGCACATATCAGCGGTTTTCGAGCGCGCCACCGAATTCGACGTCATCCACAACGGATTCGACTTCCTGCCCCTCACCTACAGCGGGTTGGTGACCACCCCGGTGGTCACCACCATCCACGGGTTCTCCTCGGAACGCATCGTTGCGGTCTACGAGCGTTACGACCGCGACACCACGTACGTGTCGATCAGCGACGCGGACCGGGACCCCAAGCTGCACTATGCCGCCACCATCCACCACGGCATCGAGGTGGAGCAGTTCGCCATTGATCCCCGTCCCGGCGAGCACCTGCTGTTCTTCGGCCGGATTCATCCGGACAAGGGGACGGCACACGCGATCGAGGTGGCCCGCCGCAGCGGCCGGCGGCTCGACATCGCCGGAATCATCCAGGACGAGGACTACTTCCGGGACGAGGTCGCGCCGCACATCGACGGTCGGCACGTGCGCTATCTCGGCCCCGTGGACGCCGCGGCGCGCGCCGAGGTGCTCGGCGGCGCACATGCCCTCCTACATCTGATCGACTTCGACGAGCCGTTCGGCTACAGCGTGGCCGAAGCGATGGCCTGTGGCACGCCGGTCATCGCCAACGCGAGGGGTTCCATGGGCGAGCTGATCGACCACGGCGTCAACGGCTTCCTCGTCACCGACATCGAGTCGGCGGTGGCGGCGGTCGCTTCGGCGGGTGAGGTCGACCGGGCCCAGATCGCAGCCGTCGCCGCCGCCCGCTTCGCGATTGCGACCATGGTCGACAAGTACGTGCAGGTCTACCGAGAGATCATGGGTTAGCGGCGCCCTCGGAGCCCGTCACGCGACGAGTGCGGACAGCAGTCGGGGCAATTCGATCGTCCCCATTCCGATGGCCACGTCGCCGATGCCGTAGGGCAAGAACAGGATGTCGTCGTGGACCAAGGCCCCGCAGGAATACACGACGTTGGGCACGTACCCGTCCCGTTCGTCGGGGTCGGGGACCAGTAGGGGTTGTCGCAGGCGACCGAGGATTCGCGTCGGGTCGTCGAGGTCGAGCAGGATGGCGCCAATGCTGTAGGTGCGCATCGGTCCGACGCCGTGGGTCAGCACCAACCAGCCGACATCGGTTTCGATGGGCGGGCCGCAGTTGCCCAACTGCAAGGCCTCCCACGCCTCGACCGGTCGTTGGCACGGAGATGCCCGTGGCCACACGGATATGTCGTCAGACGTGGCGAAGGTGTTCGATTCGCGGTCAGATCTCGACATGGCCGCGAACCGGCTGTCGATTCGGCGGGGGAATATCGCCAGACCCTTGTTGGCCGCGGCGAATCCCACCAGCGGGGTAGAGGTGAACGACTCGAAGTCGGTGGTCGTCAGCAATTGTTGACTGATGTGCGAGCCGCTGTACGCGGTGTAGGTGGCGTAGTAGGTGACCGAACCGTCGTCGTCGACGAAGCGGACGAAGCGGGCGTCCTCCATGCCCGCTGCCTCGGCGCTCATCGCCGGCCACAACACGCGTTCGGAAAGTAATATGTCAGCGTTGAATCCAATCGCGTAGGTCCGATCGGCGATCCCGGCGAACAGAGCAATCGTCTTCTCTGCGTGCCCACGGGTTCGCACCGTGGAACGGAGTTGATCGAGGCGGCGGTCGAGCTCGTCGCGAGTGAAGTGGTCGCCGAGAACGTCGAGCACGTAATCTGCCGACTCGCCGGCGTCGCCGATTCTGGCCAACTCGCTGCGAAAGACCGCTGCGGCGAGCGGAGCAGAGCTGACGGCGCCTGCGGCGGCGTACCGCGGCGGCTCGTCCAAGGTGATGTTCGCGGCTGAGTCCACCACCCCGGTCCGGAATCCGATGGACGACTGATGCCCCTCACCGATTCCGCGCACACTCATCACGAACCGCAAACTACCTGCGGACACACCACTTTGATCAGGGTGAGCCACCATGCTCGGGTTGCACAACGCGGCTCCTTCGATGGCGTATTCGCTCGTGAAGGTCGCACCCAGCAGAAGATGACGTGCCTCGGAGAGTTCCTGGTCGCGGTCAAGCCGATCCTCGAGTTCGCGAGCGTGCCTGTCGAAGATTCCCTCGAGGTCTCGGTGGCGTCCGTCGAACCGGGTGATGACGTCGTCCAAGGTGGCCTGCACCTCGTCATCCGTCAGGGCCAAGATTCGAGCCAGGACGGCTCCGGCCCGTGAGTCGCGGAGCTCGAAACCCTCTTGGCCGGGGACGAACAGCTTGGTGATCACCCGCGCCGGCTGAGCCGCGAGCCGCAGGGGGCTTCGCGACACGAGCCCGCTGGAACTGGAAGTCACTGCGGCACGATGGCGAATCGCTGCGCGTGCTGCAGCGTCGAGATCAGCGCCAGCGTCGACTCGGCGCCCTGATTGAGATTGACCCCGTCGCTGTGCAACCCGTCGAAACCGCCACCCGTTTCCTGGTCCCACATGACACGTCCCGAGTCGTTGTCGCCCATGAACCACGCGGCGGCGTCGAGCACGCCGTCGGCCCACTTCGGATTGTCGTCGACGAGGGCCGCGCGAGCACACGCGTCGGCGATACTAGCCACCTCGATCGGCTGTTGGTCGAAGCCGGGCCGCGCTTCGCCAGGCCCAAAACCCGCTGCCGGACTGGGGGATAGGCGACCGTCTCTGGTGTGGTCGTCGACCAACCACGCCAGAAGTGCAAGTCCGTGGTCGAGGAGACCCGGACGGTCCAGAGCGACGCCCGCGGCGATCATCGACTCGGCGAGAACGGCATTCGCGTAGGCCAAGCGCGGCTCGGGCCATGGCCAATCCGGATCGTCGTTCGGCGCGGAGACCTCGTTGGCGAAGTGGGTGACGAGGTCGACTGCCGTTTGACTTCCTGGGCTGACCGTCAGAATCTCGGCGGCGCCCAACACGGCGAAGGCCATTGCCCGCGGGTATTCCGAGCGCTGCCGTGCGGCGCGTTCGAAGTGCTCGACGGCGCAGGAGCGGACCGCGGCGACGTCGCTGTGGGCGGCGGCGGTTCCCAGTGCCCACACGCTGCGTCCCCAGCAGTCCTTCGCCGTCGGGCCGTCCGTCCATTCGCCCGAGGTACTCATTCGATTGCGGACCAGACCCGACGGGCTCTGCGCCGCCGCAAGGAATCGCAGGGCGAGGTCGGCCAGGCCGCGAACTTCGGTTGTTGGCAGGTGTTCTCGCGTGGCGACGACCAAGACGCGGGCCACGTCGTCGGTGCAGTAGCCGTGCTCGGGCCGCGGATTCGAGAAACGAGCGTGCTCGAAGGTGCCGCGCTCGTCGGTCAACGACAGCAGATGGTCGAACTTCGGCAGCGGCGTCGTGGACGGCAGCGTCACGACGCCAACGACCGGCGCTCGGCCAACAGCGTCTTCGCCACACCGAGGTACGCGTTGGCGACCACCGGCCACGCCATCGACGGGGCCAGCCTGGCTGCCTCTGCGGCCATGGCTGCCCTAAGCCGAGGCTGGGTCAACATCCGGTACAGCGCCGAGACCAGCGCACCGGGATCGTCATGGTCGACGACGATGCCCGCTCCACTGGCGAGCAGTTCGACCGCGTGGGGGAAGGCAGTCGAGATCACCGGTGTGCCACATGCGATCGCGTCGACCAAGACTCCGGAGGTCACCTGGTCTGAGGAGTCGTAGGGAAGTACGACGATCGACGACGTCTGAATCAGCGACGTCAACGAGCCGACGTCGCGGTACGCAGGGTCGAAGCACACCGATTGGGCGACACCGAGGCGTTCCGCGCGATCGATGAGTCCGTCCCGATAGGACTCGCCGTCGGCCGCCAGAACCTTGGGATGGGTTCTGCCTGCGACGCGGTAGCGCGGCCGGACGCCGAGCCCGTGCAACGTGCCCAGCCCATCGATCACCCGCTCGATGCCCTTGCCGGGCCCGAGCAGGCCCCAGGTCAGCAACGTCGGTTCGTGAGACGACGCTGCCGCGGCCCGCTGCCCTGGAACCGTCGCACCGTGGGGAATCGTCACGACCTTGCGCGGGTCGACGTCGAATCCCCGCCGCAACCGTCGGTTCGCGGCGTCGGACATGACGACCACCCGGTCCGCCATCGCGGCGATCTCGACGAGGACCGAACGCTGATGAGCGGTCGGTGTGGTCAACACCGTATGGGCGACGACGATCGACGGCACGCGCAACCCGCCGATGACGTCGACGACCTCGTCGCCGTCATCGCCGCCGTAGAGGCCGTACTCGTGCTGAACGATGGCGATGTCGTTGTCATTCAACGATTCTGATGCGGCAGCGACGGAAGTGGCTGAACCGTTGACCAAGTGGGCGACGACGCTGGGGTCAGTCGTCGTCGACTCGTCGGAGATCCGCACGACGTTCACGTCGCCGCCGTGAAACGACAATCCCTGCGCCAAGGCGGCACTAAAGGTCGCCAGTCCGCACGCAGTGGGCGGATAGGTGCTGAGGATGCCCACTGTCGGAGTGCGACCGAGCGTGCGGTCGGTGGTCGGGTCCGACACCTGGGATGGAGCGGTCGAGGGCGTCATGCGAGTGACGGGTGAGATCAAGGGACTGTCCCAATCGATATTCGTCACGGAGTTCGGCGCGAGCTGACGCTCGGCGGTACAGGCGACGGACGGCCTGTCACAGCCCGGACTGGCTGGGTTCCCAACACTGCTGACCCTACACCCAAAGTCGCTTGGCCACCGTGCAGCGTTCGCGGCCATCGTCGAGCCAAAGGCGCGGCAAACCTTCACCACCACTTCGCTCATCGCCGAGCGCCCAGGGTTCAGCGCCGATATGCGTTATGCGGCATCGGATCCGCCGCGGCCAGCCGATCGGCTTCCCACCCGTGCTGCGCCACGGGGAAACGTCCGCTACACGAGTGCGGTCAACAAGTCGTTGAGCACCGTCGTCTCGGTGGCGGGATCGGGATTCGCGTTCCGGATCGAGGTGAGCACGGCGTCGATGCGGCCGTCGATCGCCGTCCAGACGGAGCCGTCCATCGCCTCGAGCTTGGGTTGTGCTGCATCCCAATCGGTTTCGAGCTTCTTGGCGCCGGCTGTCGCGCCCGCCTGATCGCCAGTCTTGACCTTGATCAGCATGTCCTCGGTGAGTGCGCGAAAGTTCGCGACGTCAGCCGGCGGGAACTTCGCGACGGCTTGGCCAGGGGCGATGGCGGTGATCGTCGATGGTGCCTCGGCCCCCGGGGGTGCCCCGTGCGGCTGGGCGTTGGCCCAGGTGAGCAGTCCGATCGTTGCGGCGGCGACGGCGGCGAAGTAGCCGAGCATCACGTTCTCCCGGCTCGGGTTCTCGGCGCGGGGTGCATCGGATTCGATGACGTCGGCTTTGGTCACGGTGAGATAGACGACCGTGCCCAGGATGGCGGTGAGGAAGATGACGCTGGTGACGGCGACTCCGAGGCCGAGGCCTTGTTGATCCGTCGGGAAGCCCAGCCAGTCGCCCATGTTGGCTCCGAGCGGGCGGGTCAGAACGTAGGCGAGCCAGAAGGACAGCACTGCGTTGGCGCCGAGCCTCCATCCGACGACGATCGCGACGATGAGACCGGCGGGCAGCAGCACCGCGATGCCCGGGCCCCATCCGGTGATCTCCAGGGTCCAGTCTCCGACCGCGGTTCCGAGGGCGAAGGTGACCAGAATGGCCAGCCAGTAGAACGACTCGCGCGGCAGCGTGGTGATGCTGTGGATGGACAGTGTCCGCTCCCTGGCGAACCACAGGCCGAAGACCACCGCCAAGACGGCGGCGAAGGCGGCACTGCTGGCCACCAGGGGAACGCCAAACTGGTCGGTGAGGATATCGGTGTAGAGCGTTCCGGTGACACTGAGCACCACCACCGTCGACCAGTAGACGAACGGCGTGTAGCGGTCCACGGTGAGCTGCCAAGCCAATACGGCGGCCAACACCACGGTGAAGATCACCGCGGTGGGGACCAGCCCGACGCCGAGCGTCATGTTGATCCAGTCGGCGAAGCTCTCACCCACGGTGGTGCACAGAATCTTGATGACCCAAAACCACACGGTGATCTCTGGGACCTTGCTCAGCATCGAATGTGAGGACTTGACTGCCGCTACGTTGGTCGTCTCGTTCATGGGGCCGGAAGCTACGGATGTTCCGCTGAGGGCCCGCTGAGAATTCGGGACGGGACCGTCCTCAGCGTGGTCTCAGCGGGCTGGTCCGACGCTGTCCCCATGAACGTGAGTCGACGACGGGGTAGGTCAACCAACTACGCAATGCTCATTCTGATGCCGTTGGTCATGGCCTTCCTGGCGCTCGCCGTGATCGCGCACGACGCCGGCCACGGCACCGTCGCGGACCACGCGGTGCTGGCCTGGATGGTCGACCATCGACACGGTTGGCTGACGACCGTTGCCGTCATGGTCACCAACGCCGGAAGCCCCGTGATGGCGGCGCTGATGGCGGCGATGCTGTGGTGGCGCCTGCGATCGCCGATTCCGGGACTGGTCGTCTTCGGCACGCTGGCAGGTGTCTACGGGATCAGCACACTGACCAAGGCCGTCGTCGGGGCCCACCGCCCCCCGCGGACCGTGCAGCTCCTCCTAGAGGTGGATCCTTCGTTCCCTTCGGGACACGTCACGGGCACGTTGACCTTGGTGGGGATCGTCGCAGTCGTCGTGGGGCGACACCGACGGCGAACGGTGCGATGGGCGTTGGCGTTCGGCGTGGTGACGGTCACGGCAGCGGTGGCCCTGACCCGGCTCTACCTGGGCGTGCACTGGCTCACCGACATTTGTGGCGGACTGCTGCTCGGCAGCGTCGCCGTCGTCCTCGGGTCGGCCACCCTCGCGGCTGTCGCATCAACGGATACGACGCTCGGTGGGCATCGCGCCGAGCCGCCGGTCGCAGAGGTGACTCGGGTGGCATGATCCGGTCAGTCGCGACGCGATGGAAGACTGCCGACCATGCTGGGGGAGCACCCTTGCCACGATTGAGGCAACCCGGTACGTGGTTGCGGCCGCGGTACTGGGGCATCTCGGCTCGATCGGCGTTCGCCTCGGCTGCGGTCGTGCTGGTGGCCTTCGTCATCGCCGGCGTGGGTTTGGCCCTCATTCTGTACCGCTCGCTCCTGGCCGGAGTCGACGACGCGGCCGCCGCCCGCGTCCGAGACATCGTGGCGGCGCTACAGTTCGACGCTGCGAGGGATCTCGACGGCGCCCTCACCGCGACCGACCAGCGCATCGTCGCGGTCCAGGTGATCGACACGGGGGGAACGGTCGTCACGCGATCGGCATCGGCGCCGCAGACTCCGCTGATCGACCCGAAGTCCATCGGCACCATAATGCGGATCGGGTTACCCGACCACACCTCGCCGGACGGGGACACGCGATTCAGCGGCCAAACCGTCAACGGCATCGGCGGCCCGTACACGGTCCTCGTCGGGGCGGGGAGCGAAGCGGTCGAGTCGACGGTCAAGACCGTCGTGGTCCTGCTGGCTGGCGCCGCGCCGGTCGTGACGGTGGCTGCCGGCGCGGTCAGCTACCTTCTGGTGGCCCGCTCGTTGCGATCCGTCGACGCCATCCGTACCCGAGTGGCCGACATCAGCACGTCCGACCTTGCCGAGCGGGTGCCCGTCCCCACCAACTACGACGAGATCTCTGCACTGGCCCTGACCATGAACGAGATGTTGTCCCGAATCGAGGCGGGCCACGAGGCGCAGCGGCGGTTCGTCGGCGACGCGTCACACGAACTCCGAAGCCCGGTGCAGGCCATGCTCTCGGCCCTCGACGTCGCCGCGGCGCACCCGGAGTTCCTCAACGCCGAACTCGCCAGCGGCACCCTGCGGCCCGAGGCGCAGCGGATGGAGTCCCTCGTCGAGGACCTGCTGCTGTTGGCTCGTGCCGACGAACGCGGACTTACCTTGCGGCGCAGGGATGTCGACCTCGACGACCTCGCGTCACTGGAGGTGGGCAGGTTGCTTCGGCAGACGAGTCTGACCGTCGACGTGGAATTGGCTCCGACCCGGCTGGTCGGCGATCCCGGCGGGTTGGCACGCGTGCTGCGAAACCTGCTGGACAACGCGTCGCGACATGCCGCGTCGCGAATCGAGCTGAGGGTCCACCCCGAGGAACATCACGCCGTCGTGACCGTCGCCGACGACGGTCCTGGAATCGCCGAGGCCGATCGCACGAGGGTGTTCGATCGGTTCGTGCGCCTCGACTCCGACCGCGCTCGCAGCGGCGGTGGCACGGGCCTAGGCCTGGCGATCGTCTCGGAAGTGGTTGCCGCGCATGGCGGCACCGTCACCATAGGTGACGGTGCCGCCGGTGGCGCACTGGTGACGGTTCAGCTCCCGTTGACGAATTCGCCGGAGTCCAGTCGGTAGCCCGCACCGCGGATGGTCTGAATCGTGTTGGTGCCAAAGGGAGTGTCGATCTTGCGGCGGACGTAGCCGACGTACACCTCGACCACGTTGTCGGGTCCCGCATAGTGCGCGTCCCAGACGTGTTGCAGCATGTCGTTCTTGGTGATGACCGTGTCCTTGTGACGCATCAGATATTCGAGGACGCCGTACTCGCGCGGTGTCAGCTCGATGGGCGTCGAGGCACGTTCCACGACCCGCCGGGCGGGATCGAGGCTGAGCGTGCCCGCGGTCAGCACCGTGGGGCGCTGAGGTGCGCCACGCCGAAGCAGAGCCCGCAAGCGTGCCAACAGCACGATGAACGCGACTGGCTTGGAGAGGTAGTCGTCGGCGCCCAAGTCGAAGGCGTCGGTCTGGTCGTAGTCGCCGTCCTTGGCCGTCAGCATCAACACCGGTGTCCACACTTCGCGGGCGCGCAGCGTGCGCAGCACCTCGTAGCCGTTGAGGCCGGGAAGCATGATGTCGAGAACGATGACGTCGAACGCGTGCTCGGTTGCCTCCCACAGGCCGTCGACGCCGTTGTCGGCGTGCACGACGACGAATCCCTCAGCGCGCAAACCCATGCTGAGAGTGGCCGCGAACCGCGGTTCGTCCTCGACGATCAAGACCTTCACGATCGCCATCCTTCCCTCGTCGGTCGGGGCGTGCCAGAGGGCAGCGGTCGGCGAACCCTAGGGGAGTGATGCGCCCACCGCTTCTGCCTTCGTCGACGCCGCGACTGGTGCGACCCCGCTGACGGCCACGTTCGCAGCGGCCCGCTGTGAGGACGCTGAGGTCACTCAGCCGACGGGGGCCCGCGGAGCCGCGACGCGAATGGCGGTACCTGCTCGTCGTCGGCGACTTCTCAGCGCACCGCGAACACGATCGACCTCGTTCGAGAATCAGAGTCGAGGTGCTCACCACTTCTCGTGACCGCCATCTGCGCCACCGCTGTCTCGGACGATCCCCTAGAAATGGGAAAGTGCGTCGAGGTCGACGTGGTGTGCGTAGAGGCCCAGGAGTTGGTGGGCAAGGTGGGTCGATTCCGTCGCGGTGATGGTTCCCAAAGCGCCGTCTCGGCTCAAGACGCAAAGCCCGTGGACCAACGCCCAGCTGATGAGAGTCAACGGTGAGGCCTCCACGTCCTCGCCGACATGCGGTGTGGTGGTGCTGCCGAGGGCGGCCAGCACGTCGATGGCGCGTCGCCGTGCCGTCACGAAGTCGGAGTCGTCGTCGTTCAGTTCGGCAGGGGCGAACATCATCTCGAACAATGCGGGATGGGCCTGCGCGTAGTCGAAGTAGACCTGTCCCATCGAGGTCAACGTGGTCTCGGTCGCGCCGCCGGCCACCGTGGACAGGGCGTCGGTGAGGTCGTGAAAGCCCTGGGCTGCGACCGCGGTGAGCAGGCCCGCCCGGTCACCGAAGTGGTGCTTGGGCGCGGCATGGGACACCCCGGCTCGGCGGGCTACGGCACGCAGACTCACCCCGGGCCGGCCGTGTTCGGCCAGCTCGGACCTCGCGGCGTCGAGGAGGGCTTGGCGGACGTCGAAGGTCGCGACGGCAGGACTCATGGGCCCATCATCTCGAATCTTGATTGACGTTGTCAATCAGCGGGAGTACGTTGCTGTTGATTGACATCGTCAAACAAAGGAGAAGGTTCGTGTACCACGCCATCGTCAAGCGCGTCGCCGCCGCAAACTTCGGCCGCGTCAACGACCACGACTACGCCGCCATCCTGTCCACCTGTGCACCCACCATCGAACACCGCTTTGGCGGCCGTCACGCCTTGGGCGGCAGCCGTAGAGGTCACGACGCGCTGGCACGGTGGTTCGACCGTCTGGGCCGATTGATGCCCACCCTGCGCCTGACGGTCGAGGACACCTGGGTCACCGGCTGGCCGCACCACACCACCGTCGTCATCCGGTGGACGGCCACCGCGACATTGCCCGACGGCACCGCATACGCCAACCACGGCGTGCACGTGATCACCATGCGCTGGGGCAAGGCCATCGCCATCGACGCCAACGAAGACTCCCAAGCCGTCGCCGAGGCCTTGGTCGTCGTCGCCGCGTGCGGTTAGGACGAGGCCCTCGCCGCCCCCATCACTCACTGACGTACGCCACCCGCCCCCACCGAAGACACCGAGAGGACACGCCATGAACTGCCCCGCCACGCAGCCGTACGTTCGACTCCGCCAGCGCTCCCCGATCGAGCCCGCCGCGCGCGCCCGCGACACCCGTGCCAACGACACCGACCGCGGCCGTACCGCCAATGTGTTGGGCCAGGCGTTCGCCCAGGGCTACCTCGACCTCGCCGAGTACGACGACCGCCTACGTCAGACCTGGGAGGCCGTCACCGGCGCCGCCCTCGGCGAACTTCTGGTCGACCTTCCCGTTGGCAGCATCACCCGTCGCGATCCCCGCCGT
Source organism: Mycobacterium sp. NPDC006124 (assembly GCF_040614235.1). Classification (NCBI taxonomy): domain Bacteria; kingdom Bacillati; phylum Actinomycetota; class Actinomycetes; order Mycobacteriales; family Mycobacteriaceae; genus Mycobacterium; species Mycobacterium sp. NPDC006124. Next base: position 168,257 of record NZ_JBEXUA010000009.1, on the reverse strand, counting down.
CGCGCCGCGCGAGTCGCTGCCGCCCGTCGCGGAGTTCTGTTGCATGTCCTGGCGTATTCGACCATCGCCGGGACGTGCCTCGCCGTTTGGCTCGCGGTCGCCCTCTCCGTAAGTGCTTGGTACTTCTGGCCGATCTGGCCCATCCTCGGGGGTGGCGTCGCAGTCGTGGCGCACGCCATCCCCGTCCACCTCTACGGTGGCAGTTCTCGTAGTGGAGTGTCTCCGTAGCGGGTCGCCGGCCACGTTCGCAGCGAAGGCTGTGTGGACGCCCGTGCCGAGGCCGGCAGGCCGGATGCACACTTGACCAGATGAGCGCCGCCGAGCCCCTGCTGACCCCCACCCTCGTCGCCGTCTGCGTGATGATGGCGGTGCTGGCTGCCGTGGTGAACCGCGTGGTCTTGCATGGGTCGCCCTGGGCGGCACCCACCGCGGCGCTGCGGGCCACCGCGCAACTGGCCGCCGTGGCGACCGTCCTGGCGGTCGCACTGCAGCAGCTGTGGTCGTCGGGCTTGGTGCTCGCGGTGATGTTCGCGGTCGCCTCGGTCACCGCCGCACGCCGCAGCCAGGCCCGGCGCGGAGCAGGGTGGCTGGCCGTTGCGCTGGCCGGTGGAATGGTCGCGGTCATGCCCCTGCTGCTGCTCACCGGTGTCGTCCCGTTGACGGGAGTCGCCGTCGTTCCGGTGTTCGGCATCGTGCTGGGCGGCACCATGACCGCGTCCGCGGTCGCGGCTCGACGAGCGCTCGACACCCTGGGTGAACGCCGCGGCGAGGTGGAGGCCGCCCTCAGTCTCGGCCTCCCGGAACGCTTCTCGAGGATGATGGTCATACAGCGTCCCCTCTCCGATGCGCTGATCCCCAATCTCGATCAGGCGCGCACCGCCGGATTGGTCACTCTCCCCGGCGCGTTCGTGGGAGTCTTGCTGGCGACCGGGTCAGCCACCCAGGCCGGCGCAGTACAAGTCCTCGTCCTGGTTGCGCTGCTGCTGGCGCAGGTCTGCGGCGTGGCAGTGGTGGGTGAACTCGTCGCACGCGGATTGATCATCCGACCGGATCCGACACTGGCTCAGGCCTCCACCTCGGCTCGGGCAGGCGCGACTCGGGTGTGCCTCCGGAGGCTCACCCAGAGGTGCACGACACGAGGACGGCTCTGACTCCGGCGGAACGTGCGGTGCACGCCCCCAGCGAAGGGAACAGTCACCATGTCCAACACTCACCGCACCGATGAGTTCGGAGGCCGAGATGGGTCGGTACCGGTATGACCAATCACGTCTTCACCAGCGTTCAGTGCGTCGCCGTGCCCGTTTCCGACCAAGACCGGTCGAAGGCCTTCTTCGAGGAATTCGGCTTCACCACCACGATGGATGCCGAGCTGCAGCAGGGCTTTCGGTGGGTCGAGTTGGCACCTTCGGGCGGTGGGACGTCGATCTCGTTGGTGCGGACTGGTGACGACCTGCCGACGGGAGTCGACACGGGCATCCGCCTGATCACGCCCGACGCACGAACCACCCATGCGGAACTTGCCGCCAAGGGGCTTCAGGTGGGGGAGTTGTTGGAGTGGGAGACAGCACCCCTGATGTTCAGTTTCCGCGATGCCGACCACAATCGGTTCTACGTCAGCCAGTCTGTCTGAGGGCCCTGGGTCGGGGTACCCGAGAGACTCCGCGAAGCGAGGTGCGATGACCGAGACTGCCGAGGACTTCGCCGGTCGGCTGACCGATGCGATCGACGGCGCCGGCTTGGTGCTGCTCACCAGCATCGGCCATCAGACGGGCTTGTTCGACCACATGGCCGCCTTGGGTGACGCGAACAGCACCGAGATCGCGCAAGCGGCCGGACTCGACGAACGTTACGTTCGAGAATGGTTGGGTGGCATGACCGTTGGTGACGTCGTCACATACGACGGCGACGCCGGCACCTACCGGTTGCCCGCGCACCGAGCCGCAATGCTGACGCGTTCGGCGGGGCTGAACAACATGGCGCGCCTCACCCAGTACATCCCACTGCTGTGCGAGGTCGAGCAGCAGATCCTTCCCCGTTTTCGCGAAGGTGGCGGGTTGCCGTATACGGCGTATCCCCGGTTCCACTCGGTGATGGCCGAGCGTAGCCGGGAGGTGTTCGACTACGCCCTGGTCGACCAGGTCCTGCCGCTGGTCGACGGATTGCCCACGCGGATGAGCACCGGACTGGACGTGGCCGACTTCGGTTGCGGCAGTGGGTACGCCATCGGGCTGATGGCGCGTGCATTCCCGGCGAGCCGGTTCACCGGTGTCGACATCTCCGAGGAGGCGACCGCCGCCGGGGCCGCCTGGGCGAGATCGGCCGGGTTGACCAACGTCACCTTCCAGACCCGCGATCTGGCCGAGCTAACCGACCGCGACGTCTACGACGTCGTGACCGTATTCGACGCCATCCACGACCAGGCTCAGCCCGCGACCGTGTTGGCCAACATCCACGGCGCATTGCGGGCCGGAGGCACGTTGCTGATGGCCGACATCAAGGCGTCGAGCCATCTCGAAGACAACGTCGGCGGCCCTATGAACACCTATCGGTACACGGCGTCGTTGATGCACTGCATGCCGGTCTCGTTGGGGATGGGCGGGGTTGGGCTGGGGACGATGTGGGGCCAGCAGCTGGCACAGTCGATGCTCTGCGACGCGGGATTCTCCGCCGTACGGGTCACGGAGTTGGACTCCGATCCGTCGAACTTCTACTACATCGCCCAAAAGTAGGCCGCTGGATGAGGTGACCGCAGCGGTCACACCGACGGGCTGGCATCCTCGCCCGGCGTCACCACGATCGGAACCTGCAGGACTCGCAGAATCCTGGCGGCGGTCGAACCGATGAACAGTCGGCGCGGCGGGGCCAGTCGACTCGACCCAAGCATCAGCAGATCGCCGGGCTCCCAGTCGAGCCCGTCGACGGCCGCCTCGACCGTGTCGCCGTCGGCGACGACCGCGGTGACGGCGGCGCCCTCCGATAATGCTGACTTCACGGATTCCAGTGTGGCGTAGGCATGTTCGCGAGCAGCCTCAAGGCCCTTCTCGCCGTGCTCGTCGAGCGCCACCAGCGAGACCAGTCGTAGCGGGGCCCCGGTGGCCCGGCTCGCCGACACCGCGGTCTCGAGCAACCGAGCCGCGCCGGGGCGATCCCCGACGGCGCAGGTGACGCGCTGAATGCGCGGCACCTCGGAGTGCCGCGTACCACGCGGGGCGACGGCCACCGGCACGGGTGCCGAGTGCAGCAAGTCGTCGACGAAGGAGCCAAGCGCGAGGCTGCCGGCCAGGCCGCCGCCGGATCCACCGACGACTAGGACCGTCGCATCCAGCCTGAGTGCTTCCTCGCCAAGCGTCTCGGCGACGGACTCCCCGATGAGCACCTCGGCCCCGGCCGCTACGTCGTCGGGCACCAGACGCAAGGCGTCGCCGAGCCATGCCGAGCCCTGGCCGGCGAGCACGTCGTGAAATTTGTCGGCCGTCACGCGCGGAGTGGTTACGTCGTCGGGCGACAGCACCATTCGCAGCTCTAGCTCGGCGCCGAGGGTGCGGGCGAGTCGGACTCCGAGTGCCAGGGCATCGGCACCGCCAGCGGTCGCGAGATAACCGACGACGAGCTTCACTCGTGTCCACCTCTCTTGCGATGCTCGACGTGCTCGATCGGCGTGCCCTCCTCGGCCAGGGTCTCCTCTTCGATTCTCATCGTGAGCGGCTTGCGCAACCCGCGGGTGACGTACACCAGCAGTACGAGGCCGATGACGAACCAAATGGCCCCGTAGAGCAGGGCGTCGAAGTGCAGGTTGAGCCACAGCACCACCGTCAGGGACATGCCGATGACCGGCAGCACGATGTTGGTGAAGATCTCGACCGGCGTGTGCCGCTTCTTCAGGTGCACGGCGAAGTACAACAGCACGGTCAGGTTGACGACGGTGAAGGCGATGAGGGCACCGAAATTGATCATCGCCGAGACGAATTCGAGGGTGAACCGGAACGCGAGGAGCGACACGGCGCCGACGATCAGCACGGCGTGCAGCGGGGTCAGGAACCTGGGGTGGATGTAGGACAGGAAGCGTGGGATGCGGCCCGTCTGGTTGCGGGCCATCACGTAGATCATGCGGGAGACACTGGCGTGTGAGGACAGGCTGGAGGCGAACATGGCCGCCAGCGCAGCCGAGACGAATAGGATCTTGAAGAACTCTCCGCCAACCTTCAGCGCGAGCTCCGGCAGGGTGTCGTCGGTGACCTCGAATCCGTCGAGCGTGGGAAAGGCGCTCTGGGCGAACCACGCGCCGAGCAGGAAGATCGCGCCACCGATGAGTAGGGCCAGGACGATCGCCTTCGGGACGGTGCTCGGCGTCTTCGCCTCTTCGCTGTACATCGTGATCGCGTCGAACCCGATGAACGAGAAGCACACCACGGTGGCGCCGGCGATGACTGCGCCCATGTCCACGCCGGCGTGATACAGCGGTTCGAGCGTCAGCGCGGTGCCCTGGCCAAGTCCACGCGACAACGACAAATAGGTCAGGACGACGAACGCGCCGATGAGCACCGTCTGGAAGACGACGAGCACTCCGTTGATGTTCGACGTGCCCTTGATGCTCCAGCAGTTGAGCGCGGTGACGATTGCCACGTAGACGACGACGAAGATCCAGGACGGGGCGTCGGGGAAGAACGATTCGAAGTAAATCCGCCCGATGACCGCGTTGACCATCGGCAACAGCAGATAGTCGAGCAGCGAGGACCATCCGACGAGGAAGCCGACGTTGGGGTGAATGACCTCCGATGCGTACGTGAACGCCGACCCCGCAGAGGGGAAGACCCGGGTCATCCGGCCGTAGCTGAGCGCGGTGAACACCATGGCGACCAGCGCGACGATGTAGGCGAGCGGAACCACACCATCCGTCTCCTCCGACACGATGCCGAACGTGTCGAAGACCGTCATGGGGGTCATGTAGCCGAGGCCGAGCCCGACGATCGCCCACAGGCCGAGTGATCGCGAGAGGTGAGACGTGGCGGCTGGTGCCGTGTTCTGTTGCACGCGAGACCCTTTCGTCGAGCATCGGGAACGTCCCCCGTCGCCTTCCAAGGTGGCAGCCGGGTTCCCAGACGGACACCCTATCCAGATGGGGGCGTCGACCGTCCGTTTCGGGCGACATTCCCCTCGACCAGGGGCCAGACGGCCCCGGACATGGGGTCAAGGATGCGCAAGTATTCGACGACCGCTCGTCAGAACCGCGTATGGAGACGGTCCGGTGGCCCCCGGCCGGCGTAGACCTGAACACATGACGCTTGCTCTGGACACCGATGACTTCGTTCCCGCACTGCACCAGTCGATTCGGCTGATGCGAGACGTCCTCTCCGGCGCGGGGTGCGGCGTGCCTGCGGCCACGTTGCGGGATCGCTCGCTGGCCGCCTGGGTCCGTGAACACGGCGTCACCGTGACCGTTCGCGGCGACGAGGAGCTCGATCTCGTCCAGTACAACGGGGTACGACCCACGCAGGTCGTCTTCCGGTGCGGTGCCCAGACCGACTCGATTCGTCGTGCGGTGAACCTCGGTGTCTTCCGCTTCATCGTCTCCACCGAGCGCCACATCGGTCGTCTGAGCGAGTGTGCGCAACGGACCAAGTACGTCTACCTCGACGACGACACCCCACTCGTGCTCGGCAATCGCAGGCTGAAGGTCATCGGCTTGCACGGTGACGTCGACGATTCCGGTGGGCCGGTGGAATGGGCCACCGAAGCCGAGCGGTTGCTCTGCCGCTCCGCGCTGCTGAAGACGTGCGGCTCGCCGATTCATCGCATCATGCTCAGCGGTGGGTCCAGCGACATCTGGGTCAAGGGGCGCGGGACGCAGCTGTCGTCGATCGTCTCCGCCGTGGACGAGGCCCTCACCGAGGGATGCGCGCGGTGGCAGCTCGCCCGCCCGGCCGTCACCCTGACCCCTGCTGCGTCGGCGGCCGGCCGCACGACCATGGACTGAGGTCGGCGGCGAGGACTCCCTACTGCGAATGGCCGACGGCGAACCCGTCGGCCATTCGTTCGTCACGGTTGGAAGCGGTAACCCATGCCCGGCTCGGTGATCAGATGCTTGGGCTGTGACGGTTCGTCCTCGAGCTTTCGCCGCAACTGTGCGAGATAGACTCGCAGATAATGCGATTGGTTGGCGTGGTTGGGCCCCCACACCTCCCTGAGAAGGTCTTCCTGGCCCACCAGCTTGCCCGGGTTGCGGACCAGCATCTCGAGCATTTCCCACTCGGTGGGGGTCAGATGCACGTTGGCGCCGGCCCGGGTGACGCTCTTGTTCGCCAGGTCGACACTGAACGTCGGCGTGTGCACGACGGGTTGCGCGGCCCCCGCCGCCGCTGTCGCGCCACGCCGTACCGCGGCGCGCAGACGTGCGAGGAACTCGTCCATGCTGAACGGCTTCGTGACGTAGTCGTCGGCCCCGGCGTCCAGCGCCTCGACCTTCTGGCCCGGGTCCGTGCGCGCCGAGAGCACCACCACCGGTGCCGTCATCCAGCCGCGGAGACCCGCCAGGACGTCGACGCCGGACATGTCGGGCAGACCGAGGTCGAGGATCACGACGTCGGGGCGCTGATCGGCGGCGGCGTGCAGCGCCTCCGCGCCGGTGGCGGCGGTGAACACCTCGTACCCACGCACCGACAAGTTGATGCGCAGCGCGCGCAGGATTTGCGGGTCGTCGTCGACCACGAGCACCTTGGCCTTGACCGGGCTCGTCGTCGCGCGGTCGGCGGCCGGCGTCACGAGTCGTCCGTCATGGGCCCGGGTCAGCCCTTCGCCGGGTACTTCTGGTCCAGCGCCAGATTTAGCTCCAAGACGTTGACCCGTGGCTCGCCCATGAAACCCAGGACGCGCCCATCGGTGTTGGCGGCCAGGACTTCTTGAACCTGGTCGGTGTCGACGCCGCGAGCCTTGGCCACCCGGTCGACCTGGATGTCGGCGTAGGCGGGGGAGATCTGCGGGTCCAGCCCACTGCCACTGGCGGTCACCGCGTCGGCCGGCACGGCCGGGTCACCCGCTGCCGCGCCGTGAACGGGGACGATTTGGCCGACGGTGTAATCCTCGCCGTAGGTCGCGCACTCGACCTTCACGCCCTCGTAGGTGTTCAGGAAGGGTGTCTTGGTGGTGGTGCAGGGCTCGTTGACGCTGACCACCCGGGTGGGGTTGACCACGTTGCCCTGGGCGTCACGCGGACCGATGACCGACAACACCGCGCCGACGCCACCACCGGTGCAGAACGGGCGAGAGCCGTTGCGGCCCTCCAGCGTTCCGACCGCGACGCTACGGGAGCACACCTGCGTCAGCAGGCTGGGCTTGTACCCGGCCTCGGCGGGATCCCCGCCGGGCTTGAGCTGCGCGGGGTCTGCCGCGGTGTCGACGATGCTCTCCGGACCGAGATTGCTGGCGCTGGTGGACAGCGGATCGTAACCGTCCCCGGCAGCGGACGGCCGGCTCTGGAAGTACTTCGGGATGGGGTTGCCGTCGGCGTCGGTGAAGAGCTGGCCGATCAGCGAACTGCCGACCGGCTTGCCCGCGACCTCGACGATGGACCCGTTGGCCTGAGAGTCGAGGCCGGGCAGCTCGGCCACCGCCCACACGACGAGGGGGTAGGCCACACCGGTGATGACGGTGAGCACCAGCAGGGCGCGGACTGCGGCCCAATGTTGGCGGATGAGGTTCTGCACGTTCATGTTTAGGACATCCCTGGGAGGAATTGGATCAACAGGTCGATGAGTTTGATGCCGACGAACGGGGCGACGATGCCGCCGACGCCGTAGATGAGTAGGTTGCGGCTGAGCAGTTTCGAGGCGCTGCTGGGGGTGTATCGAACACCTCGCAGCGACAACGGGATCAGCGCGATGATGACGATCGCGTTGAAGATGACCGCTGACAGGATCGCCGACTGCGGGCTGTGCAGCCGCATGACGTTGAGCAGGTCCAGACCCGGGAACAACGACACGAACAGCGCCGGGATGATCGCGAAGTACTTCGCGATGTCGTTGGCGATGGAGAACGTGGTCAACGCCCCGCGGGTGATCAGCAGTTGCTTGCCGATCTCGACGATCTCGATGAGCTTGGTCGGGTCGGAGTCGAGGTCGACCATGTTGCCGGCCTCCTTGGCTGCCGACGTACCGGTGTTCATCGCGACGCCGACGTCGGCCTGGGCCAGGGCGGGCGCGTCGTTGGTGCCGTCGCCGGTCATCGCGACGAGCTTGCCGCCCTCCTGCTCGCGTTTGATCAGTGCCAGCTTGTCCTCGGGGGTGGCCTCGGCGAGGAAGTCGTCGACGCCGGCCTCGTCGGCAATGGCCCTGGCGGTCAGGGGGTTGTCACCGGTGATCATCACCGTGCGAATGCCCATGCGGCGCATCTCCTCGAACCGTTCCCGCATGCCCTGCTTGACGACGTCCTTGAGCGCGATGACGCCGAGCACCGACGCGGACCCGTTGCGCACCTCACCGACGGCCAGCGGAGTGCCTCCGCCAGAGGAGATCCCGTCGACGACGTCGGTCAACGCCGTGGGGACGGTTCCGCCCTGGCTGCGGATCCACTCCGCCACCGAAGCGGTTGCGCCCTTGCGCAACTGGTGGCCGTCCTCGAGATTCACCCCGGACATGCGGGTGGCGGCGGTGAACTCGACCCACTCGGCACCGGAGAGCTCACCGGGGGTGCGGGCCCGAAGTCCGAACTCCTGCTTGGCGAACACGACGATGGAGCGTCCCTCGGGGGTCTCGTCGGCCAAGCTGGACAGTTGGGCGGCGTCGGCGAGCCGATCGGGGGTGACCCCGGGCAGCGGCACGAACTCGGCGGCCTGCCGGTTGCCGAGGGTGATGGTGCCGGTCTTGTCGAGCAGCAGCACGTTGACGTCCCCGGCGGCTTCGACGGCGCGTCCGGACATCGCGAGCACGTTGCGCTGCACGAGACGGTCCATCCCCGCGATCCCAATGGCCGACAGCAGGGCGCCGATGGTCGTGGGGATGAGGCAGACCAGCAATGCCACCATGACGATGCCGGTGACGCCGTTGGCGTCCAGCGCCAGCGAATCCGCCACCCCGGGATTGTTGGACTTGGAGAAGATCGCCATGGGCTGCAGGGTCGCCACGGCGAAGACGAAGATCAGCGTCAGCGCCGCGAGCAGGATGTTCAGCGCGATCTCGTTGGGCGTCTTCTGGCGGTTGGCCCCTTCGACGAGGGCGATCATCCGGTCGATGAAGCTCTCGCCCGGCTTCTGGGTGATCTTGACGACGATGCGGTCCGACAGCACCGTGGTGCCGCCGGTGACCGCGGACCGGTCGCCGCCGGACTCGCGGATCACGGGGGCGGATTCGCCGGTGATGGCCGACTCGTCGACCGAGGCGATGCCCTCGACGACGTCACCGTCGCCGGGGATGACCTGACCGGCTTCCACGACGACCAGGTCGCCTTGCTGTAGCAGTGGGGCGGCGACCTCTTCCTCGGTGCCTGCCGTTCCCGGGGACCATCCGTTCAGGCGACGGGCGACCATGTCGGTCTTGGCCTTGCGCAGGGTGTCTGCCTGGGCCTTGCCGCGCCCTTCTGCGACGGCTTCGGCGAGATTGGCGAAGACGACGGTGAGCCACAGCCAGATGACGGTGAGCCAGCCAAACCAGGACGGTTCGACGACGGCCAGCACCGTGCTCCACACGGCGCCGATCTCGACGATGAACATCACCGGGTTGCGCCACAGGGTGCGCGGATCCAGCTTCTTCACGGCGTCGGGCATCGAGCGCCAGAGCATCTTGGGGTCGAGCAACCCGCCCTTGACCCCGGCCTTCGCCGGAGCGGGAACGGAGTAGTGGGTCGGAGTGGAATCGATGGTGGGGGTGGACATGTCAGTGGATTCCTTCAGCGAGGGGGCCGAGCGCCAAGACGGGGAGGAACGTCAGGGCCACGAGGATGACGGTGACGCCGACGACCATGCCGACGAACTGCGGCCGGTGCGTGGGCAGAGTCCCGACGGACTCCGGGGTGCTGCCCTGTCTGGCCAACGAGCCGGCCAGCGCGAGCACCAGGATGATCGGCAGGAAGCGGCCGAACACCATCGCCAACCCCAGTGCGGTGTTGTACCAGGTGGTGTTGACGCTGATGCCGGCGAAGGCAGAACCGTTGTTGTTGGCCGCGGAAGTGAAGGCGTACAACACCTCCGACAGGCCGTGGGGGCCGGTGTTGAGCATCGAGGCGCGCTGATCGGGCAGCGCCATCGCGACGGCGGTGCCGGTCAGCACGATCAGCGGGGTCACCAGGAAGTAGGCGGCGGCGAGCTTGATCTCCCGCGGGGTGATCTTCTTGCCGAGGTATTCGGGTGTACGCCCGACCATCAATCCGGCGACGAACACCGTGATGATCGCCAGGATCAGCATGCCGTAGAGGCCCGAACCCGTACCGCCGGGTGCGATTTCGCCGAGCTGCATGTTGAACAGCGTCATCATGCCGCCGAGGCTCGTATAGGAGTCGTGGAAGGAGTCGACCGCGCCGGTCGACGTCAGCGTCGTGGCGCTGGCGAAGACTGCCGAGTCGGGCACGCCGAAGCGTGTCTCCACGCCCTCCATCGCCGAGCCCACCGCCGTCGGGACGGTGCCGTGGGCCTGAACCTGGAAGAACATCATCAGCGAAACACTGAGTGTGGCGATGACTCCCATGACCGCGACGATGGCGTACCCCTGCTTACGGCTCTCGACCATCCGCCCGAACGTGCGCGGCAACGAGAACGAGATGACCAGCAGCAGGAAGATCTCCACCCAGTTCGTCCACGCGGTGGGGTTCTCGAAGGGGTGGGCGGAGTTGGCGTTGTAGAAGCCGCCGCCGTTGGTGCCGAGTTCCTTGATGGCCTCTTGGCTGGCGACGGGACCACCGGTGATGGTCTGCTGCGTCCCGTTCAGGGTCGTGACGATCTGGTCGTGCAGGTGGAAGTTCTGGATGGCGCCGCCGGCGACGAGGATGACGGCCGCGACGAGCGCGATCGGCAGCAGGATGCGGATCGTCCCGCGCACCAGGTCGACCCAGAAGTTGCCCACGTCGCTGGTGCGTCTGCGGGCGAAGCCGCGTACCAGGGCGACGGCTACGGACATGCCGACCGCGGCGGAGACGAAGTTCTGCACCGACAGGCCGGCCATCTGGACGAGGTGGCCCTGGGTGCTCTCACCGGAGTAGGCCTGCCAGTTGGTGTTGGTGACGAAGCTGACGGCGGTGTTCCACGCCAGCGCCGGGGTCATCGGAGTGGCCGGGTCGGCGAGGTGCAGCGGCAGCTTGCCCTGGACGAGTTGCAACGTGAACAGCGCCAGGATGCCAACGGCTGAGAACGCGAGCACGCTGCGGGCGTAAGCGCCCCAACTCTGCTCGGCCTTCGGGTCGGCGCCGATGACCCGATAGACGAACCGCTCGACGCGAGAGTCCTCGTCCGAGTCGTAGACGCGGTACATGTAGTCGCCGAGCGGCACGTGCACCGCGGCCAGCGCCAGAATCAAGAGGGCGAGGAACAGCAGCCCCGCGGTCGTCGAGCTCACTAGAACCTCTCCGGAAAGAGCAGGGCGGCAACCATGAACACCGCGAGACCTGCGGCCAGCACCAGGCCGATCGCGTTCTGGATGCTCACAGTCCCTCGACCAACTTCTGCACCAGGCCGAGCAGCGCGAAGATCGCCACCGTCAGCCCGACGTACAGCAACACCGACATTTCATCTCCGTTCAGAGGGCGAGGTGGGCGGTCGCCCACCTCGTGGTGGCCGCGGCGAGCACGCGGCGGTCACAGAATCGAAAGTTAGACCCCGAAATCGACCCGACCGGGGGCCTTTACGGTTCCTTTACGTCGCCGGAGCTGACCTTGACGGATTTCGAGCATCGCCCGGGGAGATCGGCCGGTCAGGCGGCGAAGCGCCCGTGCGTTCGGTCCGTAGTCGGTGGGGAGAGGACGACGGTGGGCCGGGGAAAGCGGTGTCGGGCGCACGACTCGTCCACGGCGTCTTCGATCGCGGCGGCGGCAAGAGCCATGAGACGTGGGGTGGCGCCGCGCAGGTCTACGTCGGCGAGGGTGACCCTGGTCAACAGGAGTCCGCGTCGGCGCCTGACGTCGCCCATCTTCGCGATCACGAGCGACGTCGCCGGGCCGAGGCCCGGGATGTCGTCGACTCTCATATGCATGCCGACGGGTTGGAGGCGCCCACTGGACAGCACTGCGGCTTCGGGCCCCGTGCCGTCCTCGGTGACGCCGAGGGTAACCGGGATGCGCCGCCGTGCCACCGTCGCGAGGTTGGCAGCCTGCAGCACCGAGCCGATCACGCAGTGGCCGATTCCGACCTCGACGTCGCGCCGCAGCAACGCATCGTCGGAGTCGCTGCCGTGCAGGACGATACGTGCGGGAGCGACGCCGACGGACAACGCGGTGTCGAGGTCCGCGGCGCTCTCGACGTCCACGCACACGCCGCGGGCGCCGATCCATGCGGCGAGGGACGGATCGGCCAGCTGGGACGCGGGACACGTCATCGCGCCGAAGTCGAACGCCGACCGAAACGCGGTGAGCCAGGTCTTCGCAACGTCGGCGGGTGGCTGCTCGGGGTGGTGCCGATCCAACACGAGGGTGTGCATCGCGAGTTCCCTTCGTCGGTACGCCGAGACGGCGACCCGACTCCATCCTGGGACCGACGACGACGAAAGTCGTCAATCCAGACGGGATCCTGACGCCGATTCGACGAACCTTGACGATCCGTTGACTCGTCACACCTCGATGCGTGACCCGACCACGACGGTCCGGTCCAGGGGAAGGTTGAAGTGGCCCGCCGCGTCAGCTGCGATGTGAGAGGTGGTCAGGAACAACCGCTTTCGCCACGCCGCCATCTCGTGCCCGGGCCCGGGGCTCAGGTCGACCTTGGACACGAAGAACGACGCTTGCTCCAAGTCGACGGGGCCCTCGGTCCGCGCCGGATCGATGAACCTGAGAGCGGCCGGCACGTCGGGCCGCTCCATGTAGCCATACCGCAGGCTCGCGTGGAGCACACCGTCGCCGGTCGGGCCGAGATCGTCGATGACGACACGATCGGAGTCGGCGATCCGGGGAACGGGTTCGACGTCGACGGACACGATCACCACGCGCTCGTGAAGCACGTTGGTGTGTTCGACGAGCGAGAGCATCGACAGGGGCGCAGTGTCCTTGCCGCGGTTGAGGAATACTGCCGTACCCGGGATTCGCACCAGGGGTGGGTCTCGATGTGCGAGACCGACCACCGAGTCGTGAAGCGGACCCTCGAGGTGCTCGCGGGCATCGGTGACGATGGCGCGACCGCGCTGCCAGGTGGTCATCACGGTGAAGGCGATGACGCCGATCAGCAGCGGCAGCCACGCACCGTGCACGAGCTTGGTCATGTTCGCGGCAAGGAACAACCCGTCGATCAGCAGCAGCACGCCGCCGCCGACCAGGACGACGGGCAGTGGGGTGCGCCAGCGCGTGCGGGCAAGGTAGAGGAACAGCACGGTGGTGATGGTGATCGTGCCGGTGACGGCCATGCCGAAGGCATACGCCAGCGCCGCCGACGTCTGGAAGGTCAAGACCAAGGCCACCACCGCGACCATCAGCACGCCGTTGACCCATGGCACGTAGACCTGACCGATGACCGACGGGGAGGTGTGTTCGATGCGCAGACGTGGCAGGTATCCCAGTTGCGCGGCTTGGGAGGCCACCGAGAAGGCGCCGGTGACGACTGCTTGAGACGCGATCACCGTTGCGGCAGTGGCCAGTAGGACCATCGGGATGCGAGCCCAGTCGGGAATCAGCAGGAAGAACGGTGACTGCACGGCGTCGGGATCGGCGAGCAGCAGAGCGCCCTGGCCCAGATAGCTCAGCGTGCAGGCGGGCAGCACCAGCAGCAGCCAGCCGCGGGTTATCACCTTGCGGCCGAAGTGGCCCATATCGGCGTAGAGGGCCTCGGCGCCGGTCACCGCGAGCACGATCGCCGCCAACGCGAAGAAGGCGATGTCGAAGTGCCCGAACAGGAATGACACCGCATATGTCGGAGACAGTGCACGCAAGATGGCGGGGTTGCCCGCGATGCCCACGACACCGCACGCGCCGATGGCGACGAACCAGGCGACCATCACGGGTCCGAAGAATCTGCCCACCGCCGCCGTGCCGTGCCGCTGAACCGCGAAGAGCGCCACGATGATCACGGTGGTCGCGGGAACGATCCACGATTCCAGGCCCGGAGCGATGACCTTGACGCCTTCGACCGCCGAGAGCACCGAGATCGCCGGGGTGATCATGCTGTCGCCGAAGAACAAGGCCGCCCCGAAGATGCCCAACGCCGCCAGGGCCCTTGCCGTGCGGCGTCCGCGCTGGGTGGCCCATCGACGCAGGAGGGTGATGAGCGCCATGATGCCGCCTTCGCCGTGGTTGTCAGCCCGCATCACCAGCGCCACGTAGGTCAGGGTGACGATCGCCATCACAGACCAGAAGATCAACGAGACCACGCCGTAGACGTTCTGGTCGGACAATGGCACGGGGTGTGGGTCGGCGGGGTTGAACACCGTTTGCAGGGTGTAGATCGGGCTGGTCCCGATGTCGCCGAACACCACGCCCAGCGCGCCGACGACGATGACCATCCGGGCCGAGTTGCCGACGCTGCGGGGGCGGACCCGTGGCGACGAATCCGGTGCCATGGCGGTGTTCGCGGTCATCGTCGTCCGGACGTCGACCGTGCAGCGGGGGAGCTCATGGAGTCATTGCAGCCGACGGCGCGCGCCGCGGCCATCGTCTTTACGGTTCCCTAGCGCGCCGTCTGCGTCACAGTGGCATCCGCGGCGTCAACGAACCGTCAGGAACGTCTGGGCCACGGCAGCAACCGCGTCGGGCGTTCACGGTGGTCGGGGCGGGTTTTGCGGTTGCGTCGAGTTGATCGGCGCGCGTAGAGATTTCGTGGGAGCCGTGGCGCTCCGCCTGGTCGCGCCGGTAGGCATGAGCCATGAGCGAGCTGTTTCAACTGCTGGTCATGCTGGCCGTCCCGGCGGCCTTCTTCCTGCTGTGCCGGTACTTCAACCTCCGTGGGCAGCGACCGCATTCGAGGCTCAGAGTGCGTACAGCGCCGGAAGATTGACCACGATGGCCTCCTGACTGCTGCGCGCGATGACCATCTCCGCCGGCGTGGCCGGATCGGGATTCTCCTCGCGGTGCGGCAGATGCGGGGGCACGAAGACGTAGTCGCCGGGCTCGGTCCGGATGCGCACGTCCTCGGCGCCGTCAGAGAAGACGAACTCGGGGTGTCCGGCGCGGATGAAGATCACCGTCTCGGAGTCGCCGTGGTGGTGATTGGCCGACACGGTCCCCGGTTCGGCGATGGTCTCACCCATCCAGAGCTTCTCGGTGCCGACGGTCGCTCCGCTGAGGGCGGCGAACCGTCGCATGCCCTCGGACTGGGCGGTGCTGGCGTCGAGATCGGAGGATTTGACGTGTCGCACGCGATTGCGGGGCGGGGGGTGCTCGTGGTCGTCGGGAAAGTCGGGGTGAAATCCGTCGGCGCCGGTCATGTACCTCACGGTAGACCCGCGAGCAGTCCCAGGGAGGCCAACGCTTCCTCGGCGACCCTCTCCGCGTCGTAGGAGTCGACGGCGACGCCGTCGAAGATGGCGCCGATCCGCTCGGCTTGGGCGCCCGGCGGATCCGGCTCGGTTGGCGGGGCGTGGTGCGCCGTGTCGAGGCTTCCGCTTCTAGTGGGCCTGTCCGGTACTGGCAGACGTGCCGCCGTCGACGGGTAGCCACGCCCCGGTGATGTAGGCGGCGTCGGGGCTGGCGAGGAACAGCACCGCCGGAGCGATGTCCGCAGGGCGCGCCGGACGGCCGAGCGCGATGCGGTTGACCGCCGCAGCCAGGGCGGTCTCGTCGTCTTCGATGTCCTTGGTGATGTCGGTGATGGTCAGCGCGGGGGCGACGGCGTTGAGGCGTACGCCGCGTGGCCCGTAGTCCAGTGCCAGCGATTGGACGAAGTTCATGATGGCGGCTTTGGTTGCGTTGTAGGCAGATTGGCCCCAGTCGCCGCGCAGGCCGGAGACCGATCCGACGACCACCACGTTGCCGCCGGTCTTCTCGAGTTCGCCCAGTGCATGACGGACGACGTGGACGAAGCCGTCGATGTTGGTCGACCGGATGGCTTGCCAGCGGTCGAGGGTGAGTTCGTCGAAGGGCCCACTGGTGTAATCCGCCGCGTTGTTGACCAATACGTCGAGTGCTCCGAAGCGGTCGACGACGGCCCGAACCATCGACCGCGCCGAATCGTCGTCGGTGACGTCGGCCTCCACCGCGAGCGTTCGCGCCTCGGGCTGTCCACGGAGAACGTCGTCGAGGACGTGGCGTCGGCGTCCGCTGATGGCGACGTTTGCGCCGTTGAGCAGGAACGCCTCGGCGATGGCCCGCCCGATCCCGGTCCCTCCGCCCGTGACCAGGACGGTCTTGCCCTCGAACGGATAGTGGTTGGCTGTCATGACGCACCCTTCGAACGACGACTGACCCGTTCTACGAAGGCTAGCCCGGTGGCATCCGACGCACGCTGACCTCCGGGAAGGTCGGCACCTCGAACCGGGTGTGCACTCTCGGTGTGCTGGGGGCCAGCTCGAGTTAATCGAGCCGCTTGAGACTAGGCGCGCCGGCGCTCGCCCGCGGCTGACCGCAGCGCCCTTCCATCAGCCCGCGGGCGTCACGTCCGCGCCGGACCCCTTGACCGACGCCTTGGCGCGCTTCTCGGCCCGGACTGCTCTGGTGCCGCGCACGAAACCGGTCGCCGACACCGTCGCGGCCATCAGTGCGGACTCGCCGCCGACGAACGGATGGAAGCCGACGCCGGCGCCGCCGCGGCCCTTGACCGGGATGTCGGCGACTTCGGTTACCTTCCAAGCCCTTTCGGAAATCGACAGAATGGCCTCGCCGTTCTCACACGTCAGCGGCAAGGCGGCGATGACTTCGTCGCCGTCGGCCGCCAGCTTGACGCCGGCCACACCGTTGCCGGCCGCGCCCTGCGGATTCACCGCGGCGGGGTCTATGCGCAGCACTTTTCCGCGGCGCGTCACCAAGGCCAAGTGGTGGCCGTCGGACAGCACGCCGGATCGCACCAGCCCGGTGATGTCCGGAGCCACGGGGATGTCGCGAATCTTGTAGGGCAGCCCGCCGCCGGTGGTGAACTTCACCCGACCGTCGGTCCAGACCGCCCAACCCAGGCCCGAGGTCAGCAGCTCGCCGTGGCTGTCGGAGAAGACGCCCCGGTCGTCGAGTCGCCACGCGGCGTTGGTCTTTCGTTCGCGGGAGCCCTCCTCGTCCGAACTGGACGTCACCGGTACCGCCTCGAAGTCCAGCACCGTTCGCCGGTCGAACTCGGGGCCCTTGAACAGCTTGGCGGTCTCGACGAGCTCCTTGTCGATCACCACTCGGCGCGCATCGGGGTTGTCCACCAATTCTGTCAGCTCGGCGAACTCGGCATCCAGCTTCTCCGCCTCGGCCTGTAGCTCGATCACGTCGAGCTTCGTCAGGCGCCGAAGTTGCAGCGCCAGAACGTAATCGGCTTGGACGGCATCGATGCCGAATCGCTCCTGCAGACCGGTGCGGGCTTCGTCGACGGTGTCGGACCCGCGGATCACGGCCACCGCGGCGTCGATGTCCAGGTGGATGGTCATCAGGCCGGTCACCAGGTGGCGCCGATCGGTGACCTTGTCCAGTCGGTACTCGCTGCGCCGCAACACCACTGAATCGCGCAGGTGCAGGAAGGCGCCGATCAGCTCGCGCACCGTCCACCAGCGTGGCACCCGGTCCTCGTCGAGCGCGACCAGGCTGGCCGCGAACGTCGACTCCAGCGGTGTGAGGGCAAGCAGCTGGTCGCGGATCGTCTCGGCACTGTGGCCACGTTTGGCGGTGACCACGATGCGCAGCCCGTTGCGGCGGTCGGTCAGGTCGGACATGTCGGCGACCCCCGACATTTCCCCCGATTCGACCAGCGCCCGGATCCGTTCCTGCACGGTGTTGCTCGCGACGCCGGGTGGCAGCTCGGTGACGACGACGTTCTTCCCGTCGACCGACACCGTGCCGCGTACCGTGAGCTGTCCGCGCCCGGTGGTGATGTACTCCCGCAACCCGGCCGTGCCCACCACGGTGGCACCGCAGCCCCAGTCGGGGCCGGGGATGAGTTTCATCAACCTGTCGTCGGTCATGTTCGGGGTCTTCAACAACGCCCGGCACGCAGCCATGATCTCGCGGGGATTGTGCGCAGGCACCTTGGTGGCCCAGCCCTCGGCGATGCCGACGGCACCGTTGCACAGCAGCACCGGCCACTGAGCGGGCAGCACCGTCGGCTCGATCCATTCCCCGTCGAACGTCGGGACCATCGGCACCGCGTGGTCGTTCAGTTCGGCGGTCAGTGCCGCCCCGGGTGCCGACAGCCGCATCTCGGTGTACCGATCGGCGGCGGGGATGTCGCCCTGGATGCGGGGGAACGCGCCCTGCCCGTCGATGACCTTCACACGCTGGAACTCGGCGGCCATCAGCGCCGCCGCCCCGTACATCGACGCCCCACCGTGCGGGTGCAGGTTGCCGGTGACGGCCGAACAGACCTTGGAGGACTTCTGTGGCTTGTTCCCCGGCAGCAGCCGGGAGTCGTGCATCTGGTAGAGCAGTCGGCGCTGGCCGGGCTTGAGCCCGTCGAACGCGGACGGGATGGCGCGGTCGCTGACGCTGTAGAGCGCGAAGGTCAGCTGGTAGTGGTTCCAGTAGTCGTCGGCGCTCTGGTCGAGCACCAGGTCCGGATTCTGCTCGGGAACGTCCAGGGTGGCGGTCACGGGTTCTCCTAGCTGAGGTCGAGCGCAAGGGTGTCGACGCGGGAGGCGACATCGGCCATCCACGTGCGTCGGCCCTCCGGCGGTCCGCCGAACAGGGTGTGGTGCAATTTCGGGTCGCCGTCGTCGAGGTGCACCCGAATCACGGTGCGCCGCTCCGGATCCAGCACGGTGTTCCAGAAGTCGTCGGCGTCCATCTCGCCGAGGCCCTTGTTGCGCTGAACCTCCACCTTGCGTTTGGAGGTGGCCTTCAGTTGGGCCACCGCAGCGTCACGTTCGGACTCGTCCTGGCAGTAGATCCGCTCCTGCCCGTCCTTGACCACGAACAGCGGCGGCAACGTCACGTAGACCATGCCGGCCTTCACCAACGGCCGGTAGAAGTCCAGGAACATCGAGATGAGGCTGGAGTTGATGTTGCCTCCGTCGGGGTCGGCGTCGGAGGCGAACAGGATCCGGTCGTACCGGCAGGACTCCGGGTCGCAGTTGTCGCGAACGCCGCAGCCCAGGATGCGCTCGATCGAGTCGAACTCGTCCTTGATTCGCGCCTTGTTCAGCGTGAATCCGTAGACGTTGGGGGGCTTGCCCTTCAGCGGGAAGGCCGCCTGGAAGGTGGCGTCGCGGGCGGCCTTGATCGTGCCGAGCGCGGAATCACCCTCGCAGAGGAACAGCTCGGCGCCCGAGCCGCGGCCGGTCTCCCGGCTGGGCAGCAGCTTCGGCGGCAGCGACAGGTTCGTGCCCAGCCCCTTGGCCTTCGACGCCGCGCGGGACCTGGCCTTGGCACCCTCGGCGCTGCGGCGCGCTCGGGCGGCCTCCAGCGCCAGCTGGGTCCACCGCGACACGGCCTCGCCGTTGCCGGGGTTGGCGGCCCAGATCGTGACGCTGCGCGCCACGTCCGGAGCCATCGCCACGTTGAGTGAGCGCGACGACACCGCGGTCTTGGCTTGGGAGTCCCAGCTCACGTCGGGTGCGCGGGTGTCCACGGCAAGCGCGGTCACCGCGGCGAAGTCCTGTGCCTCCGGTCCGTCCTCGCCCTTGGCCAGGCCCAGGTCGCGGATGCGGGACGCGCGGTCGGCGAGCGCCTCGGACAATCCCTTCACCGCGGCGGTCAGATGAGAGCCGCCACCGGGGGTGCGCACGGTGTTGCAGAACGCGGCGACGGTGGCCGGTTCGGCGGGGCCTGCGGTCAGGGACCAGCGGAACGGGGTGGGTCCGCGGCCGGTCGTGTACTCGCCGCGGCCCTCCACCACGGCGCGCACGTCAGGCGCGGGGGTGCCGGCGGCGACGCACATCAGGTCGAGGAGGGTGTCGGTGCCCCACGGGCCGCGGAACGGTTCGAGCAGTTCGGCCCGGACCTCCTCGCCCGGCCAGCCCTCGTCGGCGACCAGAAGGTGCACGCCCGGCGACATCCGGGCGGCCGCGTGCGCCCGCAGCAGGACCTCGTTGACGTCGACGGTGGAATCCGGCACCACCGCCGCGTCGAACAGGATGCGGACGGTCGTCCCGTGGGCGTCGGGCTGGCGATTGCCGGTGCCACGCAACTTCAGGGTGTCCCCACGGGTGAACGGGGCGTTGGGGTCGAAGTCCTTGCCGTCGAACACCCCGGGGTAGCCGCCACCGAAACTCTGCAGGTAGGTCTTGCCGGCCCGGCGCACCGTCACGTCGGTGCGTGCGGAAATGAAAACCGCTGCGGCCGCGCCGATTCCGTTCAGACCGGCACCCGTGCTGGTCGCGTCGGCATGGGCGTCGAACTTGCCGCCCGCCCGCGCCGTCCCGAGGGTCTTGACGATGCCGTTCTTGCCGTTGACCGGATCGGAGTCGACGGGCAGGCCGCGGCCGTCGTCGGCGACGCTGACCGAGCCGTCGGCGTGCAGGGTGATGGTGACGGTCGATCCGCCATGGCTCGGGTCGGCGACCTCTTCGATGGCGTTGTCGACGATCTCGCGCAGCGCGGTGTTGAGCACGTCCAGACCGAGGTTGACCGCCGGCCGCAGGCGTGTGTGCTGGACATCGTCGAGCTCGGTGATGTCGGCGGCGGTGTAACTCACTGCTCGCCCCTTCCATCGGTCGTGGGTATGCCGCAGGAATCGTAGACGTCGGATCGGACATCGTCGCGCAGCCTCGGCCGGGGTATGAGCAGACTCATACGCGAGTGCGAACTCCTGGGCACGCAACAGTTAGGTCGGATCGCCCCGTGCGTCGCAGGGCGCGGCGTGCCCGTCGTCGATGAGGCGCAACGTCACTCGCATCTGGTCGGGCTGGATGCTGCCCGACCAGCTGTCATACGGGTGGTCCAGGAACGCTACGACGAGCAGTGCCGAGGTCACCAGTGCCGAGACGAAGGCAATGGGCACCGCCTGGATGAAGGCGCTCTCGCGACGGTCGGCCTGTACGCACATGTAGCTGAGGATGGCCGTCGCGCCGATGCCGAGGACGATCCACAGTGGCGGCGGTACCGACGGGGCAGCTTCGGCGGCGCGGGCCCGGCGACCGTCGCGACGTTGGGCCTGCTGGTCGAACCATTGACTGTAGGCCGCTTCCTGCTTTGCGTTCGTCGGAGTGGTGGCTTCGAAGTCGGTGACCATCGTGTCGACCCAATGCTGCACCGTGACAGACGATTTGCCACCCTCCATGGCCGGCCATTCGTCGAAGACCACCGACCGTGAGTAGCAGATCAGGTCGCCGTGCAGCCGTGTCCCGGTGTGCCCTTCGAGCACGTCGGCCACGTTGTGCAACTCGGTGACCGAGATGGCCTCCATGCTTCCGCCGTCGCGGGCGCGCTGGTAGTTCTGCAGTGCGTAGAAGATGGTGAACGCCAGCAGCACCGCGAACATGGTGCCGATCACCGTGAGGGCTCCTGCGGCCCGAGTGCTGTCGATGAACCAGCCTGGGTCGGGTGCGCGCCGGCGAGCCAGCAGCTTCACCACGACGGCAACCGTGACGACGGTGACGAGCGCCGCCAGCGCCAACCAGCTCAGCATGGGCACACCCCATCGGTCAGTTCGGTGGATCGCCGTGATCACCGCCAGCCGATTGTGGGGGATGGACTGCCGTTCAGGTGCGGCAACACGCTATCAGGACTCGAAGAGGGCGGCGGATTGCTTGCGGCCCAGTTCAATCAACAGCTCGAGCCTTGGGGGCCTCACCGCCCGACGACGCCGGCGTGTCCTCGCCGCGTCCGGTCACGACCCGTAGTTGACGGTGACCGTGGCGTCGCGGTTCACGGGTGTGTTGGGCGGGGGATCCTGCTGGACGACCTTGAAGTGACCGGCGGCGCCGGCGTCGATGGCGGGCCCGACCGTGACCGGCAGGGTGAAGCCGAGTTGCGCCAGACGCTGCACGACCGCGTCGTGGAAGGACCCCGACAGGTCGGGCATCAACACCTGGTTGCCCTTGGACACCTTGATGGTGATCGGCGAGTCGACCGGCAGCAGGGTCTTGGCCGGCGGGTCGATGGCCACCACCTGCCCGGCGGGCAGCAGGCCGTCGACCGGCGCGGTAAGGATCTTCGTGAAACCCGCGATGTTGAGGTTCTTCGTCGCCACGTCCGAGGGCTGGGTGACGACGTCGGGCACCTCGACCGAACCCGGACCGGAGCTGACGATGATCGTGATCTCGTCGGTGATCCCGGTCGACGTCTGGGCGGGCGGGCTGGTGGCGCTCACCGCGCCCTCGGGCACGGTGGGGGAGGCCGCGGCCGTTTGCCCGACGTCGCCGAAACCCGCGCTCTTCAGTTTGGCGGTGGCGTCGGCCGGGCTCAAGCCGGCGACGTCGGGCACCGTGCGCTGTTCGGGACCGCTGGAGACGTTGACGGCGATGGTGTCGCCGGTTCGGGCGGTCGCGTCGGCGCCGGGTTCGGTGCTGATCACCAGCCCGCGCTGGACCGTCGAGTTCGGCTCGGGGTTGACGATGGTCTTGAAGCCCAGGTTCTGCAGCGACACCTGCGCATCGGCCTGCCCTTGGCCGCGGAGGTCGGGGACGCGCTGGCGATCACCGACGAAGACGTTCACGGCAATGGTCACCACGACTGCGAGCACGGCCAGAATCGCCCCGACGGCCAGCCATCGCCGGCCCGAGCCGCCGACGGACCGCGCCACCCGGCGATGCCCGGGTGAGGTGGACGCCAGATCGGCGTGTTCGGCGTCGGTGAAGACCTTCGGTGCCGCCGGTGTGAGGCCGTCGCGGACGCGGATCAGGTCGGCGCGCATCTCGGCGGCGGTCTGGTAGCGGTTGGCGGGATTCTTCGCCAGCGACTTGAGCACCACGGCGTCCAGGTCGGGGGACAACGCAGGGTTGCGCCGCGATGGTGGCGGTGGGTCCTTGCGGACGTGTTGATAGGCCACCGAGACCGGGGTGTCGCCGATGAAGGGTGGCTCCCCGGTGAGCAACTCGTAGAACACGCACCCGAGTGAGTACACGTCGGAACGGGCGTCGACCCTTTCTCCACTGGCCTGCTCGGGGGACAGGTACTGCGCAGTGCCGATGACGGCCGAGGTCTGGGTCAGTTTGGCGCCGTCGTCGTGCAACGCGCGGGCGATGCCGAAGTCCATCACCTTCACCGCGCCGGCACGGTCGATCATGATGTTGGCGGGCTTGACGTCGCGGTGGACGATGCCGTTTTGGTGGCTGTAGTTCAGTGCCTGGCAGGCGTCGGCGATGATCTCGACGGCCCGGCGCGGCTCGATAGGGCCGTCGTTGCGAATGACGTCACGCAGCGTGACGCCGTCGACGTACTCCATGACGATGTAGGGCAGCGGACCGTCGGGGGTGTCGGCCTCACCGCTGTCGTAGACCGCGACGATCGCGGGGTGGTTCAGTCCGGCGGCATTGCGCGCCTCGCGGCTGAAACGCAGGAAGAACGTGGGATCCCTCGCCAGGTCCGCGCGCAGCACCTTGACCGCGACGTCGCGGTGTAACCGCACGTCACGGGCGAGATGGACCTCCGACATGCCACCGAAACCGAGGATCTCCCCGAGTTCGTAGCGGTCGGACAGTCGCGCTGGGGTGGTCATAGGGCTATCTGTTCGGTGGTTGCCACGGCGGACGCCGGGCCATCGAATGGTACGACGGCCGATCCGCCGAAGCTGAATTCGTGGGGCCGGACCTACGGCACACTGGGCCGCGACCGCACCATTGCCGACTCGACGGATCGGGTAGAACTGCGGAGACCGCCGATCACCACGATCCGTCGCCCGAGGAGTCACCATGCCCGCACCGTCTGCCGCCACCTTCGAACGGCTCGCCGGCCTCGTCGCCATCCCCGACGCCTCCGAGCGCCCCACCCGATCGGTGACCGAGGTGTTCACCGGCCAGGAGTTGGCCACGATTCCGGTCGGCACCGCCCAGGACGCCAAGGACGCGATCAGCCGCGCTCGAGTGGCCCAGAAGCAGTGGGCCGCTCGTCCCGTCGGCGAACGGACCGCGATCTTCCACCGCTACCGCGACCTGGTGCTGAAGAACCTCGACTCGCTCATGGACATGGCGCAGGCCGAGACCGGCAAGTCCCGCAACGCCGCCCAGGAGGAGATCCTGGACATCGCGATGACGGCTCGTCACTATGCGCGCGTCGCCCCGAAGCTTCTGCGCCCGCAGCGGGTGACGGGCATGTTGCCCGGCCTGACCAAGACCGTGGTGCGGTATCAGCCCAAGGGCGTCGTCGGCATCATCTCGCCCTGGAACTATCCGATGACCCTGGCCGTGTCCGACGCGATCGCCGCGCTGCTCGCCGGCAACGCGGTGGTGCTCAAACCCGACAGCCAGACGCCGTATTGCGCGCTGGCCTGCGTGGAACTGCTGTACGAGGCCGGTCTGCCGCGCGACCTGTTCGCGGTCGTCCCCGGGCAGGGCTCGGTGGTGGGCACCGCGCTGGTGGAGAACACCGAGTACCTGATGTTCACCGGCTCCACCGCCACCGGGCAGCTGCTCGCCGAGCAGGCCGGACGCCGGCTGATCGGCTTTTCGGCCGAACTCGGGGGCAAGAACCCCATGGTCGTGACCGCCGGCGCCAACCTGCGCGAGGTCGCCGACGCCGCCGTCCGCGCCTGCTTCGCCAACTCCGGTCAGCTGTGCATCTCGATCGAGCGCATCTACGTCGAGCAGTCGATCGCCGACGAGTTCATCCGGGTGTTCGGCGACCGCGTCCGCAAGATGACCTTGCGCGGCGGGTACGAATTCGGCGTCGAGATGGGCAGCTTGATCTCCGAGGAGCAGATCAAGGCCGTCTCGGCCCACGTCGACGACGCCAAGGTGAAGGGCGCGACGGTCGTGGCGGGCGGCAAGGCCCGGCCAGATCTGGGCCCGCTGTTCTTCGAACCCACCGTGCTGACCAACGTGCCCACCGACGCCGAGTGCCACCGCGAGGAGACGTTCGGTCCGCTCGTCTCGATCTACCCGGTCGCCGACGTCGACGAGGCGGTCGACCGCGCCAACGACACCGACTACGGGTTGAACGCCAGCGTGTGGGCGGCCACCAAGCGCGAGGGCGAGCAGATCGCCGCCCGGATCCATGCCGGCACCGTCAACGTCGACGAGGGCTATGCGCCGACCTGGGGGAGCACCGCGGCCCCGATGGGCGGCATGGGGGTTTCCGGAATGGGTCGCCGACACGGGCCCGAGGGCCTGACCAAGTACACCGAGCCGCAGACCATCGCCACCACCCGAATCCTCAATCTTGGTGGACCACGCGGACTTCCGCCAAAGGTGTGGGCAAAGGTCATGCCGCCCTTCGTCAAGGCGCTGCAGTGGCTGCCGGGCCGCTGAGCGCGCCTCGACGCTCGACGGCCGGGCACCGTGGCCGGGCCTGACGTCCTCGGCGGCCGGTACGAGTTGCGTGGCGTGCTCGGCGTCGGCGGGATGGCCGAGGTGCGCGACGGCTGGGACACCAGACTGGGCCGACCCGTCGCGGTCAAGCTGCTCCACCCCGCCCTCGGAGCCAGACCCGACGCCCGGGCCCGATTCGAGGAGGAGGCGCGCGCCGCGGCGCGGCTCTCGCATCCCAACATCGTCGCCGTCCACGACTACGGCCACCACGGCGGCACTCCGTACATCGTCATGGAGCGGCTGCCGGGGGGCACCCTGCACGACGAGATCGGCCGTGGCCCCATGCCGCCGTTGCGGGTTCGCACCATCCTCGAGGAGGTCCTGGCCGCGTTGTCCGTCGCCCACGCCGCCGGCGTCGTGCACCGCGACATCAAGCCGGCCAATCTCCTCGTGACCGGGCCCGGTGGACATGTGAAGGTCGCCGACTTTGGAATCGCCAAGACCGCCGACGCCGGGCACACCGCCACGGGGCAGCTGGTCGGGACGATGGCCTACACCAGCCCCCAGCGCATGGCAGGGGCTCCCTCGTCGGTCGCCGACGACCTGTACGCGGTGGGCGTCGTCGGCTACGAACTGGCCGCCGGCCGATCGCCGTATCCCCACGACGATGCTGCGGCACTTGCCTTTTCGATCATGAACGGTTCACACCCGCCGCTCGCGTCGGTGGTCGACGGCGTCGACCCGGCGCTCGCCGCGGTTGTCGAACGGGCCCTCGCGCACGACCCGCGGGTCCGTTTCGCCACTGCCGACGAGATGCGGGCCGCGCTGGCGGGACCCAGGCCGAGCACGCGGGTGTACACCGCCCCGTTCGCGCCGGTCGTGGCGAGCGCCTACCCGCGCACCACGCCCCGACGGGCGCGATCGTGGACGCGCCGCCGGACCGCACTGACCGCCGTGGCGGTGCTCGCCGCAGTCGTGGTGACCGCCCTGGCATTGGCGCTCGCGCCAGAGTCGCGCAACACCCCCGCCCCCGTCGACACCACGACGTCAGCTCCGCCGCCGCCGCCGGTGTCGTCGAGCTCGCCGCCCCCGGTGTCGTCGGCGACGATCGCCTCCGTCGAACCGCAGGGGCCGCCGCCGGGCAAGGGGAAGGGCCCCAAGCACCGCGACTAACCGGTCACGGGCCTCGGCGGTAGGGTGCGGCGGGTGAGCTCGCCGTCCTCCCGCGCCGCGCTGCTGCGTGGCGCGCTGGTCGGAGGATGCTCGGCTCTGATGACCGCGGTGGCCCATGCGATCGGTGGCGGGGGACTGCCGTCCGGTGCGACCCTCCCGGCGCTTCTGCTGGTGTGCGCGACGGTCGGTGCCACCGCGTCGCGTGTCCCGCGGACCGAACCCCGCGGCGACGTCGCCGCCCTCGTCTCGGCGCTGTGTGCCGCGCAGTTCCTCGGGCACCTCGTGCTGGCCGTCGAGGGCGGACACCACGGCGCTGCGACGACGTCGGGCCCGATGCTCGCTGCGCATGCGGGGGCCGCGGTGGTGCTGGCCCTGCTCATCAGTGCCTCGGAGTGGTCTTACGTTCTCGCGACGTCGGTCTCGACGTGGCTGCGGCTCGTCGCCGTCGACCGTTCCCCGGCGAGGCTGGTGCGAACCTGGCAGCCTGCCGCCCTCGTCGTCCCGCCCGCTGACTGGTGGCGATGCGGTCTGGGGACGCGCGCGCCGCCGGCGTGGTCACCGCTCGGCGCATAGCGCCCCGTCACCGACCATCGCCGTGCCGCCTCGTGGTGCGGTGCCCAGCCATGGCGGGCCATCGAGCCCGCACGAAGGAAGCCATTCGTCGTGACCACGACACCTAGTGACCGCACCCAACCCTCGACCAACCCACCGGAGGCCTCCGCGCCGCGAAACCGGCATGGCCACCGCAGCATTCGACCCCTGTTGCTGAGACTGCACTTCTACGCCGGGGTCTTCGTCGGCCCGTTCATCCTGATCGCCGCCGTCACGGGCCTGCTGTACGCCCTCATCCCGCAGATCGACGCGACCGTGTTCCGCCACGAGCTCACCGTCGACCACGTCGGGCAAGCGCGGATACCGCTCACCGAACAGATGACTGCGGTCCGCGCCGCGCACCCCGAAGGCGTGGTCGCGAGCATTCGACCACCCGCCGAGCCGAATGAGACGACGCAGGTGTCCCTTTCGGTGCCAGACGTGCCGCCGGACTACGGTCGCACCGTCTTCGTCGACCCCTACACCGGCGACGTTCGTGGTGCGCTGACCACGTTCGGGCAGTGGATGCCGCTGCGGGCCTGGTTCGACGAGCTGCACCGCAACCTGCACCTCGGCGCGTTCGGACGCAACTACAGCGAGCTCGCCGCGAGCTGGCTCTGGGTGATCGCACTGTCGGGATCGGTGCTCTGGCTCGGGCAGCGGGCCCGCACCCGAAGGCTCCGTCGGCTGGCCGTTCCGGATCGGACCGCGACGGGCCGTCGCAGAACCATGTCCTGGCACGGAGCCGTGGGCGTGTGGATCGTCGTCGCGCTGCTGGGGTTGTCGGTCACCGGCGTCACCTGGTCGCGGTACGGCGGGCAATCGGTGAACCAGATCCAGGCCCATCTGGACATGACGGCCCCCACGGTCGAGACCGCGTTGGCCGCTGTTCCTGGCGTGGATCCGATGCCCGCCGAACATCACCATGACGCCGCGATGGCCATGGGCGACGACGCTCTTCGCGGTGCCGACGTCGCATTGGCCGCCGCGCAGAAGGCCGGATTGACCGGGCCGATGTGGATGTACCCCCCGACGGCGCCCGGGCAAGCATGGAAGGTCGCCGAGAAGAAACGTGACTGGCCGACCCGCTACGACGCGATCTCGGTCGACCCCGACACGGGGCGGGTCGTCGACCGGGTGAACTTCGCGGACTGGCCCTTCCTGGCCAAGCTGACGAACTGGGCGGTCGACGCGCACATGGGCGTCCTGTTCGGTGTGCTGAATCAAGTGGTGCTGGCGCTCGTCGCCGTCGGTCTGATCACCGGCGTCGTCCTGGGCTATCGCATGTGGTGGCAGAGGCGACCCACCCGCGGCGGTGCGTGGGCGGTCGGTCGTCCGCCGCTTCGCGGAGCGCTGCGCCAGACGTCCACTCCCACAGGGCTGTTGGTCGTCGCGCTCGCTGTCGGGCTCGGCTGGTTCCTGCCGCTGTTCGGCATCAGCCTGCTGGCATTCCTGCTCGTCGACGGCGTCGTGGCCGCAGCGAAGTCCAGGGCAGCGGGCCGCGGCAAGGCCTCGTCCTCGCGCGGCTGAGCGAGACGACCCGCGCGAGACGTGACGCCTCGGCGTCGTGGTGAACTCCCGCGGTCCCGGTTCCTGGGCGGCCGCGTCAACCCATCGGACCCTCGAGGCGCGCTCCGGCCCCGGCGTGGGTGATCGCGACGGTGGCGGGGTGGTGACCGTTGCGCAGTACCGTTTGCCGGACGGTGTCCGCCACGGCGTCGCAGCGGCCGTCCTCGACGAGGGCGATCACGCACCCACCGAAGCCGCCGCCGGTCATCCGTGCCCCCAGCGCGCCCGCGGCTACCGCGGTGTCGGCGATGAGGTCGATGTGGTCGGTGGTGATCTCGAAGTCGTCGCGCATCGACGCGTGCGAAGCGTCGAACAGCCGTCCGACGGTGGCGAAGTCGCCACGACCGAGCGCCGAGACCACGTCGGCGACACGCTGGTTCTCGGTGAGGATGTGCCTGGCGCGGCGAGCGTCGACCGGGTCGGCGACGGCGTCGAGCGCGGCCACTCCGCGCTCCTGCACTGCGCGAAGGGAGGTGACGCCCAGCGCCGCGGCGGCCCGTTCGCACGAAGCGCGACGTGCCGCGTACTCGCCGCCGGCGTGCCGGTGCGGGGCGTTGGAGTTGATCAGCAGCAGCGCCACACCGGCGGCGGCGGGGTCGAACGGCACCAGTTCGACGCCGTCGTCGAGGAAGTCGATCAAGAGCGCATGCGACGGTTCGCCGCACAGCGACGCCAGCTGATCCATCAAACCCGTTGGGGCGCCAACGTAGTCGTTCTCCGCGCGCTGGGCGATGCGGGCTTGCTCGGTGCGGTCGATCCGAAGCTCGGCGGCGGTGGCGAGGGCGCCGAGGACCGCACACTCCAGGGCAGCCGACGACGAGAGGCCCGACCCCACGTCGACGCCGCTGGTGACGTGCATCGTGCCGCCACGCACTCGGTGGCCGGCGGTCTGCAACGCCCACACCACGCCCGCGACATAGGCCGCCCAGCCCGTGACGTCGCCCGGTGTGGTGTGTAGCGCGATGGTCACCTCGCCGTCCTCGCGGTCACTGGTGACCACCAATGCGTCAGCGCCGTTGGGCTGGAAGGTCACCGTCGTGCGGGCCGGCAAGGCGATGGGTAGCGCGAAACCCTGGTTGTAGTCGGTGTGTTCACCGATCAGGTTGATTCGCCCGGGTGCGGAGAAGCGGATGGCGTCGGTCACGTGGCGAGCTCCCGGAGTCGTCGGGCGACGGTCTCGGGCAGCACGTCGCCGATGAATGCGTCCATGGCGGATTCGGATCCGGCGAGGTACTTCAGCTTGGTGGCGCTGCGCCGCACCGACATCAGCTCGACGTGGAAGTAACCCTCCCGCTGGACGTCGGTGTCGCGGTACTGGTGCAGTGCCGAGATGTAGGGCAGGGGTGTGGGATACATTCGGTCGAAGCGTCGAAGCACCTCACGGTAAATTGAAGCGAACGCGTCGAGTTCGCCATCATCGAGCTCACAGAGGTTGCGCACCAATCGATTCGGATACAGGTGGACCTCGACCGGCCACCGCGCGGCGAACGGAACGAACGCGGTGAAGAGGTCGTTTCGCGCCACCACCCTGATGTCGGCGGCGGTCTCGCGCTCGAGGATGTCGGCGAACAGGTTGGTACCGTGGCGCCGTCGGTGTGCGTGCGCCTCGGCGAGCGTTTGCGCGGTGCGCGGCGTCAGATACGGGTAGCCGTAGATCTGACCGTGAGGGTGGTTGAGGGTCACGCCGATCTCCTCGCCGCGGTTCTCGAAGCAGAACACCTGCTCGATCCCGGGCCTGCTCATCAGGTCGGCGGTGCGGTGGCGCCACGCATCGACGACCAGACGGGCATGCGCGGGGGCCAGTTCGGCGAACGGGGTGTGGTGGCTGCTGGAGAACGAAATTACCTCGCAGCGGCCGTGTCCCACGGCGCCGACGAAGTCGTCGACGC
Organism: Mycobacterium sp. NPDC006124; assembly: GCF_040614235.1. NCBI lineage: Bacteria > Bacillati > Actinomycetota > Actinomycetes > Mycobacteriales > Mycobacteriaceae > Mycobacterium > Mycobacterium sp. NPDC006124. The sequence continues at coordinate 137,455 of NZ_JBEXUA010000009.1, read as the reverse complement.
CACCGTCGGGCAGGGTGAACGCCCGGCCGTCGGCCCCGGAGAGGCTGGGGAAGCGATTCTCGAAGACGACGACGTCGTAGTCGGGTGCGGGCACCTCACTGGTGGCGCCCGACGGACTCGGGCACAGCGGGCACTGGTCGGCGCTGGGCAGGTACGTGCGGTCCTGGCGCAGCGCCGCGATGGCGACCCACTGCCCGGTTTGTCGGTCGAAGCGCACTTGCGATCGGTCGTCCCCTCGCGCGGGCAAGGGTCGTCGGTCGGTGACCGGGGACGGCTCATGGCCGGGCAGCGAGAAGAAGAGGATCTCCCGGCCGTCGGCCATCGGCCAGGGCAGGGGATTGGGAGCGACGGCGGTCATCGCCGAACCGCAGGTGCGATCATCAGGTCGCCGACCCGGGCGTCGAGCAGTTCTCGGTCCTCGGCCGTGAGGCCGTCGTCGGAGATCAGCGCGTCGACGTCGGTGAGCCGGGCGAACACGCAGGCGCCGACCTCGCGGTACTTGGTGTGGTCGGCGAGCACCACGAGGCGGCCGCCGACCTCGATGAGCGTCCGGTTGGTCTGCGCCTCGGCGACGTTGGGCGAGGTCAGACCGGCGTCGGGGTCGACGCCGTGCACGCCGAGGTAGGTGGCGTCGACCCGGAACGAGGCGATCGTGGCATCGGCGACCGGTCCGACGAGGGCGTCCGACGGCGTGCGAACCCCGCCGCTGAGGTAGACCAGGGGGGTCGCGGTGCCGTCGGCGTCGGGATCGGTGAGCTCACGAAAGACGTTGACGGAGTTGGTGATGACCGTGATGGAGGGCCGGGCTCGAAGATGCCGGGCCAGCTCGGTGGTGGTGGTGCCGGCGCCGATCGCGATGGTCATGCCGTCGGCGATGGTCGCGGCAGCCGTCGCGGCGATGGCGGCCTTCTGGGCCCGTTGCTGGCCGGCCTTCTGCGCCGAGCGTGGCTCCTCGCCGCGGTTGTGCCGGGCGACGGCGCCGCCGTGCACCTTGCGCAGTAGTTGCCGGGCGTCGAGCGCGTCGAGGTCGCGGCGCACCGTCATCTCCGACACGGCGAGCCCCTCGGCGAGGTCGGCCACGCGGACCGACCCCTCCGACTGCAGCGCGCGCAGGATGGCGCCCTGTCGTTCAGCGGCCAGCATCGTCGGCGGCACCCTTCGTCAAACGAATTCGCACATTAACGAACACAATCTAACGCATGGGGCGCAATGCTCAGCGGTCGCCGGTGAAACGCTGCAGGAACTGCCGCGTCCGATCCTCTCGGGGTGCGGTCAACACCTCCGCGGCGGGACCGGATTCGACGATGCGGCCACCGTCGAGGAAGCACACCGTGTCGGCCACGTCGCGCGCGAAGGCCATCTCGTGGGTGGCCATGACGATGGTGCGGCCGGCGGCCGCCAGTTCACCGACGAGCGTCAGCACCTCGCCGACCAATTCGGGATCCAGCGCGCTGGTGATCTCGTCGAGCAGCAGCAACCGGGGTTCGTAGGCCAGCGCCCTGGCGATCGCCACCCGCTGCTGCTGGCCACCCGACAACTTGTCGGGGTATGAGTCGGCGTGCGAGGACAAACCCACGCGGCTCAACAGTTCTCGGCCCCGCTCCTCGGCGTCACGGCGGCTGGACCCGTGCACGACCCGCGGCGCCAGCGCGACGTTGGCCAGCGCAGTCATGTGGGGGAACAGGTTGAACGACTGAAACACCATGCCCATCGCCTGGCGTGCCTCGTCGGCGTCGATCCGCGGATCGCTGATGTCGCGGTCGTCGAGCAGGATCTGACCGTCGTCGACGTCCTCGAGCAGGTCCACGCAGCGCAGCAGCGTCGACTTGCCGGAGCCGGAGGCGCCGATCAGCACGACGACCTGATGCTCGGCGACGTCGAGGTCGACGCCGTTGAGTACGGGGCGGTCGTGGTAGGCCTTGGTCACCCCGCGGACCGACAACACGGGCACCGGCTGGTTCACAGCGCGCCCTGCCGGGTCGCCACGCGCCTGGCCGCCCAGTCCGCCAGCCGCGCCGACGGTATCGCCAAGGCCACGAACAGCAGACCCGCCACGACGTACGGGGTGAAGTTGTAGGTGGTGGCCGCCTGAATCTGCGCGGCGCGGACGGCGTCGACGGCACCGAGCACCGAGATGAGTCCGCAGTCCTTCTGCAGTGCCACGAAGTCGTTGAGCAGCGCGGGCGTGACGCGACGCGTCGCCTGCGGCAGCACCACCAGCTGCATCGTCCGGCGGTGGTTGAGCCCAAGGGATTTGGCGGCCGCCAACTGGGACGGGTGCACCGACTCGATGCCCGCCCGGAACACCTCGGCCACGTAGGCGGAGTAGATCAGCACCAACGCGAGACCGCCGAGCAGGACCGGATCGTTTGGCAAGCCCGACAACCGGAGCCCGGGCAGGCCGAAGCCGACCAGGTAGAGGCAGATCAGCAGCGGCAACCCCCGAAACAGGTCGACGTAGCCGGTTGCCAACGCCCGCAACGGAAACCAGACCGGTCCACGCAGCGTGCGCACTGCGGCCAGGCCGAGTCCGAAGATCAGGATGAGTGCCTGGCAGACGATCAAGACGCGCACGTTGAGCCACAGGCCCTCCAGCAGCGCGGGCAGGCTGTCCCACCCGATTCGGAGGTTGAAGAACGACTCCCGGACCCGGGGCCAGCCCGGCGACGACGTCACCGCCAACAGCAGGACCGCCGCGAACACGACGGTGGAGACCAGCGCGATCAGGGTGGACCGCCGGGCCCGCGACTGCCGGTAGGCCACCCGATCCAGGGCGGCCGTGGTCACGACAGAACCGGGGCGTTGCCCGCGCCGGTGAGCCACACCTTTTGCAGCTTGAACAGTTCGCCGTCGCTGCCCAGTTCGTCGACGGCCTTGGACACGCACGCCGTCAGCGGGCTCCCCTTGTCGAGCACGATGCCGAACTGCTCGGCCTTCTCGTCGCCCGTCGGGAGCTGACCGACGATGACGCCGTCGGTCATCTCGGCTTGGACCTGAAACGCCGTCGGCAGGTCCAGCACCAGCGCGTCGATCTGCCCGTTGGACAACGCCGCCTTGGCGTCGTCGTTGTTGTTGAACACCGCCACGTTCGGGTCGACCGCCTTGGCGGCGGTGTAGCTGGTCGTACCGACCTGGGCGCCGAGCTTGAGGCCCTTGAGTCCGGCGACGTCCTTCACCCCCGCCGCGGGGGAGGACTTCAGCGCGACGACCGCCTGGGTCACGTTGAAGTAGGGCGAGGAGAAGTCGACGGCCTGCTTGCGGTCGTCGGTGATGGAGAACTCGTTGAGGTTCGCGTCGAACGTCTTGGGTCCCGGGGCGATGGCCGCGTTGAACGGCACCCGGACCCACGTGACGTCCTGTGGCGTGTAGCCCAGCTTGCCGGCGACGGCGTAGGCGACGGCCGACTCGAACCCCTTACCGTTGGCCGGGTCGTCGTCGACGAACCAGGGCGGGTACGCCGGCTGGTCGGTGCCGAAGGTGATCGACCCCTTCTTCAGCGTGGGCAGCGAATCCTTGGTGCACTGGGCCGCCGACGCGGCAGTCGAGCTGCCCGACGCCGCGTCGTCGGCAGGGGCACAGGCCGTGGCAGCTGCCAGACCGACGAGGGCCAGCACGGACACCACACTCGACACATTGCGCATGGGCGGCATCATCGCGCACCTGGCGGGTACGCGCCAACGTTCGGATCATCGAGGTTCTCGAGAATCCGTCAACGAAGCGTGACGACGACCTTGCCCCGGGCGGTGCGGTCCTCGAGTGAGGCGATCGCCTCGGCGGCCCGCTCCAACGGATGGACGACGGGTTCGGGCGCGCGCACCGCCCCCGAGGCGAGCAGGGGCTCCAGGTCGGCCCACTGCTCGGCCAGATAGCCCGGGTGGGTGGCGGCCCAGGCGCCCCAGCCGACGCCGACGGCGTCGACGTTGTTGAGTAGCAAGCGGTTCACCTTCACCGTCGGGATCTCGCCACCGGTGAAGCCGATCACCAGCAACCGGCCACCGGCCGCCAGCGACCGGAGTGAATCGGTGAACCGGTCACCGCCGACCGGGTCGACCACGACGTCGACGCCGCGGCCGTCGGTGAGGTCCTTGACCGCGTCCTTGAAGCCGTCGGCGAGCACCACGTCGGTGGCGCCCGCGGCGCGCGCGACCTCACCCTTGTCGGGCGTGCTCACCACGGCGATGGTGCGCGACGCGCCCCACGCCGAGGCCAGTCGCAGCGTCGAGGTGCCGATGCCGCCCGCGGCGCCGTGCACCAGCACCGACTCGCCCGCCACCAGCCGGCCGCGGGTACGCAGCGCACAGTGCACCGTCAGGTCGTTGAAGAGCAGTCCGGCGCCCGCCTCGAAGGACACCGCGTCGGGCAGTTTGAAGACCCGATCTGCCGGCAGCGCAACGACTTCGGCCATTGCGCCGCTGAGCATCGTCAGTGCGGCCACGCGGTCGCCTGCAGTGACGTGGGCCCCGGCCGGGGCGCTGCGGACCACCCCGGCGAGCTCGGCGCCGGGCACGTACGGCAGCTCCGGGCGGTGTTGATAGAGCCCACGGGTCTGAAGAGCGTCGGGGAACGCGACCCCCGCGGCGTAGACGTCGATCAGGACGCCGTCACCGGCGTCGGGCTCGTCGATCTCGACGAGCTCCGCAGCCTGGGGACCGTCGAGTCGCGGGATCTGAATGGCTCGCATCGTCACCATTTAACATCGCCCGGTGATCAACGCACGAGCGGCGGTACTACTCACCGAGCAATCCCAACCCGAACTGGTAGACGTCGAGGTCCGGGCCCCGGTCGAGGCGGAGGTGCTCGTGCGGGTCGACGCCGTCGGCATCTGCCACACCGACGTCAGCGTCGCCGCGCGATGGCCCGCGCGCAAGCTGCCGATGGTGTTCGGTCACGAGGGCGTGGGCACGGTGGTGGAGGCGGGACCGCGGGCCCGCGTCGACCCGGGGTGCCAGGTAATCCTCACCTTCGCCAGCTGCGGACGTTGCGCCAGCTGCGCCGCCGCCGAGCCGGCGTACTGCGATCACGCGACCACGCTGAACATGCGGGGCGACCGCGCCGATGACACGAGCGCTCTGCGCCTCGGCGGGATTCCCCTGCGGGGCGGCTTCTTCGGCCAGTCCAGCTTCGCCACGCACGTCCTGGCGGGGCCGTCCAACGCCGTGGTGCTCGACGACCCGCTCGACCCGGTGCTGGCGGCGCCCCTGGCCTGCAGCGTGCAGACCGGCGTCGGGACGATCCTCAACGCCGCGGCCGCCGGGGCGGACGACGTCGTGGTGGTCTTCGGCGCCGGCGGCGTCGGCCTCTCTGCGGTCATGGGCGCGACGATCGCCGGCTGCCGCACGATCGTCGCGGTCGACCCCAATCTCGAACGACGCTCGGTGGCAACGGAACTGGGTGCGACCGCGGTTCTCGACCCGACCCACGGCGACGTCGTGTCGCAGCTGGCCGACCTGACCGGCGGCGGAGCCACGATCGCAGTGGACACCACCGCCCTGCCCGCGGTGATCGCCACCGCGCTGGCAGCGTTGCGGGCCCGCGGCACCCTGGCGCTCGTCGGCCTGGGTGCCCTGACCGCCGAGCTGCCGGTGGGACTGATCATGGCCCGGGGGTTGCGGGTTCGCGGCGTCGTGGAGGGCGACAGCGACCCGCACGCGTTCATCCCGCGGCTGGCCGAACTGACCCGCCGTGGCGAGTTGCCGCTGGAGAAGCTGGTCACGCGGTTCGCCTTCGACGACTTCGGCGCCGCGTGGGCCGCCGCGGTGTCGGGCACGGCGATCAAACCCGTGCTCACCATGCCGCGCTGACGTGGCGATCGCTACACTTTCATGCGCCGTCGGCAAAGGTGCCGCGGAGATCGGAGCGCACGTGAGGACGAGCTCGAGGCGGCTGGCAGTACTGGACCAGATGCCACGCGGCCGGGTCGTCGAGGTTCATTCGGCCGACGGCACCCGGATCCACACCGAGGTCTTCGGCCCGCAGGACGGCCGCCCCATCGTCTTGGCGCACGGCATCACCTGTGCCATCCGGGTGTGGGCCAACCAGATCGTCGACCTCTCGGCGGACTACAAGGTCATCGCCTACGACCACCGCGGGCACGGCCGCAGCGGCGTACCCCCACTTCGCGGCAGACGCAGCAACTACGGTCTCGACTTCCTCGCCGCCGACCTCGACGCCGTGCTGGCCGCGACCCTGGCTCCCGGCGAACGCGCCGTGATCGCCGGCCACTCGATGGGTGGCATCGCCATCTCGTCGTGGTCCAGGCGCTACCCGCACCGGGTTCGGCAGGTCGCCGAGGCCGTGGCGCTGATCAACACCACCACCGGCGATCTGCTTCGCGACGTCGACCTGCTGCAAGTGCCACCGGCATTGGTCGGTGGCCGCGTGCGTGCGGCCGGACTGCTGCTCAAGAGGCTGGGCGCCGCGCCGCTGCTGCCCGGTTCGATTCAGCAGAGCCGCCGCTTCGTGGCCGCCCTGGCGGTGGGTCGCCGCGCCGATCCCGCGATCGCGGACTTCGTCTTCGAGTTGTTCGCTCAGACGCCGCCCGCCGGTCGTGGCGGCTGGGCCCGGGTGCTCGTCGACTCCGTTGGCTCCCGGCACATCTCGCTGCAGAACCTGACCGTGCCGACCCTGGTCATCGGCAGCAAGGACGACCGCCTGCTGCCCATCGGGTCCTCGCGGCGCATCGCCGCCGACGCTCCCAACCTCGCGTCGATCGTGGAGTTGGACGGCGGGCATTGCGGAATCTTGGAACAGCCCGGCGAGGTCAACCGACTGCTGCGTCAACTGCTCGAGGCAGGAGCGCAGGAGCGGCGGATCAGTTCGTAGTGAGATATCCGGCCACCTCGGTGGCCGCACGCCTGCCCGACCGCACCGCCCCGTCGAGGAAGCCCGTCCACCGGTCCTCGGTCTCCGTGCCCGCCCAGAAGATCGACCCCACCGGCTCGCGCAGCCGCGGGCCGTACGTCGTCCACGACCCGGGCGGCACCGCGGCGGTCGGACCACCGGGCGCGAACGCCTCGGCGCTCCATCTGTGGTCGAGGTAGTCGACGGGGTTCTTGGCGGCCTCGCCGAACAGGTTCGCGAAACACTGCAGGGCCCGGGCGCGGCGCTCCTCGGGTGCCAACGGGTCGAAGGTTCGGGCGTCGGTGAAGCCGAGCAGGACGCCCGGGCCGGTGTCACTCGGGCTGACGTCGAAGGTGATGAACACCGGGCCGTCGTCGGACAGGGCCTCACCCGACTGGCCTGCGGAGCGCCAGAACGGCGTCTCGTAGGCGGCGTAGGCCTTGCTCAGATTGCCCAGCGGCCAGTGCCTGGCCAGCTCGCCGGCGTCGGCGGGCAGGGCGGGGTCGAAGGCGATGCCGTCGCGGTGTGCCGGCGGGATCGCGACGACGACGGCGCGCGCGGACACCGCCTCGGCGGAGGTGTGCACGGTGACGCCGGAGGCGGTGTGCTCGATGCGTTCGACCACGCTGCCGAGGCTGACGCGGTCGTCGAGTTGCTCGGCCATGCGCGTGGCGATCTGCTGGGTGCCGCCGGGGAAGCGGTCCTGCTGGGCGCCACCCTTGACGTCGAGCATCGGCCCGAGCCCGCCGGCCGCCTTGATGTAGTGCACGGCGTGCAGCATCGACACCTCGTCGAGTTCGCATCCCCAGGTCACCCGCGACATGATCGCCATCAGATCCCTGGTGCTCTTGCCCGCGTGCACCGACCGCAGCCACCCCTCGACGGTCAGGTGGTCGAGCCGGTCGGCGGTCGGGGCCGTCCACGGCGCACCCAACCGAATGTGCTTGCCGAGCCTCTCGAAGCGCCACTGGATGCGCGAGACGTCGAGCAATTCGAGGATCGACAGCTTCGGGATGGTGCTGCGGTAGGACCTGACGCGCCCGCGCCACCGGATCAGATTCTTTCCCGCGTCGTACGTGGGCGTCGTCGCGCAGCCCAGTTCGGCGGCCAGTTCGAGCACCGCGGTCTGGGTCGGGCCTACGAAGGTGGCGCCCAGGTCGACGGGCACACCGGCGACGGTCGTGGTGTGCGATCGTCCGCCGACGCGGTCGCGGCCCTCCAGTACCCGCACTCGGTGACCGGTCGCGGCGAGCGTGCGCGCGGCGGTCAGTCCGGCGAATCCGGCGCCCACGACGACGACGTCGAGGCTCGGTGACGTGCTCACCTCCCTAGGCTCTCACGGTGAGGATGTGGGCAGCCAGAACCCACTGCGGCGACGTCACTGGACCGGATCGTCGACGCGCTTGGCGACCGACGCCCTATCGTGGGGCTGGTACGGGGCAGGACCAAGGAGGCTCAGGATGGACGACCAGGCGGAATACTCGGATGTGCTGATCATCGGCGCCGGCATCTCGGGGCTCGGCGCCGCGTACCGCATCCACGAACGCAATCCCCACCTCGGCTACACGATCCTGGAGCGGCGCGAGCGCATCGGCGGCACGTGGGACCTGTTCCGTTACCCGGGCATCCGCTCTGACAGCGACATCTTCACCCTCAGCCTGCCCTTCGAACCGTGGACCAGGCCGGAGAACGTGGCCGACGGCGGCGACATCCGCGAGTACCTCACGAATGCGGCCCGCCACCACGGCATGGACCGTCACATCCGATTCGGAACTCAGGTCGTCTCGGCGGAGTGGGATTCCGGCACCGACACCTGGACGTTGCGCACGCAGTCGTCCGACGGTTCGGCCAAGCTCTACCGCGGCCGCTTCGTGTTCTTCGGCACTGGTTACTACGACTACGACGAGCCGTACCGACCCGAGTTCCCCGGCCTGGATGACTTCGAGGGTGAGGTGGTGCACCCGCAGTTCTGGCCGGAGTCGCTGGATCACGCGGGCAAGCGCGTCATCGTGATCGGCAGCGGGGCGACGGCCATCAGCCTCGTCCCCGCGCTGGCCAAGACGGCCGCCCACGTCACGATGCTGCAGCGCTCGCCGACGTACATGATGTCCATGGCCCGGGTGGACCCGATGGTGCAGGCGATCCGGAAGATGCTGCCGCGCAAGCTGGCTCACAGTGTGGTGCGAGCCCGCAACGCTGCCTTCTCCGTGTTGTCGTTCTTCGTGTTGCGCGCGGCGCCGAAGTTCGGCCGGTGGCTGATCAGGAATCGGACCATCGCCGCGCTGCCCGAGGGTTACGACGTCGACGTGCACTTCAAGCCGCGCTATGACCCGTGGGATCAACGGATGTGCCTGGTGTTGGACAACGACCTGTTCGACGACATCGGTGACGGCCGCGCCGAGGTGGTCACCGACCACGTCGACCACGTGGACGCCACCGGCATCGTGCTGCGGTCGGGCAGGCACCTGGACGCCGACCTCATCGTGACTGCCACCGGGCTGCAACTGCAGGCCCTCGGCGGGGTGACACTGGTGGTCGACGGCGTGGAGATCGCGCCGACCGATCGCTTCGTCTACAAGGAGCACCTGCTCGAGGACGTGCCCAACATGGCGTGGTGCATCGGATACACCAATGCCTCGTGGACGCTGCGCGCCGACATGACCGCCCGAGCGGTCGCGAAGTTGTTGGCGTACATGGACTCTCGCGGATACACCCACGCCTACCCGCACCTGGGAGCGGTCCACATGCAGGAGAAGCCGACGTTCGACCTCAAGGCCGGCTACATCCAGCGCGCGCCGCACGCGTTGCCCAAGTCGGGTGTGCGTCGGCCGTGGAACGTGCGGCACAACTACGTGCTGGATCTCATCGACCACAGATTCGACCGCATCGAGGAGTCCATGGTGTTCGGGCGTGCCCCGGCCCAGCCCGCGCAGAAGCCCGCGACCGAGCAGGCGCAGCCGGCCTAGTCGTCTCGGCGGCGCCACCATTCCCTCGAGACATAAGCGGTGGTGACGACACGCCGCGGGGCGTCGCCTTGGCTTATGTCTCGCGGCGGCGGGGCGTGAGCCCATGGAATGAAACCGCCCGCGGTCGTCGTTGAGACATGCATGAAGAAGTTCAGCATCGCCAGCATCGTCGCCTCCGGATTCGCCGCCGCCCTGTTCGGGCTGGCCGCACCCGCGAGCGCCGACATCGATCATCACCAGTGGATCAACGACATTCAGCAGCGCGCCACCGTGGGCCAGGTCACCTCGACCGTCGGCAACGGCCGCTGACCCACGCTCGACCACGAAGGGGCACCCGTGATCCGGGTGCCCCTTCGTCATGTGGCGAGCGCTCGTAGACGAGTTCGAGATAGCGACGGGTGCGGTCGAACCGGCGTAGCTCATGGACTCGGACCATCGGCCGCGTTCTGTGGGCTTTCGGCCGCGATCCGTGCGGCGCGGTCCTGATGACGGTGCCGGTCGTCGCGTCCACCAGATCGCCGAACATGGCCCAAGATTACGGCGCAGGACTGACGAAAGTCGTTCCGCTACAAGCATTCTGTGGATAACCATCAGACTGTGGACAACCCGCCCAGACGCCCAGAATCGTCAGAGCTGCGTGCTAGTGAGCCGACCGGTTCAGTGCATCAGTCCGCCACGGAGAGCCAATCCGTGAAGCCCGAGGGATCGTGACGGCCCAGCGCGCCGTGCTCGAAGAGCCCCCAGCCCTCGACGGGTGCGCCGTCGGCTTCGGTGCACAGCGCGCGGCCGACGTGGTCGATCACGCCGAATGCGGCGCGCCCGACGACGGCCGGGTCGGTCATGTCATAGGTCAGCCGCTCGGCGAACCGCTCACCCCTCCAGAGCCCGTGGACCCAATCGGGGTCCCCGCCGTAGCCACCGCCGACGTGGATCGGCACGGGCAGTTTGGACTCCACCTCGACGTGCACGGACGAACCGTCCAGGGCCGTGGCGTCGATGGTGGCACCGGTCGGGATGCGGGTGCCGGATGTGTAGTGGACCTTGACGCGCGGCCACCCCAGCTGTTCGACGCGGCCGTCCTTCCAGATGCGGGTGCAGTCGTTGAGCGAGCGGAAGCCGCTGGGTTCCTCCTGAATGATCAGGACGATGGAGAAGTCGTCGAAGGCCATGGGCACGTAGAGCCACCACATGCCCTCGAACGGCGGATCCGACGGCCGCCCGGCGGGTTCGGCTTCGCCGATCGGACGAATGCCCCAGGAGCGGTCGCGGGACCCGATCCACACCGCGGGGTCGACGGTGATCTCCTCACCGTCGACGACGAGGAGGCCACTCCAGGAACCCAATTGGGCGAATCGTTGCGCGTCGAGGGTGACGCGGTTTCCCGTGCGCATGACGTGCGGCTGCTCTTGGACGACATCGCACAGCCCGTTCCAGGTGAGGTCGAGTGCCATTCCCTCGGTCTCGTCCATGACGATGCGCAACTGGCGCAGGGGTTCTGGCACCTCGACGCGGTACCCGAGCACGCGCTGGTCGAGCCGGTCCTGGTCGATCGCATCGGAGACGTGCACGGCGGTCTGCACGTCACCGCGGCGTAGGAGCACGAAGGCGTCCTTGACCCCCAGATTGGGGTAGTACCCGATGCCCGTGATGAGGAAGATCTCGCCGGTGCGGTCGTGGGCGTTGAAGTAGGACCGGTCGTAGAAGTTGCGGTCCGACGGTCCTGGCCAGGCGATCGGCTTGGCGATCTGGTGGACGGGGAATTCGTCCATGGGTCCCAACATCATTCGTCTCCTTCGATGAGGCGCTCGAGCAGCGACGCATGGTAGAACAGCGACTCGACGTCCTCGGGCTTCTCGATCTCGCCGAAGCGCACCCGGCGGGCGCTCGTCCGCATGAACACGCAGCACCAGATCACGCCGGAGTAGACGTAGAACCACCGAAGGTCGCCAAGGGTGGTGCCGGTCAGTTCCTCGTAGGTCGACCGCACGTCGTCCTCGCGCAGAACGTCCGGCAGCCCCGGGAGGCCGGCGAGACCGGCGAGCTCCTGAAAGACCATGTGCGCGAAGATCAGCCACGCGACATCGAGTTCGCGGGGTCCGACGGTGGCCATCTCCCAGTCGAGGACGGCGATGGGTCGGAAGTCCTCGTAGAGCACGTTGCCTACGCGAGAGTCACCCCACGCCAACACCGGTGTGGTTGCCGCGACGTCGTCGGGGAAGTTGCGCTCCAGCCAGGCCAGGGCTCGTTCGACCAGGGCTGAGCGCCCGATGTCGGGGACGGCGAAGTCATACCAGTCCTTCAACCAGCCGAAGTGGCGTCGTAGTGGGGTGTCACCCGGCGGGTCGACCTCGGTGAGAAAGCCGAAGGTGTGCGCCGCGTCGGGTATGGAGTGCAGCTTGGCGAGCACGTCGACGGTGGCGTCCTGCAGTTCGCGGCGACGCTCGGCGGGGGCGTCGGCGAACCAGTTGCCGCCGAAGGTGTACGGCATGACGTCGGGTGGCACGACGCCGTCCACGTGGTCCATCAGGAAGAAGGGGGTGCCGAGTACCTCACCCGTGTCCTCCATCCACCGGACGCGAGGCACGGGTACGTCGGTCAACTCGCCGACCAGTCGGATGACGTCGAATTGGTGGTCGAGCCGATACGTCGGGAAGACGGGAACGTCGGCGGCGCTGGGCGCCACGCGGGCCACCCACTTCTGCTCGGTCGGCAGACCGTCCTGCTCCCACCGTCCCGTCAGGATGATCGTCTCGGAGGACATTCCGTTCGCGTCGACCCCGCTCTCGACGGCGACCTCCGGTGCGGCACCACCCGGAAGGACGCTGGCGAGCCACTGCGACATCACCGCGGGCAGCGTGCTGTTGTCGCGGGAGGTGTGCTGGAGGCGGCTGACGTCTTCGACAGCCGGTTCGTTGGCCACGGTTTACCCCTTCGGACAATTACGATACGGTGAGTAGCGTTATGAAAGCAGACTCGGGTGAGGTTGTCGAGACCCCGAACGTGGGGCGCCCGCGCGATCCACGCATCGACGCCGCCATCCTGGGGGCGGTCGCAGATCTGCTCGTCGAGGTCGGCTACGCGAACCTCACGATGGCCGCGGTTGCCGAGCGGGCGGGCACCACGAAGACGGCGATCTACCGTCGGTGGTCGAGTAAGGCCGAATTGGTGCACGAGGCAGCGTTTCCCGTGACCCCCACCGCGCTGGGCGCACCCGAGGGCGACATCACGGGCGACGTCCAGGCCATGGTCGCCGCCGCCCGCGACGTGTTCACCAGTCCGGTCGTCCGCGCGGCGCTGCCGGGTCTGATCGCCGACATGGCCGACGACCCCGAACTCCACGCCCGCGTGATGAGTCGTTTCGTCGGACTGTTCGGCGTGGTCCGCGAGCGTCTGGTGCACGCCGTCACCCGCGGCGAGGTGCACCGGGACGTCGACCCCGACCGGTTGATCGAGATCATCGGCGGCGCAACGCTTCTGCGACTACTCCTCGACCCCTCGGGCACTCTGGACGACGCCTGGGTGCGGCAGACCGCCGCCATCGTCGTCCACGGCGTGAAGTCCTAGGCCCACACCCTCGGGTTGACTCCGTCGACCCACGCCACCACGGGTCGAACCAGTACCGTTGTCGCCATGTACGTGCAGCTGACCCTGAACGACGAGGACGGGGTGCCCGAGGTGTACTCCACGCCGCCGTGGACCGATGACGCCGACGGGCGGGCGGAGACGGCCAGAGTCGTCGTCGACCCCGTGGGTCGCCCGGACGGCGACCGGGCCGGCGTCCTGCTGACGATGACGATCGGCGAGGCGCTGGTGCTGGGCCGTCGCATCACCGAGATCGCCGAGCGGGCGGCCGAGGGCCACTTCAGTCAGCGCGGCACGCAGTGGCGCAAGGAGGTCCAGGACCGCAAGCGCCGCGAGGCGTGGAACGTCCTGATGGCCGGTTCCGACGAGGACTCGGCGGACGGCTAACCGAGCGGCGCGAAGAACTCCAGAGCCGAACCGTCGGGGTCCCGGAAGCTCAGCCCGGAGCCATAGGGCGCGTCGACGATTCCACCGTGCTCGACGCCCAGTTCATCCAGGCGGGTCACCCACTCCTCGAGATCGGCCCGGGAGGCGCAGCCGAACGCCACGTGGTCCAGGCCGACGCGAAACTCGCTGAACCTCTCGTCGGGCGCGGCCTGGGTGTGCTGGTGAATGCCCAGCAGGGTGTCGCCCGGAAGTGCCCACACGACGTGCCGGTAGCCGGCATCGGTGTCCTCGTCGATCAGCGGATCGGTTCCGATGAGCTGGCGGTACCAGGGTGCACTGACCCCGAGGTCACGCACGGTCAGGGCGACGTGGGTCAGGGCGGGAAAGGTGGGCATCTGAGTTCTCTCCTTCGTCGGATCGATCACCTCTGACACGACACGACGGGTCGGCCGGTTCACCTAGCGGACGAACTGGTGGGCGGAGTTCACCAGGTCGAGGATCGGCTGTGGCAGCGCACCGAGTGCCAGGGTGATCGCGGCACTGAGCGTCACCGTCGCCATGCTCAGCGCGCTCGGCACCACCACCGTCGGGCCGTCCTCGGGCGGGTCGGTGAAGAACAGCAGCACGATGACCCGCACGTAGAAGTAGGCGGCCACGGCACTCGCACAGACGCCGACGATCACCAGAGGTGTGGCACCGCCCTCGGCCGCGGCCTTGAACACCGCGAACTTGCTGACGAAGCCACTGGTCAACGGAATGCCCGCGAAGGCCAGCAGGAACAGCGAGAACACCACCCCCACCAGGGGATGGGTCCGACCGAGCCCCGCCCACCGGAGCATGTTGGTCTCCTCCTCCCCAGCGGCGTTGCGGACGACGCTGACCACCGCGAAGGCGCCCAGGGTGCTGAAACCGTAGGCGAAGAGATAGAACAGGGTCGCGGACACACCGCTGTCGGTCAGCGCGATGACTCCGGTGAGGATGAAGCCGGCGTGGGCCACCGACGAATAGGCCAGCATCCGCTTGACGTCGCTCTGCGACACCGCGGTCACCGTGCCCACCACCATCGTCAGGATGGCGATGCCCCACATCAGCGGACGCCAGTCGGCCCGGAAGTCGGGCAGCGCGACGTAGAAGATGCGCAGCATCGCTCCGAACGCGGCGATCTTGGTGGCCGCCGCCATGAAGGCGGTGACCGGCGTCGGTGCGCCCTGGTACACGTCGGGGATCCACGAATGGAACGGCACCGCACCGACTTTGAACAACACACCGACCGACAGCAACCCGATGCCGACCAGTGCCATGCCGGTGTCAGCGGAGGTTTGTTCTCGGATGCCGCTGAGACTCAGCGCGCCGGAGTACCCGTACAGCAGGGCGATCCCGTACAGGAAGAACGCCGAGGAGAACGCGCCAAGCAGGAAGTACTTGAGCGCGGCCTCCTGGGACAGCAGTCGCTGCCGCCGCGCCAGCCCACACATCAGGTACAGCGGCAACGAGAACACCTCGAGCGCGACGAACATCGTCAACAGGTCGTCCGACGAGCCGAACAGCATCATCCCGCCCAGCGCGAACATCGTCAGCGGGAAGATCTCGGTCTGCGCGAGGCCGGCCTTGGTGGCCATCTTCTCGGCGACGCTGCCGGGCACGGTCGACGCCATCGGCGTGCACGCGTCCAGACCGCCGGCGCCCTCGTTCGCGTCCACCTCGGAGGCGATCCGCCGCTCGGCGATCAACAGCGTGCCGAGGATGCCGATCGTCAACAGCGTGCCCTGCAGGAAAAGCGCGGGCCGATCGACGGCAACCGCACCCATGACGGCAATCCGGCCCACCGACGAGCCGAGCCCGACCCACTGGACGACCACCGCGACGAGCGCCGCGATCTGTCCGCCGACCGCCAACGCCAGTTGTACGGGATACCGCGTGGCGCGGGGCAGGAACGCCTCGACCAGGACGCCGAGCACGGCGACGCCCAGGACGATCAGCATCGGCGACACCAGTGCGTACTCGACGGTGGGTGGGGTGATCGTCACTGGCCGGGTCTCCCTTCGGCGACGCGGGGCGCCGGATCCTGCTGACCGATCGTCGACAGTGTGTGACCGACGGCGGGGTCGACGACGTCCAGGACCGGTTTCGGATAGATGCCGAGAATCAGGAGCAGAGCGATCAGCGGAGCCACCACCAGGAGTTCGCGCGGCACCAGGTCCCGCAACTTCTCGTTGCCCGTCGCGACCGGCCCGGTCATCATGCGCTGATACATCCAGAGGATGTAGATCGCGGAGAGCACCAAGGCCGACGATGCCAGGACCGCGAGGGCGGGATAGGTGGTGAACGTCCCGAGCAGCACCAGGAATTCGCTGATGAACGGCGCGAGCCCCGGCAGCGAGAGGGTCGCCAATCCGGCGACGAGGAACGTGCCCGCCAGTACGGGCGCCACCTTCTGCACACCACCGAACGACGCGATGGCTCGACTTCCCCTGCGCGACACCAAGAAACCTGCGATCAGGAACAGTGCCGCGGTCGAGATGCCGTGGTTGACCATGTAGAGCGTCGACCCGGTTTGACCCTGCGTCGTCATCACGAAGATGCCCAGGATGATGAAGCCGAAGTGCGAGATCGACGTGTAGGCGATCAACCGCATCACATCGGTCTGCCCGATCGCGACGATGGCGCCGTAGACGATGCCGATCACCGCGAGCGTGATGACGAACGGCCGGAACGTGATCGACGCGTCGGGGAACAGTTGCAAACAGTAGCGGAGCATGCCGAACGTGCCGACCTTGTCGACCACGGCCATCATCAACACCGCAGTGGCGGGCGTGGACTCCACGGCCGCGTCGGGCAGCCAGCGGTGGAACGGCCACAGCGGTGCCTTGACCGCGAACGCGAACATGAAGCCCAGGAACAGGGCGTTGAGCACCGCCGGGTCGACGTCGAGCGACCCGTTGGCGACGGCGGCCACGATCGCCCGGAAGTCGAATGTTCCTGCGGCGAAGGCGTCGCTCTTGGCGGTCGCCACGTACAGCCCGATGACCGCAGCCAGCATGATCAGGCCGCCAAACAGGTTGTACAGGAGGAACTTCACCGCTGCCTTGGACCGCTGAGCCCCGCCGAACCCGCCGATGAGGAAGTACATCGGGATCAACATCGCCTCGAAGAACACGTAGAACAGCAGCACGTCCAAGGCCGTCAGCGAGATCAGCACCATGCCCTCGACGGCGAGGATCAGCGCGAGGTAGGCGTGCGCGGATCTACCGTGATCACCGGCGTCGTTCCAGCCGGCGACGATGAGCAGGGGCACCAGGACCGCGGTGAGCACCACCAGCGCCAGCGCGATGCCGTCCAGGCCCAGCACGTACCCGGTGCCGAACGAGGGGATCCAGGCATGGTCCTCGACGAACTGATACTGCGCGCCCGCCGGATCGAAGGTGAGAGCCAGCAGGACCGTGATCGCCAGTACGGCCACCGACAGCGCGAGCGCCAGGTACTTGGCGAGATGGCGTGCGGCGGCGGGCAACAGGATCACCACGGCGGCACCGAACATCGGCACGGCCCACAGCAGCGACAGCCACGGCATACCGCTCACCACACCTTCACCGCCAGAATCGCGGCGACGACCAGAGCGGCACCACCGAGCATGGACAAGGCGTAGGAGCGCGCGAAGCCGGTCTGCAGCTGCCTCAACCGCTCCGAGGCGCCGCCGACCAGGGCGCCGAGACCGCGGGACACGTCGTCGATGCCTTCGTCGTCGATCTCGACCAACCCCGTCGTCAGCAGCTGACCACCGCGCATCAGCACGTCCTCGTTCAAGGCGTCACCGTAGAGGTCCCGGCGGGCGGCCACGGTCAACGCGGAGACCTTCTCCGGAGCCACCTCTGGGATCGCACGCATGGCGTAGAGGCGGTAGGCGATCCCGATGCCGACGGCCACGACGACGAGCGTGACGGTGGTCATCAGCCACACCGGGATCGCGTGCGGTGCCTCCGGGTGCGCACCGACGACGGGTTCGAGCCACTGCTCGAGGGTGCCGCCGACGGCCAGCAGCGCTCCGGCGCCGACCGATCCGACGGCCAGCACGATCATGGGTGCGGTCATGCTGGCCGGTGACTCGTGGGGGTGGGCGTCGGGTTTCCAGCGCTTCTCCCCGAAGAACGTCATCAGCATCACCCTGGTCATGTAGAACGCCGTGATGCCGGCCCCGAGCAAGGCTGCCCCGCCGAGTAGGGCTCCCTTGACACCGCCTGCGGCGAAGGCGGTTTCGATGATCGCGTCCTTGGAGAAGAAGCCGGCGAACGGCGGCACACCCATGATGGCGAGGTACCCCAGGCCGAAGGTGACGAAGGTGATCGGCATGACCGTGCGCAGGCCGCCGTAACGGCGCATGTCGGTCTCGTCGTCCATGCCGTGCATCACCGACCCGGCGCCGAGGAACAGCCCGGCCTTGAAGAAGCCGTGGGTCAGCAGGTGCATGATCGCGATCGCATAGCCGGCCGGACCGAGGCCCGCGGCGAGCACCATGTAGCCGATCTGGCTCATCGTCGACGCGGCGAGCGCCTTCTTGATGTCGTCCTTCGCGCAACCGATCACGGCGCCGAACAGCAGGGTGACCGCGCCGACGATCACCACGCCGAGACGGGCGTCGGGCGCCAGATCGTAGATGGGCCCGGACCGCACGATGAGGTACACGCCGGCGGTGACCATCGTCGCGGCGTGGATGAGCGCCGACACCGGCGTCGGACCCTCCATCGCGTCGCCGAGCCACGACTGCAGCGGCACCTGCGCGGACTTGCCGCACGCGGCCAGCAGCAACAGCAGCCCGATGGCCGTCAGAGCTCCCTGCGGCATCGCCCCGGCCGCCCCGAACACGCCTGCATAGGACACGGTGCCGACTTGGGTGTACATCACCATCAGGGCCAGCGCCAGACCGATGTCGCCGACCCGGTTGACGACGAAGGCCTTCTTGGCGGCGGTCGCGGCCGACGGCTTGTGCTGCCAGAAGCCGATCAGCAGGTAGGACGCCAAACCGACGCCCTCCCAGCCCATGTAGAGACCGAGGTAGTTGTCGGCCAGCACCAGCAGCAGCATCGCCGAGACGAACAGGTTGAGGTAGGCAAAGAATCTTCTGCGGGCGGCGTCCTCCTTCATGTACCCGACGGAGTACAGGTGGATCAAGAACCCCACGCCGGTGATCAACAGCACGAAGCACACGGAGAGCTGGTCGAGCTGCAGTCCGAAGTCGACGCGCAACTGCCCCACGGGCACCCAGGTGAAGAGGTGCTCGTGCACCCCGCGGTCCTCCGCGGGTGCGTCGAGCAAGCCGACGAACAGCACGACCCCGACGATGAAGGACCCCAACACCGTGGCGCAGCCCAGCAGATGCCCCCACGCGTCGGTGGCCTTGCCGCCCAGCAGGAGGACCGCCGCGCCGAGCAGCGGTAGCACGATCAGCAGCCAGATGGGAGCCGCCACTAGTGCCTCAGCAGGTTCGCGCCGTCGACCGAGGCGGACTGCCTGGCCCGGAAGATGGTCATGATGATGGCCAGCCCGACCACGACCTCGCAGGCTGCGACGACCATCGTGAAGAACGCCACGACTTGACCGTCGAGGTGCCCGTGCATGCGGGAGAACGTCACGAAGGCCAGGTTCGCGGCGTTGAGCATGAGCTCGACGCACATGAACATCACGATGGCATTGCGGCGCAACAGCACTCCCGCCGCGCCGATGGTGAACAGCATCGCCGACAGATAGAGGTAGTTCGCCGGATTCACGAGGACGCCCCGTTCTTGGAGGCCATGGTGCGCGGGGGCAGGATGCCACTGACCGAGGTCGCCGCGTCGGAGCCGTCGGGCAGTCGGGCCGCCACGTCGACCGCGTTGTGCCTCGCGTACACACCGGGATTGGGCATCGGCGTCGGATGTCCGCCGGGTGCGAAGCGCTCCGTGGCGAGTTCGCGTTGGGTCTTGCGACGGTCGAGGCGCTCACGATGCGTCAGCACCATGGCAGCCAGGGTCGCCGTGATGAGCAGCGCACTGGTCAGTTCGAACGCCCAGAGGTAGCGGACGAAGATCAGCGCGGCCAAGCCCTCCACGTTGCCTCCGGCATTTGCCTCGGCGAGTCCGGTGAACCCGCTGACCGAGACGTTGCCGACGCCGGCGATGAGCAGGATGCCGAACGCCGCGCCCGCCCCGATGGCCGCGATGCGTTGGCCGCGAATGGTTTCCACCAGGGAGTCGGCGGAGTCCACGCCGATCAGCATCAGGACGAACAGGAACAGCATCATCACCGCGCCGGTGTAGACGACGACCTGGACGACCCCGAGGAACAGAGCGTCCTGGGCGATGTAGAGGACGGCGAGCACGATCATGGTGCACGCCAGGAAGATCGCCGAGTACACCGCCTTGGGTGCCGCGACGACGGCGACCGCCCCGAGTACGGCGAGAGTACCGAGCACCCAGAACGTAACGGCCTCCATCGTCGAGGTGCGGTAGATGGTCTCGGCTGCAAGGAACGTCAATTCGCTTGTCACAGCGTCACTTCCTTGGGCCGCACGACGGGCATGCCGAGGGACGTGATGTTGCCGCGGTAGTAGTCCTCGTCGGTGCTGCCCGGGGCCATGGCGTGCGGCGGTGCCGTCATCTCCGGCGTGAGCGGCGCCAGCAGTTTGGCCTTGCCGTAGATGAGGTCGGCACGGTTGTCGTCGGCCATCTCGTAGTCGTTGGTCATGGTCAGCGCGCGGGTGGGGCAGGCCTCGATGCAGAGGCCGCAGCCGATGCACCTCAGATAGTTGATCTGGTAGACCCGGCCGTACCGCTCACCGGGGGAGAAGCGCTCCGCCTCGGTGTTGTCGGCGCCTTCGACGAAGATCGCATCAGCCGGGCAGGCCCAGGCGCAGAGTTCGCACCCGATGCACTTCTCCAGGCCGTCCTCGTATCGGTTGAGTTGATGCCGGCCGTGGTAGCGCTTGGCCGTCGGCCCGGGCTTCTCGGGGTACTGCTCGGTGACCGGTTTCTTGAACATCGTCGAGAACGTGACGGCGAAGCCGGCGAGGGCGTCGACGAGGTGTGGCCGCTTAGACATCGGCGGGCTCCTTGGCGGGGATGGGCGGCACCGGGAAGGCGCCCGGTGCGGTCGAGGGAGGGTCGGCGAGCCGCTGGGGACGGTTTCGTTTGTGCCGCACCGTTCGCCACAGGTAGACCAGCAGCAGCACCGCGACGAACGCGCCGGTGGCGACGAGGACGACGGCCAGGCCGTCGTACCCTTCGTTGCGCAGCGTCCGCACCACGGCAACGGTCATGATCCAGCCGAGCGAGATGGGGATGAGGATCTTCCACCCCAGCCCCATGAACTGGTCGTAGCGCAGGCGCGGCAGCGTCGCCCGCAGCCACATGAACCCGAACAAGAACGTCCAGACCTTGAGGGTGAACCACAGCAGTGGCCACCATCCGGAGTTGGCGCCGTCGATCATGGCGAACGGCCACGGCGCCTGCCAACCGCCGAGGAACATCGTGGTGGCCAGTGCGGCGACGGTGGTCATGTTGACGTACTCCGCGAGCATGAACATCGCGAACTTGAGCGAGGAGTATTCGGTGTGGAAGCCGCCGACCAGTTCGCCCTCGGCCTCTGGCAGGTCGAACGGCGCACGGTTGGTCTCGCCGACCATCGAGACGGCATAGATCACGAAGGACGGCAGCAGCAGGAAGACGTACCACAGCCCCTGTTGCCTCGCCACGATCTCCGAGGTCGACATGGTGCCCGCGTACAGGAAGACCGCAGCGAAGCACAACGCCATCGCGATCTCGTAGGAGATCACCTGCGCGCTGGAGCGCAATCCGCCCAGTAGGGGATAGGTCGACCCGGATGCCCAGCCCGCCAGCACGATTCCGTAGACGCCGATCGACGTCACCGCCAGGACGTAGAGCACCGCGACGGGCAGATCGGTCAGCTGCAGCGGGGTCTGCGTACCGAAGACGCTCACCAGACCGCCCATCGGTATCACCGCAAACGCCATGAACGCGGGGATGACGGCAATGACCGGTGCGGCCAGGTAGATCGGTTTGTCGACCCCGGCGGGGATCAGGCCCTCCTTCAGGGCCAGCTTGACCCCGTCGGCCAGACTCTGGAGCAGCCCGAAGGGTCCAACGCGGTTGGGGCCGAAGCGCATCTGCATACGGCCGAGGATCTTGCGTTCGAGCAGGATCGCGACGAGCACGGTGAGCAACAGGAACACGAAGATGCCCAGCGACTTGGCGATCACCAACCACCAGGGGTCGTGACCGAAGGAGCTCAGGTCGGGATAGGTCATGCTCCATCACTTCCTGCTGCGACGTCCACCGTCGCCCCCGGGGCGACGCCGAGCGCCGTGTTCACCTGCGAGCCGGGTGAATTGAGCGGCAGCCACACGACTCCGTCGGCCATCTCAGTCATCGAGAGCGCCAACGTGACCGCGCCCCGGTTGGTCGACACGGTGACCTGCTGCCCGTCGTGGGCGCCAATGCCGGCGGCCGTCGAGGGGGACAGCCGGACCACCGGCGTCCTCGCCGTACCTGCCAGATGTGGCTCACCGTCCTGTAACCGGCCGGCGTCGAGCAACATTCGCCAGCCGGCCAGCACCGCCCGCCCCGGCTGCGCTGGCGACGATGCGGGGACGGGCACGTTCGGCGCGTCTGCCCGGGTGCCTTCCCAACTGCCGATTCGTTGAATCTCGGCGCGCGCGTCGGCGGCGTCGCGCAGGCCGAGGTGAACGCCGACCTCCTCTGCCAGGGCGGCCAGGACCCGGGAGTCCGACGTCGCCGACGGTGGTAGCGCGGGCTCGAAGGACCGGGCGCGACCCTCCCACGTGACGAACGTGCCCGACTTCTCGGTCACCGGGGCGACGGGGAACACGACGTCCGCGCGTTCGGTGACGGCACCGTGGCGCAGTTCGAGGCTGACCACGAACGGGGCGGCGTCGACCGCGGCCACGGCGGCGGTCGGGTCGGGTAGGTCGGCGATCTCCACGCCGGCGACGAGCAGCGCGCCCAGTGAGCCGTCCGCAGCCGCGGCCAGG
The DNA here is from genome assembly GCF_040614235.1 of Mycobacterium sp. NPDC006124. Taxonomy (NCBI): domain Bacteria; kingdom Bacillati; phylum Actinomycetota; class Actinomycetes; order Mycobacteriales; family Mycobacteriaceae; genus Mycobacterium; species Mycobacterium sp. NPDC006124. Next base: position 114,640 of record NZ_JBEXUA010000009.1, on the reverse strand, counting down.
ATGCCCGCCGTGTCGCGGCCAGACTGGGAGGGCAGGTCGTCGACGTTCCAGGCCGCCGCCATCTCGGCGCGCGCCGCGGCATCGGCGACCGGTCGGCCGCCGGGCAGGAGGTGCGGTGTCGCACCGGCTTCCAGCGCGCCGCGCTCACCGGCGCGTCGCGGGACCCACCCGATTCGGGCCCCCGTGCGCTCGGCGAGCCGCAGCACCGCGGAGTACGCCCCGGGTGCCGTCGCAAGCCGTTCGCCAACCAGGATGACGGTGCCCGCGTCGACGCCGTCCCCCAGCGCGTCGAGGGCGGCGGCCTCCTCGCCCGGCACGGTGGTGACGAGGGTGCCATTCATCTTCTGCAAGCCCCGGCTGGCGAACGGCGCGATCGAGGTGACCGCCAGGCCGCGCTTACGGGCCGCCTTGCGCAGGCGCAGGTAGACGATCGGCGACTCCTCTTCGGGTTCGAAGCCGACCAGCAGCACCGCGGACGCGGCGTCGAGGTCGGCGTAGGTGACCGACATCGGGCGTCCGGCGACGGCCGCGGCGAGGAAGTCGGCCTCCTCCGCGCTGTGGGCTCGGCTGCGAAAGTCGACGTCGTTGGTGCCCAGCACGATTCGGGCGAACTTGGCGTATGCCCAGGCGTCTTCCAGGGTCAGCCGGCCGCCGACCAGTACTCCGGTGCGCGGGCCCGCCGCGGTGAGCCCTGCGACGGCGACGGCGACGGCCTCCGACCACGACGCCGGGCGCTGGCTGCCGTCGGCCTCGCGGATGAGCGGCGTGGTGATGCGGTCACCCTGGGTGGCGTAGGTGAAGGCCCACCGACCCTTGTCGCAGTTCCACTCCTCGTTGACCGTCGGGTCGTCGCCCGCGAGGCGGCGCAACACCCGCCCGCGGCGGTGATCGGTGCGTTGCGCGCAGCCCGAGGCGCAGTGCTCGCACACGCTGGGGGTCGACACCAGGTCGAACGGCCGGGCGCGGAACCGGTAGGCGGTGCCCGTCAGCGCGCCGACCGGGCAGATCTGAACGGTGTTGCCCGAGAAGTACGAGTCGAAGGCCGCCGCTTCCCCGCCCGGGGCGATGCCGACCTGCTGCAGTGCGCCCCGTTCGAGCAATTCGATGAACGGGTCGCCGGCGATCTGATTCGAGAACCGGGTGCACCGTGCGCACAGCACGCAGCGTTCGCGGTCCAGCAACACCTGCGCCGACAGGTTGATCGGCTTGGGAAAGGTGCGCTTGACGTCGGTGAAGCGAGTGTCGGCCTGGCCGTTGGACATCGCCTGGTTCTGCAGCGGGCATTCGCCGCCCTTGTCGCATACGGGGCAGTCCAGGGGGTGGTTGATCAGCAGCAGTTCCATCACGCCGTGCTGAGCCTTCTCCGCAGCCTCCGACGTCAGCTGCGTGCGGACGACCATGTCCGGGGTGACGGTGATGGTGCACGACGCCATCGGCTTGCGCTGGCCCTCCACCTCGACGAGGCATTGGCGGCAGGCGCCGACGGGGTCGAGCAACGGGTGGTCGCAGAACCGGGGGATCTGGATGCCCATCAGCTCCGCGGCACGAATCACCAGGGTGCCCTTGGGCACGCTGATCTGGTGGTCGTCGATGGTCAGGCTCACCATCTCGACGTCGGTGGCAGGCGCGGCCTCGTCCTCTGCGGTCGTCACGCGGTAGCTCCTTCCGGTGCGGCCAGCATCGAGGCGTGTGGGTCGAAGGGGCACCCACCCTCGACGTGTGCGATGTATTCGTCGCGGAAGTGGTTGAGCGAGGACATGATCGGGCTCGCAGCGCCGTCGCCGAGCGCGCAGAACGACTTGCCGAGAATGGCCTCGGCGATGTCGAGCAGCTTGTCGACGTCGTCGGCCCGGCCGGTACCGTTCTCCAGGCGCTCGTAGATCTGAGCCAGCCAGTAGGTGCCCTCGCGACAGGGTGTGCACTTGCCACAGGATTCGTGGGCGTAGAACTGCGTCCACCGGCGCACGGCCCGCACGACGCACGTCGTCTCGTCGAAGATCTGCAGCGCCTTGGTGCCCAGCATCGACCCGGCCTTGGCGACGTTCTCGTAATCCAGTGGCACGTCGAGGTGTTCGGGTGTCAGCAGTGGCGTCGACGACCCGCCCGGCGTCCAGAACTTCAGTTCGTGCCCCGCGCGTACCCCGCCGGCGTAGTCGAGCAGTTCGCGCAGCGTGATGCCTAGCGGCGCCTCGTACTGGCCCGGGGTGGTGACGTGACCCGACAGCGAGTACATCGTGAAGCCCGGCGACTTCTCCGATCCCATCGACGTGAACCATTCGACACCGCCGCGCACGACGGCGGGCACGCTGGCGATGGACTCGACGTTGTTGACCACCGTCGGACAGGCGTAGAGACCGGCGACGGCGGGGAACGGCGGTCGCAGCCGGGGCTGGCCACGCCGGCCCTCCAGTGAGTCCAGCAGCGCCGTCTCCTCACCGCAGATGTAGGCACCTGCGCCGGCGTGCACCACCAGGTCGAGGTCGAATCCCGAACCGAGGATGTCGGTACCCAGCAGGCCTGCCTCGTAGGCCTCGGCGACGGCGGTCTGCAGCCGCCGCAGCACTGGCAGCACCTCACCACGCACGTAGATGAACGCGTGCCGGGCCCGGATCGCGTAGGCCGCGATGATCGCGCCCTCGACGAGCACGTGCGGGGTGGCCATCATCAGCGGAATGTCCTTGCAGGTGCCGGGTTCTGACTCGTCGGCGTTGACCACCAGGTAGTGGGGCTTGGCCGCCGCGCCGTCGGTGCCTTGCGGAATGAACGACCACTTCTGCCCCGTCGGGAAGCCCGCACCGCCGCGGCCCCGCAGCCCGGAGTCCTTCACCAGGGCGATGACGTCGTCGGGCGCCATGTCGAGCACCCTGTCCAAGGCCTGGTAGCCGTCGTGGCGGCGGTAGGACGCCAGCGTCCACGACGAGGGCTCGTCCCAATGTTGGCTCAGCACCGGTGTCAACGTCACGAGCGCGTCCCGTTCGTCGGCGGAAGGTCGGCTCGTGGGCCGGGAGCCGGCTCGTTGCGGACGGCCTGCTCGGTCAAGGCGTCGTCGTCGGGTCCGGCGGCCGTGGAATGGGATTCCCCGGGGGTGGGCGCCGACATGCCGCGCTCGCGGGCGATCCGCAGCCCGGCCAGCGTGGCGTCACCCGCGGTGGGACCGTCGTTGGCGCCCGGTCGCGGGTCGGGGAATCCCGCCAGGATGCGCGAGGTCTCCCGGAAGGAGCACGGCGTACCGCCTCGGGTGGCGGACACCGGTGTGCCCGAGCGGAGATCGTCGACCAGGTTGCGGGCCGAGGCCGGTGTCTGGTTGTCGAAGAACTCCCAATTCACCATGATCACCGGTGCGTAATCGCACGCCGCGTTGCACTCGAGGTGTTCGAGGGTGACCTTTCCGTCGGCGGTCGTCTGTCCGGCGGGCAGGTCGAGGTGTTCTTCGAGGACCTCGAGGATGGCGTCGCCGCCCATCACCGCGCACAGCGTGTTGGTGCAGACCCCGACCAGGTACTCGCCGGTCGGGGTGCGTCGGTACATGGAGTAGAACGTGGCCACGGCGGTCACCTCGGCGGGGCTGAGGTTCAGTCGCGACGCGCAGAAGGCGACTCCGGCCGGAGTGAGGTAGCCGTCGTGCGCCTGCACCAGGTGCAGCAGCGGCAGCAGTGCCGATCTGGGCTCGGGGTAACGGGCCACGATCTGGGCGGCGTCGGCGGCCAACCGCTCGGTGACCTCCATCGAATAGGACTGTGGCCCCTGGGAAATGGGCGGTCCCGGCTCGTCCGGGCGTGGCCCGAGGTGCAGGTCGATCAAGGTCATCTGTCCACCCCGCCCATCACCGGGTCGATCGACGCCACCGCCGCGATCGCGTCGGCCACCATCCCGCCCTCGCACATCGCCGCCACCGCCTGCAGATTGGTGAACGACGGGTCTCGGTAGTGCACCCGGTAGGGCCGTGTCCCGCCGTCGGAGACCATGTGCACCCCCAGCTCGCCGCGGGGCGACTCCACGGCGACGTAGACCTGGCCCGCCGGAACGCGGATGCCCTCGGTCACCAGCTTGAAGTGGTGGATGAGGGCCTCCATCGAGCCGCCCATGATCTTGGCGATGTGGTCGGGGGAGTTGCCGAGCCCGTCGGGTCCGAGCTTCAGGTCAGCCGGCCAGGCCAGCTTCTTGTTGGTGATCATCACCGGTCCGGGCTTCAGCCGGGCCATGCACTGCTCGACGATCTTCAATGATTCGCGCATCTCCCGCACGCGGATCATGTAGCGGCCGTAGGCATCGCACTCGTCGGTGGTGATCACGTCGAAGTCGTAGGTCTCGTATCCGCAGTACGGCTGGGCGCGGCGCAGATCGTGCGGCAGACCGGTGGAGCGCAGACACGGGCCGGTGACGCCCAACGCCATGCAGCCGGTCAGATCGAGGTACCCGATGCCCTGGGTGCGCGCCTTCCAGATGTAGTTCTCGTTGAGGAGGTCTTCGAGGTCGGTGAGCTTGGCAGGCATGGTCGCCAGGAGTTCCTCGATCTGCGGGATGGCCTCGTCCGGCAGATCCATGGCGAGGCCACCCGGCCGGATGTAGGCATGATTCATGCGCAGCCCGGTAATGGTCTCGAAGACCGACAGCACCTGTTCGCGACCGAGGAAGCCGAAGAACATCGCCGACATGGCGCCCAGTTCCATGCCACCGGTGGCCAGGGCCACCAGGTGGCTCGAGATCCGGTTGAGCTCCATCAGCATCACCCGGATGACACTGGCGCGTTCGGGAATCTCGTCGGTGACGTCGAGCAACTTCTCGACCCCGAGGCAGTACGCCGCCTCGTTGAAGAAGGGCGACAGGTAGTCCATCCTCGTCACGAACGTGACGCCTTGCGTCCAGTTGCGGAACTCCAGGTTCTTCTCGATCCCAGTGTGCAAGTAGCCGATTCCGCAGCGGATCTCGGTGATGGTCTCACCCTCGATCTCGAGGATCAGGCGGAGGACGCCGTGGGTGGAGGGATGCTGAGGCCCCATGTTGACGACGATGCGCTCACCGGCGACGGCGCCGTCGCGAGCCGCATCGACGACGTCCTGCCAGTCTTCACCGCCCACCGTGACGACGGTCTCCTGAGGCGGGTTCGTGGGCTTGGCCATCAGTTGTAGGACCTCCGCTGGTCGGGCGGTTGGATTTCGGCGCCGTGGTACTCCACGGGGATGCCGCCCAGCGGGTAGTCCTTGCGCTGCGGGTGACCCACCCAGTCGTCGGGCATCTCGATGCGGGTGAGCGACGGGTGCCCGTCGAAGACGATTCCGAAGAAGTCATACGTCTCACGCTCGTGCCAGTCGGTGGTCGGATACACCGAGAACAGTGACGGCACATGCGGATCGGCGTCCGGGGCGGCGGTCTCGACGCGAATCCTGCGATTGTGGGTGATCGACATCAGCGGGTAGACGGCATGCAACTCGCGATCCTGGTCGGCCGGATAGTGCACCCCGGAGACCCCCAGGCACAGTTCGAATCGCAGCGCAGCCTCGTCGCGCAGCGCCCGGGCCACGGCCACCAGATGCTCACGCCGCACGTCGAGGGTCAACTCGTCGCGGAACACCACGACGCGCTCCACGGCCGCGGCGAAGACCTCGTCGCCGAGGGCGGCGGCCAGCCCGTCGACCACCTCGTCGAAGTAACCGCCGTACGGGCGCGGAGAACCACCCGGAAGCGCCACCTCGCGCACCAGGCGGCCGTAGCCCGAGGTGTCGCCGCTTCCCTTGACGCCGAACATGCCGTGTCGCTGGCCGATCTTCTCGGGCCCGTCGGGTCGGGCGCCGTTGCCCTCGGCGCCCGTCATGACCGCAGCAGCCCCTTGAACTCGATCGTCGGCCGCGACGCCAGGGCCGCCTCCTCGGCGGCGGCGATGGCCTCGGCCCGGTTCACGCCCAGCGGCATCTCCTGAATCTTGGCGTGCAGCATCAAGATCGCGTTGAGCAACATCTCCGGACGGGGTGGGCAGCCGGGCAGGTAGATGTCGACCGGAACGACGTGGTCGACCCCCTGCACGATGGCGTAGTTGTTGAACATCCCGCCCGAGGAGGCGCACACCCCCATGGCCAGAACCCATTTGGGCTCGGCCATCTGGTCGTACACCTGGCGCAGCACCGGCGCCATCTTCTGAGTGACCCGGCCGGCGACGATCATCAGGTCGGCCTGCCGCGGCGTCGCCGAGAACCGCTCCATGCCGAAGCGGGCGATGTCGAAACGAGGGCCAGCCGTCGCCATCATCTCGATGGCGCAGCATGCCAGGCCGAACGTGGCGGGCCAGAGTGATCCCTTGCGCACGTAACCGGCGACCTTCTCCAAGGTGGAGAGCAAGATGCCGCCGGGCAGTTGTTCCTCGAGTCCCATGGCGAATCAGTCCCAGCTCAGTCCGCCGCGGCGCCACACGTAGGCGTAGGCGACGAAGACCGTCAGCATGAACAGGAGCATCTCGACGACGGCGAACAGTCCGAGTGAGTCGAACGCGACGGCCCAGGGGTAGAGGAACACGATCTCGATGTCGAAGACGATGAACAGCATTGCGGTGAGGTAGTACTTCACCGGAAATCGTTGACCGGTCTGCAGGTCACCGGGCGATCCCGGGGCGACGGGCTCGATGCCGCATTCGTAGGCCTCGAGTTTGGCCCGGTTGTAGCGCCGCGGTCCGATGAGCACTGCGATTCCGACCGATCCGACGGCGAAGAGCGCCGCAATCGTGCCGAGTACCAGGATGGGCAGATAGGCATTCATACCGCTGTGTCGCTCCCTCGTTGGGGCTGTCGATGTGAGCTACGACACAGCTTAGTCTCGTTAACGGTCGAGGTGGCGCATTTTGGATAGGATCCGCCCTAGCGGCTGCGTACCGACGGCTCGCGAGGTCTTCACCGCGAGAACCCAATGGCGCCAGTCTTTTTCGTGTGCGTCAACCAGTGCTAGCCAGTTGACGGGCGCAACAACGCCGCGACGGCCTCGCCGAGCCGGATCGGGTCGACGGGGTGCGGCACCGCTGCTTCCGCCCGTGACCACGACGCCAACCAGGCGTCGTCCGGGCGGCCCGTCAGCACCAGAATCGGCGGGCAGTTGGCCACCTCGTCCTTGAGCTGCTTGGCCAGCCCCAATCCGCCGGTCGGGCTGGCCTCCCCGTCCAGGATCGCCAGATCGATGCCACCCCTGTCGACGTTCGCCACGACGACCGGTGCGGTGGCCACGTCCAGGTACTCCAAGTCCGGAAGGTCCGGGTGCACCCGCGTGCCGAGCGCACTCCGGACTTGGTCGCGGGTGCGAGCGTTGTCGCTGTAGACCAGGATCTTCAGGGGCGCTGTGGGCACGAGGGCGATGCTACGACGGTCTAGGCGCCGATGAGCCCCGGTTGGCCGCAACGGGAGTGACGCGTCGCGACGGGCGGTTGCCGCATTCGTTCGCCCAATGAATCCGCGCACGCGGGCTTACACTCCACCCGTGGTGGGGGTTCGCTGGATGACGGCGGGTCGGGGTGGGACGCGAAAGCAACTCGAATCCGCTCTCGGCTCGGGGCCGGGCGCCGTGCTCGTCGGCGCGCCGGGAGTGGGCAAGACGGTGATGGCGCGCGCCGCGGCACGGGCCTATGCCAAGGAGCACCCGCGGGCGACCTCGCTCTGGGTCTCGGCGACCGAGTCGGCGAAACTCATCCCCTTCGGTGCGTTCAGTCACCTCGTCGAGTTCGCCGGCGCTGACGAACCGGCGATGTTGCTTCGCGTCGCGCAGGATGCGTTGCGGCGCGACGCCGCCGACGGACTCGTGCTGGTCGTCGACGACGCCCACCACCTCGACACGCTGTCGGCCACGCTGGTCCACCAGGTCGCGATCAGCGGATTCGCCCAACTACTGCTCACGGTGCGCGAGGGTGAGACCTGCCCCGACGCCGTCACCACGCTGTGGAAGGACGACCTCCTAGCCCGTTGTGACATCCACCCGTTCGACGCCGGGGAAACGGCCACGCTTCTCGAGCAGGTCCTCGGCGGTCCCGTCGAAGGCGTCAGTTCGGCTCGGATGTTCGAGGTCAGCCGGGGCAACCCGCTCTATCTTCGTCACCTCGTCGTGGCCGCCGTCGACGCGGGAGCGTTGCGCCAGGTCGAGGGCGTGTGGCAGCTTCGCGGCGAAATGTCCTTCACTCCAGAACTTTCCACGTTGATCGATCAGCATCTGAGTGCCATGGCGCCAGAGGTCAGGACGGTCCTCGAGTTCCTCGCCGTGGAGGACCCCCTCTCGGTGTCGACCCTTGCCGAGATTGCGGGCCTCGACGCCGTCGATCGCGCGGAAACGGCCGGGGTGGTGACGGTCAGCGATCAGGCTGGCAGCCTGGTCGTACGTCCGTGGCATCCGCTCTACGCCGAGCGCGTGCGATCCAGCCTCGGGCGCTTGGCCTTCCGCAGGCTGCGGAAGATCCTCGTCGGGCAACTCTCCGCCGATGCGCCGACCGACATCAGTGGGCGATTGCGCATCGCGGGGCTGGCGCTCGACACCGACTCTCCGCCGGCTGCCGGCGATCTGATCGCCCTGTCGTGGGAGGCGATGCGGATGGGCGACCTGGCCTTCGGCGAGCGGTTGGCCCGTGCCGCGCTCGTGCAAACCGGTGACCTGTCCGCACGGCTGCCGTTGGCGCATTCACTGTCGTGGCAGGGCCGTGGCCGGGACGCCGACGAGGTGCTCGACCCGGTCGACCCCGACACGTTGTCCGAGTGGGACGTCACGGCGTGGACACTCCCGAAGGCCGCCAACAGGTTCTGGATGCTGTCGCGGCCCGACGAGGCGGTCACCTATCTCGCCGAGATGCGCGCCCGGGTCTCCGAACCCGCGGCCTTCCACACGCTCGACGCGCTCGCCGCGACCTTCGCGATGAACTGCGGGGAGCCGGGCCGGGCAGTCCGGGTGGCCGCCGGCGTCCTGGAGAGTCCCAAGGCTCTGGAGCTCGCGGTGGCGTGGGCGGCAGCCACCGCAACGCTGTCGAGCGCCCGACTCGGGCGCTTCGAGGACGTCGATGAGCTCGCGCAGCGTGGACTGAGCGCGACGCACCCGGGACTGTTGCGATTCACCATCGGCCTCGGACAGACGACGGGCCTGATCATGGCAGGTGACGTGGGCGCCGCCGTCGAGCTGGCACGGCACTATTTGAGCTTCTCGGAATTCCAGCAGCCAGGCCGGGCGATCGGGGAAGTGCTCCTGGGCCATGCGTTGGTGGCCGGTGGCGAGTTCGACGCGGCCGTCACCCTCTTGCGTCAGGCCGCGGCGGCGCTCACGACCACCGGCTACAGCTGGGGTCCGCTGGCGCTGATCGGCTTGGCGCAGGCGCTGGGGCAGCAGGGGAAGGCAGCCGAGGCCGCCGTCGCGCTGGACCGCGCCGCGGCTGCTCATGGGATGCGCTCCGAGCTGTACGCTCCCGACCTGGCAATGGCCAGGGCGTGGGCCCGTGCCGCCGCTCGCGACGTCCGCGGCGCGACGAGCGCCGCTCGCGACGCCGTCCACGCCGCCGAGCGTTCCGGACAGCACGCAGTCGCCATGAGGGCGCTGCACGACCTGGTGCGCCTCGGCGACGTCGGCGGCGTGCCGACGGCCATCCGCATCAACGCCCAGATCGATTGTGCGACCGGCAGTCTCTGCGTCGAGCACGGCCAAGCGCTGGCCGATCGTGACGGTGCCGCCTTGGACGCGGTGTCGACGAAGCTGGAGGACGCCGGGCTCCTGGCCGTTGCCGCCGACGCTGCCGCGCAGGCCGCAGTGATCCACCAGGCTGCCGGCCACCGTTCCGGTGAGTTGGCGGCGAAGGCGCGAGCAGCGGCGTTGTCCCAGCGGTGCGGCAATCCCACGACGCCCGCCTTGGAGAAGGCGTTGAGCCCGTTGCCGCTCACCGGTCGTGAACGGGAGGTCGCCGTGATGGTGGCTCAGGGGATGACCAACAAGGCCATCGCGTCGCTGTGGTCGGTGTCGGTGCGCACCGTCGAGGGACACGTCTACAAGGCGTGCATGAAGCTCGGACTGCCCGACCGGTCCGCGCTGGCGACGACCGTTGCGGCCAGCCCGACGACACCTTCGGGTGAAGGTCGAATCTGATGCGCCGCTTCACCGTTCCGCCCCGCACCGACATCCGGCTCGCGTCACCCCCGGGTGTCGTGTTGCCGAACGTCGAGACCGTCTGGTTCCCGGCCAGGGACGGGTTCGAACTCAACTTCCGGCGCCTGCGGCCAGTGCCTGGCACCGACGACATGGGTCCGGTGATGCTGGTGCACGGGGCCGGTGTGCGCGCCAACTTGTTCTGCCCGCCCGGCATCATCACCCTGCCCGCGATGCTGTCCGCAGCTGGCTTCGACGTGTGGATCCTGAACTGGCGCTCCAGCATCGACCTCGAACCGTCTGAGTACACCCTCGACGACGCGGCGGTTCACGACTTCCCCGCCGCGGTGGCGAAGATCCTCGAGGTCACCGGCAAGCGGACCGTCAAGGCGGTGGTGCACTGCCAGGGCTCGCACGCCTTCACGATGTCCATCGCCTCTGGACTGCTACCCGAGGTGACGCGGGTGGTGGCGAATTCGACCGCGATGACTCCCAGAGTGCGGCGCGCCGCCGCGGTCAAGCTGCCGATTGCGTTGGCGACCCTCGGCACGTTCATGGACTACTTCAACCCGCAATACGGCCTGTATCCGCCGAGTTTCGGGGCCAAGCTCATGGACTTCATGGTGGACGTGACGCACCACGAGTGCCGTAATGCGGTGTGCAAGCATTCGAGCTTCGTCTACGGCGTGGGGTTTCCGACCCTCTGGAGCCATCACAACCTCGAGCCCGAGACGCACGACTGGATCAAGGGTGAGTTCGCCCACGTGCCGGTGAGCTTGTTTCGGCAGACCCGCGAGTGTCTGAAGGTCGGCCATCTGGTGCCCGTCCTGAACTACCCCGAGATTCCCGCCCAACTCGGGATCGAGGCGCCGAGAACCGAGGCGGTCTTCACCTTCATCACCGGCGAGGACAACCACACATTCCGGCCCTCCGCGATGCGCGAGTCGTGGAAGTTCTTCAACGACCATTCACCGGTGCCGGTCGGAGCGCCCCCGCGACACGGCTTTCAGCAGTATCCGGGGTACGGGCATCTCGACGTGTTCCTCGGCCAGTACGCGGCCGTCGACGTCTTTCCGGACATCATCGGTTGGTTGAGCGAGGACGTGTGACCGGACTTCGATTCAGGGAGACGATGACTGGCCGGGTGGCCCTGAAGTCCACCGATCCCGTCGCCGGGTATGCGGCCACGAGCGCCTTCGCCGCGTCGATGAACGCCTCGATCGACATCGTGGACGTCGCGGACTTCGTCGCGAGCGCCGTACCGACTGCCCGGCTGCGTGCCGAACTGGTCATCCCGGTCGTCGGAGGCCGCTTCCTCTCCGAGGACGGAACGTTCAGGTTGTTCGCCTCAGGCCCGGACCCGGACGGCAAGCCTGCGCGTCTGATGACGTACGAGGCGGATCTCGTCAACGACGACCGTCGAATCCATATGTGCGCCATCAAGTACCTCCAACCGAGCTGGCATCCGTGGCGAGACTCGACGACCGCGCACGTCACGTTGACGGAGACGTCGGTCCGATCCGACGGTGCCCGGCCGTGGTGCGCTGCCGGATTCATCAGGATCTCACCGCGAAGCTTCCTCGTTCAGCTCACCACCATGCGTGGGTTCGGCGAAGGATGCACGTGGAAGCAGCGACGCCGGGCGGTGCTGACCTACGTGAAGTTCTTTCTCGTCGGTCTGCGGAAGATCTACGTTCAACGAGTCAGATGGTAGTCACCCGGCTGTCGGCGGAGGTCGTGGTGCCGACGGCGGACCGTGAACGTCCTCTGTCAGCAAGGTGACTGCGGCGCGCCGGGCGAACGCGGCGATCGTCAGCGACGGATTGGCCCCCACCGGTCCCGGCATCACCGAACCGTCCGCGATCCACAGTCCCGGAACCCCGCGGACGCGACCGAACGAGTCGACGACGCCGGTGAACTCGGACGTGTCGGCAGGGCAGCCACCCAGCGGATGCACGGTGACGGTGCGTTCGGTGGGAACGTCGGGCTTGGCCTTCCATTGGCCCCCGAGGCGGCGGGAGAGATCGTTGATCCTGACGCGCATCGCGCTGAAGTGGCGGCGGGAATCCGCCGGTGTCCACGAATTGACCAGAATCTTCTTGGAATTCACGTGCAACGAGCCGTTGGCGACGTCTTCGCCCATGCCGAGCAGCGGCAGGCTTCTGGCGAGCGGGGGTGAGACGCCCAGGATCTCGCTGAGCTCCTTGGAGACGTTGTCGTCGTTGGTGTTCGTGATGCGCTGCCACCAGTACTGGGTGCCCTTCTTGACGAGGCGGCCCACCAATCCGGGTGCGCCAAGGGTCTGCAGCACCCAGACCATGATCGTCGGAACCCCGCCGTCCTGCAGGTACATTCGGACGGGCGGCTGGGCCCCCTCGGTTTCCGGATCCGTCTCGAACCGTCGGTAGGCGGTGATGACGGGACCCTCGTTCGCCGCGAAGTCCTGGGTGTCGCGCCGCGGCACTGCGACGGCGAGGTGGTCGCCGTTGTCGCAGAACCGCTCGCCCACGGGCGAATTCGTCGGGACGGCGAGGTGGTCGCGGTTCAGGAGCATCAGATAGGTCGTGCCCAACGACCCGGCGGCGAGGACCACCCGTTTAGCCCTGATCGTGTGCGTCTCGATGGACTTGGTGTTCCTCGGCCGGCCCTCGGCCCACGCGGGATGTCGAACGAAGCTCACCTCGAAGCGGTAACCGTCGGGCGCCCCCTCGAGCACCCGGAGCGTCCGAACCTCGGTGCGCGCGTGTATCGACGCGCCCTGGTTGGCGGCCAACGATAGGTAGGTGTGGTCCATGCTGCTCTTGGCGCCTTCGTTGCAGCCGATGTCGCACTCGCCGATCATCCGGCAGGTCGTCCGGCGTGGCGCGCCGAAGATGCTGCCGTAGGGCTCCGGCGGCAGCGGCGCACCGATGGCGGGCTGGCCGTCCGTGCCGCGAAACCGCACCGCCAACGGAGCGAGGACGCCGGCGCCCTCGGACGCGTCGAGGAAGCGTCGTGTCTTCGTCGACTCGTTCTCGATGAACTCCTCGGGCATCTCCTGAACGTGGAGCACCTCTCTGACCGCGTCGTAGTGCTCTTCGAGATCGCCGTGGCCGAATGACCACGCCTCGTCGCCGGTCCCGTCGGGCCGGGGCTGGATGAACCATCCGGCAGGCTTCTCCAGCAGCACGTTGGCGTAGATCAGCGAACCGCCCCCGAGCCCACTGGAGACGATGGCGTCGACGTGGTTGAACGACCACACGTTGAACAGGCCGTGCAGCCCCGCCGACGGATCCCAGAAGTTCCTGGCGAATCCGTCGGGTGTGCGGGGAAACGAGCCGGGGGGATAGGCCTTGCCGCGCTCGAGCAAACACACCCGGTGCGATGACGTCGCGAGCGTCGCCGCCATCACCGAACCGCCGAAACCGCTGCCGACCACCAGGTAGTCGGTCGTCTCGGGTACCTCGTCAGTCTCCACCGTCATGGGCGCGACGCTAGTTCGTGCACCCCCGCGGAGCGCACGTTCGCCGGAAAACACGTAGTGCACTACGCGTGACGCAGGTACCTCACCCTTCCTAGCCTTTCGACTACACCACGCCGGATGTCCGGCGATCAGGAGGCGGCATGACGGTCCAGGCGCTGGATCCGGGCCCACATCGGTTCTTCAGCGGCGTTCGGCGATCGAAAGGCGTGTCGGTGAACGGGTTCAACGATGTCGGGCAGGTGTCGTCGCTTCTGTCATCCGCGTCCCGCGGGCCTGCGGCCCTGCTGATCGAGGGTGAAGTCGGGATCGGCAAGACGACGGCCTGGCTCGCCGCATGCGAGGAGGCGCGGCTGGCCGGCTTCCGGGTGCTGTCGGCACGGGCCAGCCGGGACGACACGGGGTTCGCCCTAGGCATCGCAACCGAATTGATCGCCGACGTCGAACCCGAGGTGGTGAAGTCGCTGCCGCACGTGCAACGGATGGCCGCGGAGCGACACCTCCTGCACGTGCCCGGCGGCCGGACACTCGACGACCGGCGCGCGGTCGTCGCGGCCTTCACCGCGATCCTCAACAAGCTGTCCGCCGACTCCCCGGTTCTCGTCGCCGTCGACGACGTTCAATGGATCGACGCCGAGAGCCGTGACCTTCTGGCATTCGCCGCGCGACGGTTGAGGGGACGGGTCGGGTTGCTGCTGACCGAGATTCCCTCGGCCGACGGGGCGGCCACCTGGCTGACGCTTGGCAGTCCGGACACCCTGTCGCGCATGCGCATTCGGCCGCTGGATCCGAGCAGGTTGCAGCGGGTGGTCACCGACCGCATGGGCCGTTCCTTCTCCCGGCCGACGATGAGCCGCATCGTCGAGGTGTCCGGTGGCAACCCGTTCTATGCCATTGAACTCGCTCGCGCACTGAACGATACGACGTCCATGGCCACGGCTGTGCTGCCGCCCGCACTCAAGGAGATCATTGGCCACCAGATCGACCGATTCGACGACGAGGTCAAGCTGGCGCTCTTGGCCGGCGCGTGCATGGATGACCCGACCGTCGACGCGATGGCGGCGACGACGTCGACGACGGTCGAGCACCTGGTCGCTCTGCTGGAGGAACCCGAGAAGGACGGAGTGGTCGCGATAGAGGGGAATCGCGTGCGCTTCACCCATCCCTTGCTGGCGTACGGCGTCTACAGCGAAGCCGCACCCGCGGACCGGCGCCGAATGCACCGTGCCCTGGCCGATCTGGGTCCGACACCCGAACACCGGGCGAGGCACCTGGCGCTGTCCTCGGTCGACGCCGACCCCGACACGCTGCTGGGTCTCGACGACGCGGCTAGGGCCCTCGGCCTCAGGGGGGACCCCGTCGCCGCCGCGGAGTTGATCGAGCTGGCCATCGGACTCGGCGGCGGTACCCCGGCACGCCGGCTCACCGCCGCGCGCCATCATCTCCGAGCCGGAGAGCTCGACCGTGCCAGGATGCAGGCGGATGCGGCGGCGGCCGCGCTGCCCGCCGGCGAGCAGCGCGCCGTCGCGCTCGTGCTCGTTGCGGAAACGCTCCTGCACCGCGGCGACTTCGGCTTGGCCGCGAAGACACTTCGAGATGCGATGACGGAGATGCCCAAGACGTCCGGCCTGCGCGTGCGGGCGCATCTGTGTTCCGCCATCGCGCAGTCGTCGCTCGGCCATGGTGACGTCGCGCGTCGGCACGCGATGCAGGCGTTGACCCGCGCCGAACGGTTGGACGATCCGCACCTGTTGAGTCAAGCTCTGACCGTCCACGTCGCGTTGCAGTGTCGCCGGGGACTCGGTGTCGACCAGTCGACGCTTGATCGCGCCGAGCGGCTCGAGGATCGGGACGCCTTCGTCCCGGCCGACTTCAGCGCGCGCACCGTCGGTGCCCTGGTGCTGGGGTGGACGGGACGGCTGACAGAGGCAGCGCCTGCGCTCGCGGCCGCGATGGCCCGAAGCGCCTCGCGCGGAGACGAATCCGACCTGCTCCAACTCGAATTCCACGCCGCCATGGTCGACATCTGGCTGGGCCGCTACGCCGATGCCACGCATACCGCACGAGACATGGCGTTGCGCGCCGAACAGATCGGCGGCAGCTACGTCCGGATGATCGCCGCGGTGCCCGGTGCGCTCGCCGCCGCCCATGCGGGTCGCGAACAGGACGCCCGCAAGGAAATCGAGGAAGCGCTGACGGACTCCTCGATACCCGACGGGCGATGGACGACGACGTGGCCGTCGATGGTGCTCGGTTTCCTCGAGGTGTCGCTGGGCAACCATGCCGAGGCGTTGAACGCATTGCAGCCGTTGCTTTCCCGTTGGCGGCAGGGCGTCGACGCCGACATCGCCACCTACCTGTTCATCCCGGACGCCGTCGAGGCGATGATCGGCACGAACACCTTCGAGGCGGCCGACGACCTGGTGAGAGCGCTGGAGTCGTGCGGCGCTCGACTCGACCACCCGTGGATGTCGGCCATTGGCGCGCGGTGCCGGAGCATGCTGCTGGCCGCCGGGGGCGATCTCGACGGCGCGCAACGAATGGCGCTGCTGGCCCTGGCGGCGCACGAACGCCTTGCCGCTCCGTTCGAACGCGCGCGAACGCAGCTGTTCCTCGGCCAGCTGCAACGCCGGATGCGCCAGAGGCAGGCTGCGCGGGCAACTCTCGAGCAGGCGCTCGCCACCTTCGCCGGCGTGGGCGCACCGATCTGGGCCGACCGGGCCGCCGCCGAACTGGCACGGACCGGCCAGCTGAAGGGACGCGACCTGGGATTGACCCCCGGCGAGCGGCGCGTCGCGGAACTGGCCGCCACCGGTATGACGAACAAGGAGGTCGCGGCCGCCCTCTTCATCAGTCCGAAGACGGTGGAGTGCAACCTCGGTCGGGCCTATCGCAAACTCGGCATTCGCACCCGTGTCGAGTTGATCCGTGTCATGAACGTCGACGACCGCGGTCCAGCCGCGGACGAAAGGAGCTGAGGTGGCTTGCTTCCTCGCCGAGTGGTATCGGACCGAGCTGACGGAGAAGGCCGTGGGTGGCTTGACGTCGCTGTTGGAGTCGACCGCAGAGGCGATGTCGGTGGAGGCGACCCCGGTCCGACTGCTGATCACGTTGTCGGTGCCCGCCGACGACGCGCTCTACGGCGTGTTCGAAGCCGAGGCGCCCGAGGTCGTTCTCCGCACGTGCACCCGCGCGGGCGCACTTCCTCATCGGCTCACGCCGCAGGTGCAGACGTGGATCGCTCCGGGGTCGAGGATCGCGTGATCCAGGTCAGGTCAGCAGCGGTGTGAGGTCGGCGGGGTCGAAGTACTCGTCGATCCTGACGATCGACCCGTCGGCGTCGATCGAGATGACGATGCAGACGCGCATGGCGATCGAGGCCCCGTCGGCGCCGGAGGCGCGCAGCACGTGCTGTTGTACGAAACCCCCGTCGAAGTACCGGCGGTCGAGGATCTCGTAGCTCCGCGCCGTGGTGCTCCTGATGAACCACCGGATGACCTTGAGGGCTCGGTCCCGGTCGAGGTCGGCCTCGTCGCCGGTGTGCCACACCGCGATGCCGGGCGACCACATGCGGGCGACGGCGTCCTGATCGCCGGCCTCGATCGCGGCAAAGAGTCGGTCGGCCACGGCGCGGCTGAGTTCGGCGTTCACGGGCATCTCCTTCGGGGGGTTGACCTCGACATTGGTTCAGGTTGCAGACTGGAACCATGACCACACCAGCGAGGAACGCATTCGACGAGGCCTACCAATCCGGCACTCCGCCTTGGGTCATCGGTGAACCGCAGGCTGCCGTCGTCGCACTCGAGAAGAGCGGTGCGATCCGGGGCACGGTGCTCGACGTGGGGTGCGGGCTCGGGGAGCACACCATCCTGCTCTCGTCCCTCGGCTACGACGTGCTCGGCGTCGACTTCGCGCCGAACGCCGTCGCGCAAGCCAGGGCCAACGCGGTGGCCAAGGGGGTCGACGCGCGGTTCGAGGTGCGCGACGCCCTCTCCCTGGGCCTCGAGGCCGACCAGGCCGCTCGTTACGACACCGTCCTGGACAGCGCGCTGTTCCACGTCTTCGGCGACGACACCGACCGTGCTCGCTACGTCGCAAGCCTGCACGCCGTGATTCGCCCCGGTGGCGTGCTGCATCTCCTGGCCCTCTCCGATGAGGGTCGGGGATTCGGCCCGTCGGTTGGCGAGGACACCATTCGGACGGCCTTCATCGCGGGGTGGAACCTCGAGACGCTCGAGGTCACGACCTACCGCGGCGTCGTCGGCGCGGCACAGTCGAAATCCCTTGACCTGCCGGTCGGGACGGTCGTGGAGGAGCCCGCCTGGCTCGCCCGGGTGCGTCGCCGCTGAGCGTCTACTCTGCGTCATAGCCGGGGTGTGAGACCGCGAGGCGGCGGGCGACCAGCAGGCGCAGGGTCTCGGCCACCTCGGCGGCCCGGTCGTCGAGGTCGCCGGCGCGGATGGCCGCGGCGAGGGCCCGTTCGTCGTCGAAGCCGAGAAGCGCCGGCCCCGCCGTCTCGGAGAGCAGTTCGCGCTCGACGGTGCGCAATGCGTTGGCGGCGACGCGCGCGTGGAAGTTCACCGCGCCGGACGTCGCCTCCTTCACCTCACCCTCGAGGAATTCGGCTACGGCGGCGACGAGTTCGGCGGCCGTGGGTCTGCCGTGGACGGAGTTCACGACGCCGACTCCAGTAGCTCGAGGAGGTCGTACTCCGTCTCGCAGACGCGCCGGCCGATGGCGGCCAGTTCCACCGACCGCGTCTGCCCCGACAGGTGACGCTCGGCTTGATAGCGGCAGATCACGCCCCACCGCAGCGTCGACAGCACCAGCCACCAGTGCATGGCCGACCGGTCCAGCGCACTGCCGGAGGCGTGTTCATAGGCGCCGAGGAACTCGTCGACGCCGCCGAGGCCGCCCGCTCCGAGTGACCGAGGCGCGCCGAACCGCCAGGCGCGGATGCAGAACCACGCCAGGTCCTCGTACACCTCGCCGCCGTGCGTCAGCTCCCAGTCGAGGACCGCGGCGAGCCGCGCCGGTTGTTCGTCGACGGCGACTATCAGGTTGCCCATCCGGAAGTCGCCGTGCACCAACACCTTCGGCGACGCGGGAGGGCGGTGGGTCGCCAGCCAGCGAAACGCCCATTCGAACGTGGCGGTGGTGTCGGCCATTTCGTCGAGTTGCCCGTGCCACGCCTCGACCTGGTCGGACTCCTCGAGCCCGATGCCCGCCGGATCCGCCCGGTGAATCGCCGCCAGCGCCTCGGCGCACTCTTGCAGAAGCGTGGCCCGCGACGCGTCGTCCAGGGCTCGGTGGATGCGTCGCACGATGGTCTCGCCCTCGACGAAGTCGCACACCAGGAACGGGTTGCCAAGGGTCGCAGACGAATCCTCGGCGACCAAGACATGCGGTACCGGCGCGCCCGCGGCGGCGGCCCGCGTCAGGGCGGCTGCCTCCAACCGCATGCCGGCGTGAATCTCGTCCGGCGGCCCGATGCGCAGGATGAGCTCTCGGGGTCCGGTGTCCGTGTCGGCCGTGAACGCCCACGTGGCCCGGCTGGCGCCACCGGTGAGGACGCGCAACCCGGCGACGGTGACGGTACCCAACGAGGGCGCCAACACAGCGGCCAGCGCGGGTGCGAGCTCGTCGGGATTCACGACCGGCCGAACTTGAACATCCGTTGCGCCACCCGGCGGATCTGAATCTCCTCGGCCCCCTCGGTGATCCGGTACCGGCGGTGGTGGCGGTAGATGTGCTCGAACGGCTCGTGCCGGCTGTAGCCGAGCCCGCCGTGGATCTGCATGGCTCGGTCGGCGGCCTCGCAGACCAGTCGATTTGCGCGGTAATTGGCCATCGACACCTTGTCGCTGACCTCCATGTGGTGGTTGCGGTCGAGATGCCAGGCGGCGTAGTAGACCAGCAATCGCACCATCTGCGCTTCGGTCTGCAACTCCACCAGTGGCCACTGCACCGCCTGGTTCACCGAGAGCGGTTTGCCGAACACCACCCGCTCCGAGGCATACCGAGCCGCCCGGTCGATGCAGTACTGGGCTGCGCCCAGGCTGCTGGCCGCTTGACGAATCCTGTTCTCGTGCAGGAACGTCTGACCCACCTCCAGCCCGTGGTCGACCTCGCCGAGCACCGCACTCGAGGGCACCCGGACGTCGGCGAGTTCGACCTCGCCGTGATCGGTCGGCATGTTGAACGTCCACCAGTAGAACGGCACGCTGAATCCGGGTGAGTCGCACGGCACCAGGAACGCGGTGATGCCGGTCGCGGACCCGGCCTGCCCCGACGTCCTGGCGAAGACGAGGTCGTGGGTGGCGCGGTGCACGCCCGTGTTCCACCGCTTGGTGCCGTTGATCACCCAGTCGTCGCCGTCGGCCACGGCGGTCGTCTCGAGCCAGGTGGCATCGGAGCCGTGATCGGGTTCGGAGAGCCCGAACGCCATCGATCGTTCGCCCGTGAGCAGGGCTTCACCCCACTCCTTCTTCTGCTCGTCGGTGCCGAAGCGGTCCATCATGATCACCTGCGGGAAGTTGCCGACGATCGACGACTCGTCCTGCAGGTCGTTGTGCAGGCCGAGACCCCTGTGCGCGAGGTGTTCTCGGATGACGGCCATGTCGAGATTGGTGCCGTCGCGGCCGCCGAACCTCGACGGCAACCCGTACCGCAGCCAGCCCGCGGCGTCGGCCCGGCGACGCATTTCGTCGAGGAGGTCCTCCCACGCGCGTTGCGGTGTGCCGCCGTTCTCCCAGTCGGTGCGGGCGTACTCGCGTCGCCGGTCGAAGTACTGTTGGTGTTCGGCCTCCAGGGGTTTGATCTCGGCGTCGATGAAGGCGTCCATCTCGGCCAGGAGGCCGGGAAGGTGTTCGGGTAGGGCGAAATCCACGGTGATGGCTCCTCAGTTTCCGTAGAGAGTCTTGCGCCAGATGGTCGACAGCGTCGTGATGGCGTCGACGTCGCCGACGTTCAAGCCCAGCCCGGATGGCCGCAGCGACACGACCGTGAAGTTCTCGAACAACAGCGCTATCGCCGCGCCGGTGAGCAGGGGGTCGACGTCGTCGGCGTAGCCCTGTTCACGGGCCCGGTGCACCGTCGCGGCCACCATGTCGATGCCGAATCGGCGAAATTCGTTCTGGACGTCGGCGAACCGCGGGCGGGTGTCGGCGAGCTGGTTCACGGCGATCATGATTCCGATGTTCTGCGAGAACATGTTCCAGTAGCCCGTCACGACCGCGGTGAAGAACGCGGTGTCCTGCGGTGACTCGGGCAGACTCACGGTCAGACTCGACGGCATCACCACGTCGTGCAAGAACGACTCCGCCAGCGAGTACAGCAGGTCTTCCTTGTCCGCGTAGTAGCGGTAGAACGCCGCCGACGACTTTCCGGCGGTCGACGTGATGTCGGCCAGCGTCGTGCCGTGGAACCCGCGCTCGGCGAACAACTTCCGAGCCGCGGACTCGATGGCGTCCCGGGTTTGACGGCCCTTGGCGGTCAACGAGGCGGCGGGCACGGGCGCACTCAGCTCAGGATCCGGTCACCGGCGCGCAACAAGGCGCTCGGCAGGTCGTGTCCCACGGCGGCACGGGCGACGTCCGCGGCTCGGATGGCGGCGGGCAGGTCCACGTCGGTGCCGATGTCGCTGTCGCGCAACAGGTAGACGAGGTCCTCGGTGGCGATGTTGCCACTCGCGCCGGGGGCGAACGGGCAGCCGCCGAGCCCACCGGCCGACGCGTCGAGCCGCCGGATGCCGGCGAGGACGGCGGCGTATGCGCTGGCGAGTCCGGCGCCGCGGGTGTTGTGGAAGTGAGCGCCGAAGGGTAGGTCGTCGACGATCGGCCGGAGGAGTTCGACGAGCGCGGTCACCCGTCGCGGCGTGGTGGTGCCGATCGTGTCGGCGATCGCGATTCGGTCGGCGCCGACCTCTGCGGCCGCGGCGGCGACGTCGACGACGCGACTGGGGTCGGTCGGCCCGTCGAACGGACAGTCCCAGGCCGTTGCGATGATGACCTCGATGGTCGCACCGCCGTCGTGAGCGATGCGGGCGATGTCCGCGATCAAGTCGGTGGACTCGGCCGTCGAACGGCCGACGTTGGCACGGCTGTGTCCATCCGCGGCGGATACCACGTACTCGATCGAGCCCATGCCGGCGGCCACGGCGCGACCCGCCCCACCCGGTCCGGCGACCAGTGCGGAGAATTCGACCCCATGGGACTCCCGGAAGCGCGGAAGCTCCGCGGCCAGCGCGGCGGCGTCGGCAAGGGCAGGCACCTTGGACGGCGACACGAAGGCAGTCGCCTCGACCTCCTTCACGCCGGTGGCGACGACGGCCTCCAACAGTGCGATCTTGGCGGACAGGGGAATTGGCGCCTCGATCTGCAGACCGTCGCGGAGGCTCACCTCGCGGATGGTCACGTGCCGAGGAATTGCGACCGTCACAGGATCCCCTCCTTTCGGAGCGCCTCGAGTTCCTCGGCGGAGCGGCCCAGCAGGTCGCCGTACACCTCGGTGTTGTGCTGACCGGGTGCGAGCGAACCGCCGTGACGGATGGTTCCCGGTGACTCCGACAGCACCGGCACCACCCCCGGGCCCTTCACGTGGCGTCCGATCCTCTCGTCCCAATGGTCGGCGATCATCCCCCGGGACACCAGCTGCGGATCGGTGACGACCTCGGCAACGGTGTTGATGGGCCCGCTGATGACCCCGGCCTCGCTGAGGGTGGCGATGACGTCGGCGGGTTGTCGTTGCGCGGCCCACGCGGCGATGACCGCGTCGATCGCGTCCTGGTTGCGGCCGCGGGCGACGTGGTTGGCGAAGCGCTCGTCGGCGGCCAACTCGGGTCGATCCATCGCCGCGCAGAGCCGCCGGAAGACGGTGTCCTGATTGGCGGCGATGACCACCCAACTGCCGTCCGCCGTCGGGTAGATGTTGGACGGCGCGATGCCCTCGAGGCGGGTACCGGACGGCCCGCGAACCACGCCGCCGACGTCGTAGTCCGGAATCGTGGATTCCTGTACCGCCAGGCATGATTCAGTGAGCGCGGCATCGACGACCTGGCCCTCTCCCGTGACCGTGCGCCGGTAGAGCGCGGCGAGTGCACCCTGCGCGGCGAACATTCCCGCCAGGCTGTCGCCGAGGGACAGTGCCAGTCGCGGGGGAGGGCCACCGGGGAAGCCGTTCATGTGCCGCAGCCCGCTGGCGGCCTCGGCGACGGAGGCGTAACCGGCCTTGTGGGAGTCCGGCCCGGTCTGCCCGTAGCCGGAGACGCGGACCAGGATGATGCCGCGATTGCGTTCTCGCAGGACGTCGTATCCCAGGTTCCACTTCTCCAGGGTGCCGGGACGGAAGTTCTCGACGATGACGTCGGAGCGCTCGACCAGGTCGAGGAAGAGGTCGCGGCCCTTCGGCTCCCGCAGGTTGAGCGTGACGGCCTTCTTGTTGCGGGCGTGGATCGTCCAGAAGAAGTGGTGTCCGTCGAGTTCGGCTTGACCCCAGGTGCGCAGGGGGTCGGGGGCGCCGGGTGGCTCGATCTTGACGACGTCGGCGCCCATGTCACCCAGCAGCCGGCCGGCGAACGGCCCGGAGATCAGGGTGCCGACCTCGATGACGCGAATGCCGTCGAGCGGACCGGTGCAGTCGATTCCCCGGTCGCTTCGCTCCTGCCCGCCGTATGTCACCGGCCCAGCCCGTGCCGTTGCAACCAGTCCGTGCAGATGTCCACCGCGTGACGCAGGGTGTCGCGTTGGTCGGGGCCCGCGTAGTAATGGTTGGCACCGGGAATTTCGTGCATCTCCTTGTCAGGGTGACCAATTGCGTCGAAGAGCCTGCGGGTGTGGCTGGGCGTGCACGCGTCGTCGGCCAGGTTGCCGATCACCAGGGTGGGCACCGCGACGTCAGGCCCGGCCTTCAACGCGTCACCGTTGGCGTCGTCGTAGCTCCACTGGGACAGCCAGCTGCGCAGGGTGCAGAATCTCGCGAGGCCGACGGGTGAGTTGTTCACCACTCGAGGATCGCCCAGATAGCAGGTCCCCGGGGTGCGATCGTTCGGATCCACCGTGGGGTCGAGCCAGCGCGGGTCGGCCATCGTGCCGTGCACGACGAAGGCGAACTCGTCCTCGGGTCGGCCTGCCGCCTTCAGTTCGGCGAGCTTGTCCTTGACCCAGGCGGTGATGCGCCGATTCCTGGCGATCTGCGCGGCGTGGTAGCGCTCCAGGAATTCCGGTGTGTAGGGCGGTTGATTGGGATTGGCCGGGTCGTAGAGGTCGAGTTCGGGATCGCGCTTGGACGGGTCGGACTCGTCGAGGATGGAGGCGTCCATCCACTCGGTCATCGTGCCGTGCCGGCTGACGTGAGCGGCGAGCAGCATGACGGCGTCGGCGGGGATGAGGCCCAGCGTGGTCAGATCGGGTCCGTCGCCCGACGGGCTGGCGGTGACCGTCGGATGCTGGGCCTGCTGCTGATAGAAGACCGACAGGGAGCCGCCGCCGCTCCATCCGGCGAGCACCACCTTGGCGTAGCCGAGGCGGTTCTTGGCGTCCTTGATGCACTCGCCGAGATCCTCGACGACCTTCTCCATCAGCAAGGCCGAGTCGGTGCCGCGAAAGCGGCTGTTGCAATAGATGACGTGGTTTCCGGCGCGCGCGAGGGCGTTGATCATCGGCAGGTAGGCGCCGCCGCCGATGGGGTGCATGAAGACCAGCACGGTGTCGCTGGGCCGGTCCGGCTTCAGCAGGTAGCTCTCCAGGACCACCAGTTCGGCGACGCCGCCGTAGACGTCGCGCACCGTCGAATTGTTCTGATAGGCAACGAGATAGGGGATGCGCTCATAGGGGTGCTTCATCAGTGTTGCCCGAGGTCGTTCGCCAGCACCTCCGCAGACGGCACCAATCGCCGCCGCGTGTCGATCGAGATCACCGACCAGTCCACCCGGGAGTACTCGTCGAACTTGCGACGGGCCCGCTCGCGGGCCTTCTCCGGTGCGCCGTGGTGAACCCCCTGCGGCGCATGGGAAATCAGCCCGGGCGGCATCGGGATGCCGTAGAGGGAGCCGCTGTGGAAGAACGCGATCTCGTCGAAGTCGACGTTGCGGTGGTACCACGGAGTGCGTTCGGTGCCCGGTGCGCCTTCGGCTGGCTTGGGCAGGAAGTTCATCACGTACACGCCCGTCGCCTGCATGAACAGGTGCACCGTCGGAGGAAGGTGCACGGTGTCGGAGGTCACCACGTTGTAGTCGGCGATGTTGAAGGTGAACGGGAAGTTGTCACCGCGCCAGCCCTCGACGTCGAGTGGATGATGTTGGTAGAAAAGCGAAGTCGGGCCACCTTCGTGGATGAGCCGGACCTCGTACTCGCCGTCGCGTTGCGGGCCCTCACCGTCGTCGATCGCGGCGGGCTCCGGAATGACGATCTGCGAGGGGTCGAAGGGAAAGTGCCTGCCCAGCTGCGCCGGCGGGGGCACCCGGAACTCGTCGGTGGCCTGGAGCATCAGCAGCGTGGTCTCGGCTGCGCCTGCCCCCGGGTCGCCGCGCTCCTGCCCCCGAGGGCCGGGTACGTGGCGCCACGTACACGCCTTGGGGATGTACACCCAGTCGCCCTCGCGATAGGGCAGGGGACCGAACTCTGTCTCGAGGAGGCCCGAACCCTGGTGCACGAAGAGCAGGAGGTCGCCGTCGACGTGGCGCGCGAAGAACGGCATGGGCTCGGTGCGGCGCGACAGCAGTACGAGGCAGTCGGCGTTGGAGAACATCAGCAGCGGACCGCCGTTGGCGTCGGTGGCGTCACTGGGTTTCAGTTCGGTGGACAAAACGTCGAGGGGTCGCAGCGGGCCGACGGTTCGGTAGGCCGTCGGATCGTTGCGCCGGTAGATGTTGGCCGTCCGACCGGTGAAGCCGCCGCGTCCGAGTTCGTCGTCCTTGAGTCCGTCGAGATCGGCGTGCAGACGCCTGGGGGTGGTGCCCTTGCGGAGGTGGACGAACGATTCCATGGCTGTCTCCCAGGTCCTCGGTGGTGATCCGATCGCACTAAACTGAAACTGACGTTACTTTTATTTCCTCGGCGAGGCAAGGGCCCCGCGAAGCCGATTCCAGGCGTCAGCGGTCGAGGTCGACGCGGACGGTCAGCAGGTTGGTGCCGAATGTTCGTACGCCAAAGGCGTTGAAGGAGGGCTGATCTCGTAGCCGGGCCTGAGGATCGTCGGCCGGCATCGGGTGGGCGATCCCGGTGTGCCAGCGGCCCCGAAGTCGCACCCGCACGCGCGGGTCGACCGCGATGTTGCGGACGTACTGCGAACGGTCGCCAAACTCGGAGACGAACCAGAACTGGTCGCCAACCCGTCGCCCGCCGATCGGGGTGCGCCGGGGCGCACCGGACGTGCGGCCCGTCGTCTCCAGGAGTGTCTGAAACGGCACTCGGCGCATCAGCGGGTTGGCCACCCGCCTCTGAAAGAAGGTCGTCACGGCATCGCGGGCCATGGATCCATTTCACACCGTCGGTCAAGGGGTTGGCGCGTGCCGCCGCACGCGCGGGGTGGGTGCCTTGGTGCGCATCAGACCATCGCCGTCGGCGAGACCTTCATCCCCAGGTGCAAGGCGCCGGCGAGCTCGCGGCTGGTGTCGTAGTCGAAGACGACGTGGCCGGAGATGACGTCGACGTCGCGCTTGAACCGTTGCAGAGGGCTGTCGAGGAAGTGGGCGCTGGCTCCGGAGGCCTCCGTCAGCGAGGCGATGACGGCCCGCGACTCGTGCACCACGTGGGCCGCCGCCAGCCGGGCGTCGCCCCGCACCAGCTTTGGCACCGTGCCACCCGCGTCGACGAGATCTTCGATCGTGCCCACGGTGTCGGCGAGCAGCCCGCGCAGAGCGCGCAAGCGCACGGCGGCCTCGCCG
Source organism: Mycobacterium sp. NPDC006124 (assembly GCF_040614235.1). Lineage (NCBI taxonomy): Bacteria > Bacillati > Actinomycetota > Actinomycetes > Mycobacteriales > Mycobacteriaceae > Mycobacterium > Mycobacterium sp. NPDC006124. Next base: position 88,214 of record NZ_JBEXUA010000009.1, on the reverse strand, counting down.
AGGTGAGACTGCGCGATGGGCTTGTCGCGCTGGGTGACGCCCTCGTAGGCCAGGACCCGCCCGGCAAGTCGCTCGGCGTAGAGCTCGAGCACCCGCTCGGCGCTGCCCAGGGCCGGCATCGCCGCCAGCAGGGCGAGCGCCGGCACCATGGGCCAGCGATAGGTCGGCGAGTCGTGCAGCTCTGCCCCCGGCGCGGTGCCGCGGTAGATGTCGACCACCCGAACCATCCGGTGCTCGGGGACGAAGGCGTCGGTGACCACCACGTCGTTGGACCCGGTGGCCCGCATGCCGTCGGTCTGCCAGACGTCCTCGACGGTGAAGTCACCCGCGGGCAGCAGGGCCAGGGCCGGGTAGATGGCGTCGTCGGGCCCGCATAGTGCGCCGACCACGAGCCAGTTGCCGGCCATCACGCCCGTCGCCCACGACCAGCGCCCGGTCAACCGGATCCCGCCGTCGACCGGGACGCCGCGGCCCGTCGGTGCCAGCGGGGCCGGCGCCAGGAAGGGGCGGGTGGCGAAGGCCTCCTCCTGGGCCTGCTCGCCGAAGAGCGCCACCATCCAGTTGTGCAGCGCATAGAACCCGATCGTCCACGCGCTGGAGGTACAGCCGTGGGCCATCCGGCGGACGGGGTCGAGCAGGGCGGGGAAGTCCGCCTGCTGGCCGCCGAAACGCTTGGGGACCAACAGTTCGGTCAGGCCGGAGGCCCGGAGGTCGGCGATGGTGGCGTCGGGGAGGCGACGGAGCTCCTCGGCGTCGCGCGCCCGCTCGGCGAGGCGGTCGACGAAGTCGTCGCTGATCAGGGCGTTCATGCCGATGACGGTACCATACTAAAAAGTATGGAACTAGCGGGCGAGCATCAAATCCAGAAAGCGCTCGCCGGTCACCGCGTGCTTGGCATCGGGTGTCTGGCCCGAGAGGTGAAGGAAGCCGATGCCGGCGGCGAAGGTGGCGTTGGCGCGGAGTGCGGCGTCCTCGGCGTCGAAGCCGTAGTCCTCGAAGGCCTGCCGCACGGCCTGCAACACGCGGCGATCCGCGGCCTGGACGCTGCGGGCCACCTCGTCGTCGGTGCGTGCCCACTCCCGCATGGCTCGCTCCAGGGTCCAGTGCCTGGGGCTCAGGAGTGAGGACATCATGAGCGACAACCGCTCGCGGGGGGTCGAACGTCCGGTGACGTCGCCGGCGGCGCGGTCCGCTTCGCGCAGTGGCGCCCACGCTTGGACGAGTGCCGTCCGATAGCTGGGCATTCCGTCGAAGTGCCAGTAGAAGCTGCCCTTGGTCACACCGAGGCGCTCGCACAGGCGGTCGATCTTGAGCGCCTTGATACCCTCCTCGGCGAGCAGGCCGTAGCCAGCTTCGATCCAGTCGTCGATGGCCAGCCGGTTGCCGGCAGCGTTGCGGGAACTCGCCACGACCAGCAGTTTAGGGCTCTGAAATGCCCTTCGGTTGACGGACACGTCATCTACTGGACGTCTGCCGGGGTGGCTGGTGGTCGCAGCGCCATGTTTTACTTCCTAACGACAAGTTAATACTCAGGTCCGCCTGCTACGGCTGCGCGGGCGCGGCAGGCGGCGATCCCGTCGTCGCTGGGGCGATTACGCATCGCACAAAATCGTCGGTTTACCCGTAACAGGAACTGGATGGATTCGTAGATGTCGATTGACGGTGTTCTCGGGCGCTGGACGCGCCGACTACTGATGGCGACCATGGCGGTGCTCTTGCTGCCGGGCATGATCGGCGCGGTAGGTGGCAGCGCGACCGCAGGGGCGTTCTCGCGTCCCGGCCTCCCGGTCGAGTACCTGATGGTCCCCTCGCCCTCGATGGGGCGCGACATCAAGGTTCAGTTCCAGAGCGGCGGCCCCAACTCTCCGGCGGTCTACCTCCTCGACGGCCTGCGCGCCCAGGACGACTTCAACGGCTGGGACATCAACACCCAGGCCTTCGAGTGGTACCTCGACTCCGGCCTGTCGATGGTCATGCCGGTCGGCGGCCAGTCGAGCTTCTACTCCAACTGGTACAAGCCCGCCTGCGGCAAGACCGGTTGCCTGACCTACAACTGGGAGACCTTCCTCACCTCGGAACTGCCGTCCTACCTGGCGTCCAACAAAGAGGTCAAGTCCACCGGAAACGCGGCCGTCGGTCTCTCGATGGCCGGTGGCGCCGCCCTCGTCCTGTCGGCGCACCACCCCGGACAGTTCTCCTACGCCGGCTCGATGTCCGGCTTCCTGAACCCGTCCGAGGGACAGTGGCCCGGTCTGATCAACCTGTCGATGGGTGACGCGGGCGGCTACAAGGCCAACGACATGTGGGGCCCGGCCGAGACCGATCCGGCCTGGCAGTACAACGACGCGATGGTGCAGATCCCGACGATCGTCGCCAACGGCACGCGCATCTGGGTGTACTGCGGCAACGGCACCCCGAGTGAACTGGGCGGCAACAACCTGCCCGCCAAGTTCCTCGAGGGCCTGACGATCCGCACCAACCGCACGTTCCAGGACAACTACATCGCTGCCGGCGGCAAGAACGGCGTCTTCAACTTCCCGGACACCGGTACGCACGACTGGCCGTACTGGGGCGCGCAGCTGCAGCAGATGAAGCCCGACCTGATCAGCCACCTCCTCTGAGGCGACTGATTCGACTGTGACGAGTGGCGGGTGGGTTCAGAACCCACCCGCCACTTTCACGACTGCCCGACCGGAGAACGCGCCGGCCCGCACCTGATCGATGACCTCGACGACGTCCTTGACGTCCACGTCGTGGGTGATCTGCGACAGCCGCCGGGGCTTCGAGGATCCGCCGAGCAGCGTCCACAGGTCGCGGCGCGGCCCGATCCGCATCATCACCGAGTCCATGCCCAGCAGGGCAACGCCCCTCAGGATGAACGGCATCACCGTCGTGTTCAGCCCCGGCCCGCCGGTGAGTCCACTGGCCGCCACGGCACCGCCGTAGGACAGCGTGCTGATGACGTCGGCCAGCGTGGCGCCGCCGACGCAGTCCACCGCACCCGCCCAGCGTGTCTTGCCCAGCGCCCGCGGCTTGGCGTCCGGATCGGCCGGCAGCCGCGGGATCACCTCGGCCGCACCCAACGCCGTCAGGCGGCCCTCGGCGTCGGACTTTCCGGTCGACGCAACCACGTGATAGCCCGCCGCGGACAGCAGGTCGACGCTCACCGAACCCACTCCGCCGGTGGCACCGGTGACGACGACGGGACCGTCTTCGGGTCGGATGCCGTGGCCGATCAGGGCCTGCACGCTCATGGCGGCGGTGAAACCCGCGGTGCCGATCGCCGCACCCTCGTAGGGCGTCAGGGAACCGAGCGCGACGACCTGGTCGGCGGGGACGCGCGCGAACTCGGCGTACCCACCGTGGCGGCCCGTGCCGATCTCATAGCCATGGGCCAAGACGGCGTCGCCGACCGAGAAGTCCTCCGAGGCCGACGAAACCACCTCACCGGTCAGGTCGATGCCCGGCACCAGCGGATACTCCCGCGCGACGCCACCCTTCGGCGTGAGCGCCAGCGCATCCTTGAAGTTGACGCTCGAGTAGGCCACGCGGATGGTCACCTCGCCGGGCGGCAAGTCCGCCTCGGTGAGGGTCTCGACCGTCGCGTCGACGCGATCGTCGTGCTGCCGTGCGACCAGGGCTTGAAAGTCATCCATTCCGATGACGTTAGCGGCCCTGGCCCCGGCTGGTGCGCTACTTCAGCTCTGCCGAGGACAACCCGAGCAGCCGACGGGCCACGACGAGCTGCTGGATCTGCTGAGTGCCCTCGAAGATGTCGAGGATCTTCGAGTCGCGGGCCCACTTCTCCAGCAGCGTGGCCTCGGAATAGCCAGTGGTTCCGGCCATTTCGACGGCCTTGAGGGTGACCTCGCTGCCCACGCGGGCGGCCTTGGCCTTGCCCATCGAGGCTTCCTTGGAGTTCGGAATCTTGTTGTCGGCCTGCCAGGCGGAGCGGACCGTCAACAGGTAGCCGGCCTCCCACTCGGCCTCCAGCCGCAGGAATTCCGCGGCAGGCGCGCTCTGGGCGTGCGCGGGCTTGTCGTAGGAGATCTCCACGCCCGCGTCGGTGAGGATCGTGCGCAATTCCTCCAACGCCGCGCGGGCGACGCCGACGGCCATCGCGGCCACGATGGGCCGGGTGTTGTCGAAGGTCTCCATGACGCCGGCAAAACCCTTGTCGACGTTGATCTCCGGACTACCCAGCAGGTTGTCCTTCGGGATCCGCGCGTTGTCGAAGCGGATCGCGGCGGTGTCGGAGGCCTTGATGCCGAGCTTGTGCTCGAGTCTCTCGACGGTGACACCGGGATGGTCGCGCGGCACGATGAAGGACTTGATCGCCGCGCGGCCCTTCGACTTGTCCAACGTCGCCCACACCACGATGTGGCTGGCCCGAGCCCCGGCCGTGACGTAGATCTTCTCGCCGTTGATGACGTACTCGTCGCCGTCGAGCTTCGCCGTCGTCGAGACCGCCGCTGAGTCCGAACCGAAGCTCGGCTCGGTGATGGCCATCGCCGCCCAGACCTTGCCGAGGCGGCTCAGCTGCTCGTCGGTCGCGACGCCGGAGAGTGCGGCGTTGCCCAGCCCCTGGAACGGCACCGACAGGAGCAAGGCGACGTCGCCCCAGCTGATCTCGAGCGCATTGACCAACGCGGACATGTTGGCGCCGTTGACGTTCACCTTCGAGTCGGCGCCGTCGCGGAACGCCTCGGCTCCGGCGAAGGAGATGGTGTTCGCGGCGGTCATGCCCTCGAAGAGTTCGGCCAACGTGTCCAGTTCGACTGGGTAGGCGTGCTCGGCGAGGTCGTACTTGCGGGAGATCGGCCGCAGCATCTCGGCGGCGGCTCCGTGGCTCGTGTCGATGACGGCCTGCAACTTCTTGGGCATTTCGAGATTGATTGCCATGAGAGGACTTCCGGTTAGTTTCGAGATACCAGGGACTAGAGGACGACGACGCCTTCGGCCACGCCGAGTGCACGAAGGTCGCGGTACCAGCGTTCGACGGGATGTTCCTTGGTGAAGCCGTGGCCGCCGAGCAACTGCACACCGTCCAGCCCGATCTGCATGGCCTTGTCGGTGCCGAACTTCTTGGCCAGCGCCGCTTCTCGGGCGAAGGACAGGCCCTGTTCGGCGCGGGCGGCACCGCGCCAGGTAATCAGACGCAGCCCGTCGAGTTCGATGGCGATGTTGGCGCACATGAACGCCACCGACTGCCGGCGCGCGACGGGTTCACCGAACGCTTCGCGCTCCTTGACGTAGGGGATGACGTAGTCGAGTACGGCGTGTGACGTGCCGACCGCCAGTGCGGCCCAACCCAATCGGGCCAGGGCGATCGCCTCGGAGTAGTTGTTGGCATGCTCGGCTTCGGTCGTCTCGTCCTCGCCGAGCCGGTTGTGTAGCGGCACCGCGACGTCGGCGAGTTCGAGCTGGCCCAGTGCCGCGGCGCGGATGCCCATGCTCGGGTCGGCCTTGACGGAGAGCCCCGTCGAGTTGGCCTCGACGATGAACAGTGTGGGCTTGCCGTTGAGCTGGGCGGCGACGACGAACAGTTCGGCGTCGGCCGCCGCGGGCACGAGCGACTTCACGCCGGTCAGCCGGTATCCGCCCGGGGTGCGGGTGGCGACGGTCTTCAGTGCCGTGGGGTCGAACAACGCGTGGGGCTCGGCGATCGCGACACACGCCTGAGGCACGTTCTCGCCGGCGAACTCGGGGAGGTAGGTGGCCTGCTGGCTGGCGCTGCCCCAGTGGGTGAGGGCTGATGCGACGCCGCCCGGCGCGAGGATGGGAAGCGCCAGACCCATGTCGCCGTAGGCAAGGGCTTCGGCCACCAACGCGTTGGTGACGGTGGAGCGGTGTGCGGCGATGCCGTCGAAGTCCTCCGGGACGTTGACGGCGGTGATGCCGAGCTCGGCGGCCTTGGCGATGAGCTCGGGTGGGTAGGTGGCCGCGGCGTCGGCGTCATGAGCCGCGGGCCGAAGGATTTCCTCGGCGAACTCGCTGATCGTCTCGACGATCATCTTCTGCTCGTCGTCTGGCGTCAGGTCGAAGTAGTCGGCGCCGCTCGGCTTGAGCCGGGTGGCGGGCTTCCCAAGTCGCTGCACCCGGTTGAACTGACGCGTCGTCGTGCCCAGTGCGGAGAAGACCGTCTGCACTCCGTTGCGAAGACCGCGATTGAGCGGATCCCGCAGCCCGCGGCGGTCCAGGAACTCTTGGCCGAGAAGGGGAGTGAGCAGGGCGAGGCCGATGTCGGTCGCCGACCGCTTGTGCTTTTGAAGGCCTACGGCGCTTTCGCGGCCGGTGCGCTTCGGGCGTTGATTGGTGCCGCTCGGGGACGGCAGGGTGTTGGTCATGTCGACAGCCTCGCATCGTTGGGGCAGTACGTGATGACCGTATCTTACTATTGAGTAAGATACGCCGAGACTGTTATCAACGTCACCTGATCGTCACGGCGTCGCGAGCCAGCCGAGCACGTCGTCGTGCAGGTGACCGTTCGTGGCGACCGCGCTTCCGCCATGCGGGCCGGGGGCGCCGTCGACGTTGGTGAAACGACCACCGGCTTCGCGGATGACGATGTCGAGCGGTGCGAGATCCCAAAGCTTGACCTCGGGTTCGGCGACGACGTCGACCGCCCCTTCGGCCACCAGGCAGTACGACCAGAAGTCGCCGTAACCCCGAACGCGCCAGACCGCGTCGGTGAGTTCGACGAACCGGTCTCGGCGATCCTCCCAGCCGGTGGTCAAATCGGAGAACGACAGGCTCGCCGACTCGAGTTCCGACACGCCCGACACCGAGATCTGGCGGGTGGCTCCGTTGAACGAGGTGAATGCGCCTCCGCCCGCGCTGGCCCACCATCGTCGTGCCAGCGCGGGTGCGCTCACGACGCCGACGGTCGGAACGCCGTCCTCCAGCAGGGCGATGAGCGTGGACCACACCGGAACCCCGCGGACGAAGTTCTTGGTGCCGTCGATGGGGTCGAGCACCCACTGGCGACCCTCGAAAATCGCTGTGCCGCCGAACTCTTCGCCCAGGACGGCATCGTCGGGGCGATTGGCCACCAGCAGGCCGCGCAGCAATTCCTCGGCGGACTCGTCGGCGTCGGTCACCGGGGTCAGGTCGGGTTTGGTCTCGACGTGGAGGTCCAGGGCGCCGAACCGGTCGAGGGTCAACGCGTCGGCCTCGTCGGCCATCTGCAGGGCGAGGCCGAGATCATCTGAGACTGTTCTCATGGGTGCAGTCCTACCATGGGGTTCGTGTTCGAAATCCTCGTGCTCTTGCTGGTGGTCGGTGGCATCGTGCTGTTGCTTGGACCCAGGATCATGGGGAGGCGTGGCCCGGGGGCGTCGGGCGGACCCGGCAGCGTAGGAGACCCCCGCGAGCGTCGCAACCCCGTCGGTCGGGGAGCGAATGCCGCCGGCACCCTGCTCGTCACCGGGGTGAGCGCGGGCGCGGAGTCGGGCGGCTCGCAGTTCGTGACGATCACCGGCGTCATCAGCGGTCCGACGGTGCGTGACTACGAGGTCTACGGTCGCCTGCAGATGGCAGTGGGGACCGCGCCAAACATGGGTCAGTTGATCCCCATCGTCTACAGCACCAAGAATCCCGAGAAGTGGTCCTTCGCTCCGCCCGAGATTCCCAACATGCCGCCACCGCCGCCCAACATGCCCCCGCCGCCGCCCAGCGGTCCCACCGAGCTCCGCTAGGCGGCGTTGGGCCAGGCGAGGTGGTCGGCGAAGGCGATCTCGACGGCGCTTCGGTGGTGGGTGGTGCGGCCGGGTAGTGGTGGGGCTTGGGAGTGGTGGCGGGCGCCGGTGGGGGTGGTGAATTCTGCCGCGTGGTGACCGTCGTGGTCGAGGGTGGTGGTCGCCGACCAGCCGGGGGCTTCCTTGGTGTTGTTGCAGGCTTCGCAGTCGCCGAGGCCGTTGACTGCGGTGGTGGGTCCACCGCGGGCGTGGGGGTGGGCGTGGTCGGTGTGGCGGATGGGGGCGTCGCAGTACGGGGTGCGGCAGGTGTCGTCGCGGACGGCGATGAACCGGGTCAACCCCTTCGGGAAGGTTCGGGCCCGAGATTCCATCGCGATCAGGTTTCCGGGGCTGGGGTGGCGGTAGAGCCGGCGCAGGGTGGCCTTGGATCGGTCGTCGGTGGCGGCGCGGTCGACCAGTTGGCAGGCCACCGCGGCGGGGATGGGTCCGTACCCGGGTACGCGGGCGGGTGTGGTGTCCCCGCCCACCAGGGTCTCGTCGGTGATCACCACCTCGACCGCGATCGGAACGGGCACCGCGGCGGGGCGGCCGGTGACGCGTTCGACCAGGGTGTCGGCCATGACCTGGCCGCGGGAGCGCCCGTCTCCGCACGTGTCGGCTTCCCTGCGCAGTGCGCCGTACACCGCGACACCCTGGGTCATGGGGAGCAGTGCGGTCACGTAGGTCATGGCGTCGGGTGCAGGTCGGACCCAGACCGAGCGTTCGCCCTCGGCGCGGGCGGCACGGTCGAGCACGCGGGTCGAGTTGGTAGGCGATGGCCTTCGCGTCGGCGGTGATCTTCTTGTCGCCCTTGCCGTCGAGGGTGGTCTGGTTGGCGCACATCCGGGCGTCGAGGATTCGGCGGTCGGTGACGTCGAGGCAGGCCGATTCGCGCACGATGAGGGTGGCCCGCCATTCGGACAGTGCCCCGGCTCGTAGGGCGGCCAGGGTGTGGGGCATTTCGTGGACCAGAGCGCGGGCCAATCCGAGGTGGCGCCCACCACGGTTCGGGGAGTCGCGGCGGGCCAGGGCGATCTCACTACCCAACCCCTTGCCCCGCCTGGCCGCGGGTATCCCGGCGGCGGCTTCCCGCGCCCGGCGGGTGGTGTCGAGGCGGGCGGTCAGGGCGGCCTGTTCGGCCGCGGGCCGCGGACTTGGCGCGCTCGAGTGCGGCGATGCGGTCGAGGAACCGCGCCTCGTCCATGTCGAACATGTGTTCGATTCTACGACGGGCGTATGACACGGGTATGCGACGCGGGTGTATGACGAAGTCATGCCGCAACCACTGCCAGAAGGTCTGCTAGATCTCCTCCGCAAGCCAAGCCCCTGCTTCATCGCCACGTTGATGCCGGATGGATCGCCCCAGCTGACCGAAACCTGGGTCACCACCGACGGAGAGAACATCGTGGTCAACATCGTCGACGGCATGCAGAAGGCGCGCAACATAGCCCGAGATCCGCGCGTCGCCGTCAACGTCGTCGACCCCGAGAACGTCTACGGCTACTACGCCGTCCGCGGGCGGGTGGTGAAGACGACCACCGAGGGCGGACGGGAGAGCATCGAGGAACTCTCGCAGAAATATCTGGGCATCCCGTACCCGAACTTCAGCGGCAATCCCCATGAGACCCGGGTGCTGATCACCATCGAGGCCGACTCGGTGAACTCGCCGCGACGGGGGTAGTCGTGCAGGAGGTCTAGCCGTGCCCGTTGGGCTGACTCCTCACGTGCTCGTGCCTCGCAGATCGGTCCTCAGCCGTGCCCGATCCGCAAGAACTCCGCCACATTCGTCACCTTTACCCGCGGCCGCCCCGACGGTCCACCGGCGCTGCGTTCGTGCGCGTCGATCCGCTTCCAGTGGTCGTCGGTGACCAGGTGGGGTTGGCGTGCCAGCAACCAGGCGGCGGCGTCCTGCGGCTCGTCGCCCAGGTCTGCCGTCGCCAGGTCGGCGAGAAGCGTCTCGACGGTAGCCGCCGAGTCCTTCTTGTTGCTGCCGATGACTCCGGAGGGGCCGCGCTTGATCCATCCGACGACGTAGGAATTCTTGGTGCCCTCGACGCGGCCGTCGGAATGCGGAATGGTCGCCGAGCGCTCGTCGAACGGCAGCCCCGGCGTGGGCACGCCCCGGTACCCGACGGCGCGGACCACCAGCTGCGCGGGAAGCTCTTCGCGGGCACCGGTGTCCTTGGCGACCAGCCGGCCACCCTCGTCGACCAACTCGTTGCTCCCCAACACGATCGAGGACACCCGCCCGTCGCCCTTGATCTCGACGGGCGAGGTGTGGAACCGAAACACGATGCGACGCTTGGCTCCCCGAAGGGGCCGGTCCGCGTATCCGCGTAGCACCTTGACGTTCTGCTTGACGGTCTTGCCCGCCGCCTCCAGATCCTCCTCGGAGATGTCGGCGAAGTCCGCCGGGTCGACGACCACGTCCACGTCGGCCATCGCCTCGAGATCTCCGAGCTCGCGCAACTCCAGCGTGGTGAAGGTGGCCTGCAGGGGGCCACGACGCCCGATCACCACCACCTCCTCGACACCGCGCGCGTGCAGAGACTCCAAGGCGTGGTCGGCGATGTCGGTGTTGGCCAGCGCATCGGGGTCGCTGACGAGGATGCGCGCGACGTCGAGCGCGACGTTGCCGTTGCCGACCACCACGGCCCGCCCGGTCGACAGGTCCGGCGCCATTTCCTCGAAGTGAGGGTGGGCGTTGTACCACCCGACGAAGTCGACGGCTGCGACGCTGCCGGGCAACTCCTCGCCGGGGATGCCGAGGGGACGATCGGCCTGGGCTCCCACCGCGTAGACGACCGCGTCGTAGCGTTCGGCCAGTTCGTCGGCGTGTACGTCCTCACCCACCCGAATGTTGCCGAAGAAGCGGAAGCGAGGATCGCTCGCGACCTTCTCGAACTGGGCGCTGATGGTCTTGATCTTGGGGTGGTCCGGGGCCACGCCCGAGCGCACCAGGCCCCACGGGGTCGGCAGCATCTCCAGCATGTCGACCCGCACGTCCCTCGGGTCTCCCGAGTCGCCCGACGAGTCTGCGAACTTCAAGAGTGAGGCAGCGGCGAAGTAGCCCGACGGGCCGGAACCGACGATCGCCACGTGGTACGGGCGCATGTACTAGCCCTCCATGGGGAAGATGACGAGCCCCGGAAACCCGCAAGGGGCTGTCGCGTGGTCACCGGGCTGGTTACCAAGCCGATGCTAGACCCGCAGAGGTGTCGGTAACCTGATCTCCCGTGGATCCCGACCGGCAAGACGACATCACCTCGCTCGACACGACTCTGACGACCGTGGAGCGGGTGCTCGACGTCGACGGCCTCCGCGACCGCATCAAGACCTTGGAGGACGCGGCGTCGGATCCGAAGCTGTGGGACGACCAGAGCAACGCCCAGAAGGTCACCAGCGAGCTGTCCCACGCCCAAAGCGAACTGCGCCGTGTCGAGGAGTTGCGGCAGCGGCTCGAGGACCTTCCGGTGCTCTACGAGATGGCGGCCGAGGAGCAGGGTGCTGGCAGCGCCGAGGCCCTCGACGACGCCGACGCCGAGCTGGCGAAGCTGCGCGAGGACATCGCGGGCATGGAGGTCCGCACCCTGTTGTCGGGGGAGTACGACGAACGCGAGGCCGTCGTGACCATCAGGTCCGGCGCCGGCGGCGTCGACGCCGCGGACTGGGCCGAGATGCTCATGCGGATGTACATCCGTTGGGCCGAGAAGCACGACTACGGCGTCGAGGTGTTCGACACGTCCTACGCCGAAGAGGCCGGCATCAAGAGCGCCACCTTCGCGGTGCACGCGCCCTATGCGTACGGCACGCTCTCGGTCGAGCAGGGCACGCACCGCCTGGTGCGCATCAGCCCCTTCGACAACCAGAGCCGGCGTCAGACGTCCTTCGCCGACGTCGAGGTGCTGCCCGTCGTCGACACCGCCGACCACATCGACATTCCCGACGGCGACGTGCGGGTCGACGTCTACCGATCCAGCGGGCCCGGCGGGCAGTCGGTCAACACCACCGACTCGGCCGTTCGACTGACCCACATCCCCACCGGTATCGTCGTCACTTGCCAGAACGAGAAGTCGCAGTTGCAGAACAAGGTGTCTGCGATGCGCGTTCTTCAGGCAAAGCTGCTCGAACGCAAACGGCTCGAAGAGCGCGCGGAGATGGACGCGCTGAAGAACGACGGCGGCAGTTCGTGGGGCAATCAGATGCGCTCCTACGTCCTGCATCCGTACCAAATGGTCAAGGATTTGCGGAACGACTACGAAGTCGGGAATCCGGCCGCAGTACTCGACGGCGACATCGACGGCTTCCTGGAAGCAGGCATCCGTTGGCGCAATAGGAAAGATGACGACTAACACGTTCTTGGCACTCAGTTGGGCCGACAGCTGGCACGACTTCTGGCGCGGCGACATCGGCGAATGGATCATCACCCGCGGTCTTCGGATCGTGATGCTGATCCTGGCGGCGATCCTCGCCGCCCGGTTCGTCCAGTGGACGGCGCGCAAGATCACGCGCCGCATCGACGCCGACTTCCGCGAGAGCGACGCGCTGGTGCGGTCGGAGACGACCAAGCATCGCCAGGCCGTCGCCTCGGTCATCTCCTGGGTCACGATCGCGCTGCTGTGCGTCATGGTCATCGTGGAGATCACCGACATCGTCGCGATCCCGGTCGGGTCCCTGGTGGCGCCGGCCGCGGTCCTCGGCGCCGCGCTGGGCTTCGGCGCGCAGCGCGTCGTCCAGGACCTGCTGTCGGGGTTCTTCATCATCACCGAGAAGCAGTACGGCTTCGGTGACCTCGTCGCCCTGACGGTCGCGGGTATCGCGCTGCCCGCCGAGGGCACCGTCGAGGACGTCACGCTTCGGGTGACGAAGCTGCGCTCCAGCGAGGGTGAGGTGTTCACGATCCCGAACGGTCAGATCGTCAAGACCGTCAACCAGTCGAAGGACTGGGCCCGCGCCGTGGTCGACATTCCGGTGCCGACCAGCTCTGACTTGAACAAGGTCAACGACGTCCTCCACCACGTGTGCGACGACGCGATGAAGGACCCCCAGATGGCCGCCCTGATGCTCGACAAGCCGCAGCTGATGGGCGTCGAGAGTATCGAACTGGACACGGTGAACCTGCGGATGGTCGCGCGCACGCTGCCCGGCAAGCAGTTCGAGGTCGGCCGGCAACTGCGCGTGCTCGTCGTCGCCGCCCTGCGTCGCGCCGGCATCGCCAGCCCGGCCGAAGCGTCGCCCACGATCGGCGCCCTGTCGCCGACGGCGACCTCCGCCATCGCCGAGGACCCGCAGAACGGGGGTCACGACAAGTGAAGTTCACGTTCCGCAAGGGAGGCGAGGGACGCGAGTGGCCGGCCTACCTGCCCGGTGGTCGGGTCCGGACGTCGACGTTCGCCCTCATCGTCGCCTTCTGCTTCACGTGGTGGCTGCACGCCACCTACGCTCCGCCGCCGACGCCGCCCGTCACGGAGCCCACCCAGGTCGTGCCGCCCGGGTTCGTTCCGGACCCGGAGTACACCTGGGTGCCCCGCACCAACGTCGAGACCCGACCCAGGACGACGTACAGCACGCCGACGACGACGAGCACGACCGAGACCACCACGGAGTCCAGCCCGACGGAGACCACGAGCGGGTCGGCGACGCCCACCACGAGCACGCCGGAGACCGCGACGACCGTCGTCGACCCCGACGGCCTAGGACCTCTCCCGGCGACGACGGTGACCCAGACTCCGATCACCTCTCCCGGGCAGCCCGTGCCGAACCGTTCGGGCACCTCGACCGCGACGACGACGGTGATCCTGCCGGGCGTCACGCTCCCCGTGCTGGCGCCTCCGCCCCCCGGGTAGTCCGGCCCCCGAAGTCGGCACGGCTACACTGGCGTGCCGTGATGATCACCCTCGACCACGTGAGCAAACAGTACAAATCCTCGGCACGGCCAGCTCTGGACAACGTCTCGCTCAAGATCGAAAAGGGTGAGTTCGTCTTCCTGATCGGGCCGTCCGGATCGGGCAAGTCGACGTTCATGCGGCTGCTCCTCGCCGAGGACACCCCGACGCACGGAGACATCCGGGTGTCGAAGTTTCACGTCAACAAGCTGCCCAGCCGGCACATCCCCGGACTTCGGCAGGTGTTGGGCTGCGTGTTCCAGGACTTCCGGCTGCTGCAGCAGAAGACGGTCTTCGAGAACGTCGCCTTCGCACTGGAGGTGATCGGCAAGCGCTCCGACGTGATCGACCGGGTGGTGCCCGACGTCCTGGAGATGGTCGGCCTGTCGGGCAAGGCCCAGCGGTTGCCCTCCGAGCTCTCCGGCGGTGAGCAGCAGCGCGTCGCCATCGCGCGCGCGTTCGTCAACCGGCCGCTGGTGCTGCTGGCCGACGAGCCGACCGGCAACCTGGACCCCGAGACCAGCAAGGACATCATGGATCTGCTCGAGCGGATCAACCGCACCGGGACGACGGTGTTGATGGCAACCCACGACCATCACATCGTCGACTCGATGCGCCAGCGAGTCATCGAACTCGAGCTGGGACGACTGATCCGCGACGAACAGCGCGGTGTCTATGGAATGGATCGGTAAGTGCGCTTCGGCTTTCTCGTCAACGAGGTCCTAACAGGGCTTCGTCGCAACGTCACCATGACGGTCGCCATGATCTTGACGACCGCCATCTCGATCGGCCTGTTCGGCGGCGGCCTGCTCGTCGTCCGGCTGGCCGACAGCTCGAAGGGCATCTATCTGGACCGCGTCGAGAGCCAGGTCTTCCTGACCAACGACATCTCGGCCAACGACCCCACGTGCGACGGGGATCCCTGCAAGGCGGTGCGCAAGAAGATCGAGGACCGCACCGACGTGAAGTCGGTCCGCTTCCTCAACCAGGGCGACGCCTACGAGGACGCGATCAAGAAGTTCCCGCAGTACAAAGACGTTGCGGGCAAGGACGCCTTTCCCGCATCATTCGTGGTGAAGCTCGACGACCCCGAACAGCACAAGGACTTTGACGACGCGCTGCGGGCCCAACCCGGCGTCCTCAACGTGCTCAACCAGAAGGATCTCATCGACAGGCTGTTCGCGGTGCTCGACGGGTTGAGCGCGGCGGCCTTCGCCATCGCGCTCGTCCAGGCCGTCGGCGCGATCCTGCTGATAGCCAACATGGTTCAAGTCGCGGCGTACACCCGAAGAACGGAGATCGGCATCATGCGCTTGGTGGGCGCGAGTCGCTGGTATACCCAGCTGCCGTTCCTAGTGGAGGCGATGCTGGCCGCACTCATCGGTGTCGTCATCGCGATCGGGGGTCTGATCCTGGTGCGGGCGCTGTTCCTCGAGAGGGCGCTCAAGCAGTTCTACGACGCCAACCTCATCGCCGAGGTCGACTACAAGGACGTCCTCTACTTCAGCGCACCCATCATGTTGTTCCTCGGTTTGGCGATGTCCGGTGTCACGGCCTACGTCACCCTGCGGCTGTACGTCCGGCGCTAACGGTGGCGAAGAAGTCGGCCGCGGAGGTCAAGAAGCACCGCAACAACCAGGTGGTCGCGACCAACCGCAAGGCGCGGCACAACTACTCGATCCTCGAGACCTTCGAGGCCGGGGTGGCGTTGATGGGCACCGAGGTCAAGAGCCTCCGCGAGGGGCAGGCCTCGTTGGCGGACTCCTTCGCGACCGTCGACGACGGCGAAGTGTGGCTGCGCAACCTGCACATCCCGGAGTATCACCACGGTTCGTGGACCAATCACTCACCGCGCCGCAACCGGAAACTGCTGCTGCACCGCGGTCAGATCGACAATCTCATCGGCAAGATCAGGGACGGCAACCTCTCCCTGGTACCGCTGTCGCTGTACTTCACCGACGGCAAGGTCAAGGTCGAACTGGCCCTGGCCCGCGGCAAGCAGGCCCACGACAAGCGCCAGGATCTGGCCAAGCGCGACGCCGACCGCGAAGTGATCCGCGAACTGGGTAGGCGTTCCAAGGGCATGTGACCGGTCACGCCGTCGTCGAGAGGCCGTCAGTAGGATCGAACGTGCGCCGAGCGGAGGGGGTACGGAATGGCCAGTGACGCCGTGATCCGCAAGTTGACGGCCGCCGTCGAACGCACTCCCGACGCCATGGAACTCCGGCTTCACCTCGTCGAGTTGCTGATCCAGCAGGGCAGTTTCACCGAGGCGCTCACCCATTGCAGCGCGGCGCTGGCGCAGGACGCCTCCAGCGCCGCTGCCCTGACCCTGTTGCAAAGGTGCACCGCCGGCCTGGCGACCGGCACCGCCCCGGAGCCGGCCCCGTCGCGCCCGACGCCGGAGTTCAACTGGTCGGCCGCCGAGGAGGAGGTGTCCGACATCATCGGTCCCGCCTTCGTCGACGGTGAGGCCGAGTCCGCCGACGGTATCGACGACGCCGACGTCGACGCGGTCCGGCGCAGCGACGTGACCCTCGCCGACGTCGTGGGCATGCAGGTGGTCAAGCAACGGCTCGAGGTGTCACTGCTGGGCCCCATCCGCAATCCGGAACTGATGCGGGCCTACAAGGTCAACGCCCGCGGCGGCCTGCTGATGTACGGTCCGCCGGGGTGCGGCAAGACCTACCTGGCCAGGGCGGTGGCCGGCGAACTCGGGGCGAACTTCTACGCCGTCGGCATCGCCGACGTGCTGCAGCATTGGCTCGGCGACAGCGAGCGCGCACTGAACCGCATCTTCGAGACGGCGCGCCGCAATGCGCCGTGCGTGCTGTTCTTCGACGAAGTCGACGCGCTGGGCCAGCGACGGGCAGCGCTGAGCAACAGTTCGGGGTTGCGCGTCGTGGTCAACGCACTTCTCGCCGAACTGGATACGGCCACCTCGTCCAACGACGGGGTCTACGTGCTGGCCGCGACGAACATGCCGTGGGACGTGGATCCGGCGCTGCGCAGGCCGGGTCGCTTCGACCGGATGATCTTCGTCGGGCTGCCCGACGCCGACGCGCGGGCGGCCATCGTGCGGATGAACTTGCGCGACCGGCCGGTCGAACGCATCGACCCCGCGGCCGTGGCCAAACGCACCGAGGGCTTCTCCGGGGCGGACATCGCCCACGTCTGCGATACGGCAACGCAACTCGCGATGGCCGACACGCTGCGGGCGGGGGAGGTGCGTCCGGTCCGGATGAACGACGTCGAGGCGGCGCTCAAGCAGATCCGGCCGAGCGC
The DNA here is from genome assembly GCF_040614235.1 of Mycobacterium sp. NPDC006124. Taxonomy (NCBI): domain Bacteria; kingdom Bacillati; phylum Actinomycetota; class Actinomycetes; order Mycobacteriales; family Mycobacteriaceae; genus Mycobacterium; species Mycobacterium sp. NPDC006124. Next base: position 71,308 of record NZ_JBEXUA010000009.1, on the reverse strand, counting down.
CGGACCGTGGTTCGACACCGCCCGCAACGTCGTCGAGTTCGCCAACGGGGACGGAACCTACGACGAGCTGGCGAACTACCTGCGCCGCAAGAAGTTGCGTTGACCGCTGCCGGTGACACCGAGGGCGTGGTCGCCCTCGCCACCGCGTACGCCGACGCCCGCAACCTCGACCGCGCCGAGCAGGTGTTGCGGCAGGCGCTGGTCACCTCGCCCGACGACGCGGTTCTGCTGGCCAACCTGGCCCGGGTGCAGGTGCTGGCTGGAGAGCATTCCGCTGCCACCCAGAATGCCTTTGCCGCACTGTCGATCTCACCCGAGTACGGCTTCGCGATGCGCATCTACGCCGTGGCCCTCGACGGAGCAGGATGGGTGGAGCAGGCCCTCTACATGGCCTGGCGCGGTGTCGCCGCTGCGCCCCACGACCGGCTGGCCCACTTCGTCTACGCCGAGATGCTGATGAAGGTCGGACGTCCCCACGACGCCCTCGTGGTGATCGGCGAGGCGTTGCGGCTGGATCCCGCCAGCGCCGACAGCCACGTCCTGCGCGGCCAGATCCTGGCCCGGCTGGGCCGGTCCGAGGAGTCGACGCGCGCGTATGAGGAAGCGCTTCGACTGGATCCAGGCAACGCGTCGGCCATTCACAACATCGGCGTCAACCGCCTCGCCCGCAGCAAGTGGTCGGCCGCGCTGAAGGGTTTCCTCGGTGCGGCCCGCCTCGATCCCGACCTCGGTGACCTGGCGCGCCGCAACATCGGCATCGCCTTGGCTCGGCTGCTGCGCCTGGCGACCGTGGGCGTGCTGGTGTTGGGGTGGGTGATCGTCATCAGCATCCCCGCGGTGGGGCAGGGCACCACTCCCGACGTGGGACACCGGATTGCCGTCGGCGTCTGCACGCTGGCGTTGGCGGGATACGCGGGGTGGCTCAGCCGCGTGGTCCCGAGCCGCACGTGGCGTTCGGCGCTGCGCGCGCAGCGGACCCTCGCGGTGCGAGTCGTGCTGTTGGTCGCCGCGATACCGCTGGGTGTGCTTGCGGTCGTCTGCGAGGGCCTGACGGTGGTCGAGGTCGTCGGCCCGACACTGCTGTTCGGCGCCGTCGTGGTGACGCTGGTCGGGCGGTTCGCCGGCGGCTGACGCGTGGGGACGTCTAGGAGCGGGGTGCGCGGACCACGGTCAGACCCGCAGAGGCGAAGGGCTCGGTCTGTGCGTCGGTCGCGGAGTCGTCGGTGACCAACGTGGTTCCCGGCGGGATCGGCGCCCACGCGTGGAACGGCCGGCCGCCCAGCTTGCTCTCGTGGGCCAGGACGTAGACGGTGCCGGCCCGCTCGATCATCATCTCCTTGAGCCGGGTCTGCTCCAGCTCTGCCTCGCAGATGCCCAGCGCGGCGTCGACCGCGTCTGCCCCGAGGAACGCCCGGTCGAAGGTGAGGCGCTGCAGACTGGCCTCTGCGATCGGGCCGACGAATCCCTGGCTGAGATGACGCAGCGTGCCGCCGATGCATTCGACGCGGACGTCGTCGGCGTCGGCGAGCGCTTCCAGGGCGGTGAGGCCGGCCGTGACGACGGTGAGGCCCGCGACGTCGCAGAGGTATTCGCCCATCGCACCGACGGTGGTGCCGGCGTCGAGCAGCACGGTCTCACCGGGTTGGACCTGCCGGGCCGCCCATCGGGCGATGTCGTGCTTGGCCTGGTACCCCTCCAGGGCACGTTGGCGCAGTGAGGATTCCGGCTGACGGTCCAATGCGATGGCACCGCCGTAGGTCCTCGCGATGAGGCCCTGGGACGTCAACTGTCCGAGGTCGCGGCGGATGGTGGAGGCGGTCACGCCGAACTGCACCGAGAGCTCCTCGACGCTCGCCAGCCCGCTCGACCGCGCGAGGTGGACGATCTCGGCGCGCCGCGCCTCTGAACCACGAACCGGCATCTCGTTCTTTCCTAGTCGACACGTGCTGTGCTGGTTGCCATTTCGGCACCCTGGCGAAGCGCTTCCACCATGCTACCGGCCTCGGCGATCCCCTTGCCCGCAATGTCGAAGGCGGTGCCGTGGTCGACGGACGTGCGGATCACCGGCAGGCCGACGGTGATGTTCACCCCCGATTCGAGTCCCAGCACCTTGACGGGACCGTGACCCTGGTCGTGGTACATGGCCACGATCAGGTCGTAGTCGCCGCGCCCGGCGAGGAAGAACGCGGTGTCGGCGGGCAGTGGTCCGTGGATGTCCATGCCCTCGGCGACGAGACGCTCGACGGCGGGGATGATCTTCTCCTCTTCCTCGCCGTACCCGAACAGTCCGTTCTCCCCGGCGTGCGGGTTGATGCCGCAGACGCCGATCTTCGGTTGGGGCACACCGGATCGGACCAGCGCCTCGTACCCGCGACGGATGGTGCGCTCCACGAGGCCGGGCTCGATGCGCGAGACGGCGTCGATCAGCCCGATGTGCGTCGTGACGTGGATGACCTTCATCTTCGGCGTCGAGAGCATCATCGACACCTCGTCGATGCCGGTGAAGTGGGCGAGCAGCTCGGTGTGGCCGGGGAAGACGTGCCCCGCCGCGTGCAGCGCCTCTTTGTTCAACGGGGCCGTGCAGATCGCCTGGACGTCGCCGCGGACGGCGAGTTCGGCTGCCACGCGCAGATATTCGTAGGCCGCGTGTCCGGCGACGGCCGACAGCTGACCCCACGGCAGGTCGGCGGGCAGCAAGTCGAGGTCGACGACGTTGATGCGGCCGGGAGCCTTCTCCGCGGTGGCGATCCCCTCGACGGTGACGACGTCGACGTCGAGCCCCAGGATCTCGGCGGCCTGGACGAGGCGCTTCGCGTCACCGATCACGATCGGGTCGCAGAAGCTCGTGGCCACGTCGTCGAGGAGCGCCCGGACGATGACCTCCGGCCCGATGCCGGCGCCGTCGCCCATCGTGACCGCGATGACGGGCAGGGCGGCCTTGCTGGTCAGGACTGTCATGTGTATGCCTTCGGTTGAGTTGGGACGGAGGGAGTTTGGTGCGCGAAGTAGGCGGCGACGGCGACCAGGCTGTCTGCGTCACCAAAGCTGCCCGGGCGGGTGACGACGGTGCGACCGTCGGAGGCGACGGAGGCGACGGCCCCGTGGTGCACTTCGTGGACCGGGTGCAGCGTCCTCACCCCGATGGCCTCGATGACGGCGCGGGCGGTGGCGCCGCCGGTGAGCATCAGGTCCGGGCTGTGCCGGGACTGTCCGGCGGCGACGAACCGGGCCAACGCGGAAGACAGTGCGCCACTTAGGGCCGGGCGGACGTCGCCGCCTATGGTGACGACTACCGATCCGCGATCGAGCGCATCGGCCAGGGCGGCGGGGTCCACGGTGCCACCGAGGAGATCGTCGGCGTCGAGGGTGAGACGCGTCGCGCCGGTGGCGACGAGCCGCCGAACCTGTTCGGCGGCAACGGGTTCGGCAGTACCCACCACCATGAGGATCGATGCGGCGATACGGGCCGTGGGAGCTACCGTCGGCGCGGCCATCGGCAGCGTGCGCGCCAGTGCCTTCGCAAGGGCGGCGGTGCCGACGAGGTGGGCGTGGGGGACGGCGCGACTCGCCCGCAGGATCGCGTCCAGATCATCGTCGGTGGCGGCGTCGCACACCGCGATTCGGCCCTGCTCGGCGGCCGCCGAGAGTCGGCCGACGAGGTCGGGACCGACGGCGATCGTCGTCGTCGGGAGATTGGCGAAGAGGTCGGACACCGCAGCGGGGGGCGTCGACGGTTCCGCGTGCCAGGCGCGGGTCCGATGCAGCGGGACACCGGCAACGTGCAGGACGCCGTCTCGGACCGTGCGGTCGAGCGCGGGGAGTGCCGCGGCGACGACGACGGGTCCTCGTTCGGCGAGGACGCGGGCCCATTCGCCGACGTGGCCACGCAGCAGCGAGTCGATCTTGGTGACCACCATGGCGTCGGGTGCGACGGCGGTGAGCGCGTTGCGCAATGCCTGCCCAGCCTCGGGGGCGGTCCGCGAGCGGGTGTCGAGGTCGACGACGTGGATGTCGGCGTCGCCTTCGCGAATCATGCCCGACTCGAGGTGCAGGCTGACCGAGGGGCGGCGTCCCAGGAAGGCGCTCGCCGTCTCCGCGGCACCGGAGAGGTCGTCGGCCAGCACGACGACCGCGGGGTGCGTGCCCGTGTGCTCGGTCATGCGACGTCTCCCAATGCCATCGATTGCGCGAAACGCGCACCTGATGGTAGCAAGTATGCGTGATTCGCGCAGTAGTTCACAGCGATGCCCCCGCACACTGCACGATCGCCTGACCGGTGACGTTGCGGCCCAGAGGGCTCAACAGGAAGCCGATGAGGCCGGCCACCTCACGGGGTTCGATCAACTGACCCAATGGGGGCAGCCTCGGCGGCGTGTGGGCGCGCGCGGGGTCGGTCAACATCGGCGTGTCGGTGGGCCCGGGTGCCACGACGTTCACGGTGATGCCTCGGTCGACGAGTTCGGCGGCCCAGGACCGGGCCATGCCGGTGAGCGCGGACTTGGTGGCGACGTACTGACTCTTGCCGGCATTGCCGGTCATGGTGCGGCTGCCGACCAGCACGATGCGCGCCCCGTCGCGCAATTCGGGTGCCATGGCGTTGACCACGACCTCGGCGGCCCCGACGTGAATGCGCCACATCTGCAGTGCGTGCTCTGGATTCAAGCGACCGAGTGGCGCGGAATGCTGTAGTCCGGCCGCGTGCACGACGGCGTCGGCGGCGCCGAGTGCCCGGGCTTGAGCGTCGAGTCGCGAGAAGTCGTCGAGGTCGGCCTCCAGCCAGGTGAAGCGGTCGTCGACGAAGTCCGGTGCGCGCCGGCTCAATCCCGTGACCAGCCAGCCTTCCTCGAGGAGATGACGCACCACTGCCGCGCCGATGCCCGAACTCGCACCGGTGACGACCGCGTGTCTCGACTCCGACTGCACTTCGGTCATCGGTCGTCCGAGGTGATCCACTCGTCGTCGAGTTCGACGTACTCGATCGCTTGCCGGAAGCGCGTGAACGCGACGTGCAGCACGCCCTCGCCGGCGGTGATGCTCGGATAGGAGAACTCGCGGTTCAGCCCGTCGCGGGAGTTGTTGGACAGGCAGTACCCGTCGCCGACTTCGATGTTGCGTCGCGTCGGCCACGTCAGCCCGGCGTCGTCGGAGATCGCCAGGGTCATCGGGGCCCGCGGGGCGCCCCAGAAGGCCCGGCGGTCGTCGCCGTCGGCGAGGTCGACGGACTCGAATTCCGGCGCCGCTGCGTCGGCCAGGCCGTCGTCGTCGATCTCGTCGTAGAGCGAGGTGCGCCGCGCGGTGGCGTCGGCGGCGCTGGACTCGTTGAACACCAATGCCATTCGATCGCCCGGGAGCACAACGAACTGGATCGAGGAGTTGTTGTTCGGCAGTTCGGTGGGCTCTGGTTCGGTCCAGGTGTCCCCGTCGTCGTCGGAGGTGCTGCGGTAGACGTGGTCGGCCCACCGGCTTCGATACAGGGCCACCAGCCGACCGTCGGAGAGCCTGCCGATGTTCATGTGGACCTCACCGGTGCTACCGGGCACCGTGACCTCGCGCCACGTCCGGCCGCCGTCGTCGGAGACCATGACGCTGCTGTAGTCGCGGTCGCCGACCCACCGGCGCCCCGGGAGGCGCACGCAGTGGAAGATCGGCAGGAGCAGTCGCCCGCTGGGCAGCGCCACCAGCGGTTGCCGGACGAAGACTCCGCCGTCGGTGGTCTCGGGGAGCAACGTCTGGGTCGGGCCCCACGTCCGACCGCCGTCGGGGGAGATTCGGCGCAGTACGCGGGCAGTGTCCTGATTTCCGGCGTGCTGGGAGGTCCACAGGAGCCACACCTGCTCGGAATCATGAACGTGCAGAACGGGATTCTGCTCCGATCTCGTCGGGTCGTCGGAGAGTTGCACCGGCTCCGACCACGCCGTCTCGCCGGGCGTCAGCCGAGAGAACCAGACGGCTATGTCCGGCACCCCCTCCTGGGTGCCGGAGAACCACACGCAGCCGAGTGAGCCGTCGGGCAGCACCGCCAGGTTGGCGGCGTGATTCTGCACGCGCGGCGCGGGCAGCAGGGTTTCGCGGCGACCCCGTTCCGCGGTGCCGCGGAGGACTCCGTCGGCTGGCATGGCGGCAACGGATGCTTCGCTGGAAGACACGGTGTCAGCCCTTCAGTGAGATGGCGGCGAGGTCGTAGGAGTTGGTGGGGCGCAGCGTCAGCCCGTCGATCCGCGTGCGGCGGCCCAGCACCGCCTTGGGGACGAACGACCACATCATCGGACAGGTCGTCCAGATCTTGCGTTGGGCGTCGGCCAGCAGTGCGGCGCGCTGGGCTGGGTCGGCCTCCTCGGAGGCCTTGGTGATGACGTCGGTGATCTCGGGGAACAGGTACCCGTGGTAGGTGTCGCGCGTGGCCTCCTTCGCGGCGGTGCCGGCGTACATGCCCTGCAGGATCGTCAACGCCAGGCCGGTGGGGCTGGGATAGCCGTTGCCGAGCACGTCCCAGTCGCCGGCCTTGCCCTGGCGCCAGGTGGCGATGTCACCCCCGGGTTCGAACTGCTGGAGCGTGCCCTGTACGCCGACGGCGGAGAGCATCTGCAGCACCGATTCCATGATGTCGGTATCGGCGGCGAATTCGCCGCTCTCCCAGATGATCTTGATCTTCAGGTCGCGGAGTCCCAGTGCGTTCAGTTCGGACTTCGCGCGGTCGGGGTCGTAGGTGTATTCGCCGGTCTCGATCGCCCCGTCGAGGCTCAGGGGGATGACGCCGCGCGAGGCGGTCGCCGAGCCCTGCATGACGTCGTTCACCAGGGACCTGCCGTCGATGGCGTAGGTGAGCGCGCGGCGCACTCGGGCGTCGGCCATCGGACTGTTCGACGGTTTGCGGAAGTTGTAGAACAACTGGTTGAGCCGGACGCCGTCGGCCCGGTCGACCGCCACCCCGGACAGGCCGGCGATCTGGTCGGTGGCGTCGGGGGTGATGGAGTCGATGACGTCGACCTCCCCGCTGCGCAGTGCCACCACGCGGCTGGACTCGTCCGGCATGAACCGGACGCGCACCGATTCGACGAGCGGTGCTGCGGCCCAGTACTTCTCGTTGCGGGCCAGAGTGTAGGTGCCCGAACCACGATCGGACTGGGTCACCACGTAGGGACCCGTGCCGACGCCGGTCTGGAGGTCTTCGGGCCGGTTGGCCGCCGCCGGGGTGATCAGGATGTTGGACATCAAGTAGTCCAGCACCGGGATGGGGCGTTGGGTGTTGAGCGTGAAACTGGAGTCGTCGATCTTCTCCACCGTCGGCCACTCGGGGAAGAAGGTGCCGACGAACGAACCGCTGACCTGGCTGTACATCTTCAGTGCGGTGGCGACGTCCTCGACGCGCACGGGGGAGCCGTCGGAATAGCGGATGCCCGGCCGCAGATGGACGAACCACTGGGTGGGAGAACGCAACTCGAAGACGTCGGCCAACACCAGTCGCGGCTTGAGGTTCTGGTCGATCTCGGTGAGTCCTTGGCGGACGGCCCGTTGGACGGTCAGCGCGGCGTCGTACTGCAGCAGCTTGTTGTCGAGGGTGACCAGCGAGCGGTTCAGGGCCAGGCTCACCGTGGTGGGGCCGGGCCGACCGGTGGGCGTGGCGCAACCGGCGGCCGTGCCGACGGCCAGGCCGGCGCCGAGTAGGAGGCTGGATCGAAACAGCGTCCTCCGCGAGAACGGCTGAGCCAGAATGGGTTTGGTCACCATCGACCTCCGAGCTGAGGGTTACGGGGCAGTCGGCGGCCGCTGCCGGATGGGCGGCGTGTGATCGCTGACACAGTCCGACTGTAAGCCTTGATGCGTACAACGCGCAAGAAACGAAATGGTTCTTGCGCAAAACGCGCACTAGTGCCATTGTGAGCTGAGTAACAACGCGTTCGAAAGGTCGCCGATGACTCAACAGCTCGCACCACCGCCTCCGGCGGCGGCGCCCACCGCCGCCGGCCGGCGCCGCGGAACGTTCCGCGTGCCGGGCGGAGCGATGCCGCGCTACGTGCTCAAGCGGCTCGGTCAGAGCCTTCTGACCGTCTTCCTGACCCTCACCACCGTGTTCGTGCTGATCCGCCTGGCACCGGGCGATCCCGCCTACGCGATGGCGGGGCCGTTGGCCACGACGGAAGACCTGGCCAAGATCCGGGTCACCATGGGGCTCGACCAGTCGGTCTTCGTGCAATACCTGCGCTACCTGCAGGGTCTGCTGCACCTCGACCTGGGCACGTCGTACTCCTTCCAGGCGCCGGCCTTCGACGTCGTCCTCGCCCGCCTGCCGTACACGATCACGCTGTCGGTTGCGGCGATCACGCTGACCACGTTGGTGGCCGTTCCGCTCGGGGTCTGGATGGCCCGCCGCGCCGACACCCGCCGCGAACTCGCCGCCAACGCGGTGACGATCGCCGGTCAGTCGATGCCGGACTTCTGGACCGGGCTAATGCTGATCACCCTGTTCGCGGTACTCGTCCCGGTCTTTCCGGCCGCCGGCTTCACCACCTGGTCGAGTCTGGTGCTCCCGACGGTCACGATCGCGGTGCTGCAGATCGCCCTCATCTCCCGCATGGTGCGCCGCGAGATGGTCGGCGCCTTCGCGTCGCCATACATCACCGTCGGCCGGTCGCGTGGCGTGTCCGAGCGCGAGCTGATCTGGCGCTATTCCATGCGCAACTCGGCCATCCCGGTCCTGACGGCGCTGGGCACCCGATTCGCCTCGATGCTCAACGGCGTGGTCGTCGTCGAGGTGGTCTTCGCCTGGCCTGGCGTCGGCTCGCTCGTGGTCCGCGCTCTCGAGACCCGCGACTACCCGCTGATCCAGGCCACCGTCCTGGTCACCGCGGTGCTCGCGGTCCTCGTTCAACTGCTCGTCGACCTCTGCTATCCGCTCCTGGACCCGCGGGTCCGGCTCGGGAAGGGAACGTCCAAGTGACCACCGTGATCGACGCCCCAGATCAGCCCCGGCCGTCGGCCGTCACGCCGCGCGACGTCGCCAGTGCCGGCGCCACCCGACGAGCCCGTGACAGCAGGGTCAAGATCTGGGTCGGCTCGATCGCCGCCCTGATCGTCATCGCCCCGGTGGCGCTGGCCAGGGTGCTGCCGCTGCCGTCACCCGATGCCACCGAATTGTCCGGACGCCGGCTGCCGCCGCTGACCGACGGTCACCTCTTCGGCACCGACCAGTTGGGCCGAGACCTGTTGGCGCGGGTGCTGTTCGGCGGCCAGGTCTCCCTCGCGATCGGCGTGCTCGCCGTCGTCGTCTCCGGACTGATCGGGCTGACGCTCGGCGCGCTCGCGGGGTACCGCGGGGGCTGGATCGACACCGTCGTCAGCCGCCTGCTCGAGGCCCAGCTGTCGCTGCCGCTGCTGATGATGCTGCTCCTGGTGGTCGCGCTCTTCGGCCCCTCGATCCCGGTGATCACGTTCGTCATCGCCATCGCACAGTGGCCGGAGATCGCCCGCCTCACCAGATCGCTCACGCTGGTCGAACGCGAGAAGCCCTACATCGCGGCCGCGCACGTGCTGGGACTCGGCCACGTCGCGATCCTGGTGCGCCACGTGATCCCCAACATCATCAAGCAGGTCTCGCTGGTCGTGTTGCTGCTGCTCGCCCAGGCGGTACTGCTCGAGAGCGCCCTGAGCTACCTCGGCGCGGGTCCACAGCGGCCCTTCGCCACCTGGGGTCGCATCATCTCCGACGGGCAGGACTACGTCACCACGTCCTGGTGGCTGGTCACGCTGCCCGGGTTGGTGATCGCCCTGCTGGTCGTCGGGGTGAACCTGCTCGGCGACGGACTGCGTGACCGCAGCGGAGGCCCCAAGACCGGACTGCTGGCCAGGTTCTCGCTGCGCAAGAAGAAGGAGAGCTGAGATGGGCAACCTCTTGACCGTCGACGAGTTGCAGGTCGAGCTGATCACCGCCGGTGGCGTCATTCGCGCCGTCGACGGGGTCTCGTTCCACATCGACGCCGGCGAAACGGTCACCATCATCGGCGAATCCGGCTCGGGCAAGTCCACCACCGCGATGGGCATCCTCGGCCTGCTGCCCGACGACTTGGCCGTGCTGTCCGGGTCCGCCACGTTCCAGGGCGGCGAGATCCTCGGCAGGCCAGGGGAACTGGAGAAGGTCCGGGGCAAGCACATCGCGCTCATCCCGCAGGACCCGATGACGGCGCTGAGTCCGGTGCACACCGTCGGGGCGCAGCTGCGCGACGCCATCCGTCACAGCGGGGTGCGCGGCCGCACGAAGCAGAATGCCCGTGCGGTCGAACTGCTCGAGCAGGTGCGCATCCCCAAGCCCGCCGACCAACTGGCGAAGTACCCGCATCAACTCTCCGGCGGCATGCTGCAGCGCGTGCTCATCGCGGCGGCCCTGGCCGCCGGACCGGAACTCATCGTGGCCGACGAACCCACCAGCGCACTCGACGTGACCGTGCAGGCCTCCATCTTGGACCTGCTGCTCGAATTGCAGGAGCGCACCGGCGTCGGCATGCTCTTGATCACCCACGATCTTGGCGTCGCCCGGCTGATGTCGGATCGGATCTTCGTGATGAAGAGCGGCTGCTTCGTCGAGAGCGGCGGCGCCGAGGACCTGTTGCGCAATCCGCGAAGTGCCTACACCAAGAAGCTGCTCGACGCCGTGCCACGGCTCGAGCGGCACGTCCCCACGGGAATTCCGGCATGACCACCCCGCTGCTCGAAGTAGAGAACCTCGTCGTCGAATATCCGGGCGCGAACGGCGTATTCCGCGCCCTGGACTCGGTCAGCTTCTCCGTCGACGCCGGCACCACGCTGGCCGTCGTCGGTGAGTCCGGGTGCGGGAAGTCGACCTTGGCCAAGTCCATCGTCCGCCTGCTGACCCCCACCTCGGGTGCCATCCGGTTCGACGGCGTCGACGTCTCGCGCCTGTCGGAGAAGGCGCTACGCCCGTTTCGCTCTCGCATCCAGATGGTGTTCCAGGATCCGTACGGGTCACTCGACCCCCATCTGAGCGCCGTCGACATCGTGGGTGAACCGTTGCGGCTGCAGGGTATTCGCAACCGGCAGGCCCGCGACCGCAAGGCGGCCGAGCTGATCGACCGCGTCGGGCTGCCGACGACCGCGCTGCACCGCAAGCCCGCGGAGTTCTCCGGCGGACAGCGCCAGCGCATCGGGATCGCCAGGGCGCTGGCCAGCGGACCCGATCTGCTGGTGTGCGACGAGGCGACCAGCGCCTTGGACGTCTCGGTACAGGCGCAGGTGCTCGACTTGCTGCGAGAGATCAAGCGGGACACCGGCTTGACGTATCTGTTCATCTCCCACAACCTCGGTGTCGTGCGCGAGATCAGCGACACCATCGTGGTGATGTGCGGGGGGCGGATCCTGGAACGGGGCGCCACCGCCGAGGTCTTGGCCGATCCTCGCGAGCCATATACCAAGGCGTTGCGCGCTGCCGCGCTCGACCCGACCACGATGGTCGGCCTCAAACCACGAAGCGTCGTCGCCCAGGGAGTTGCATAGTGTCCAACCTTCAGCTGTCCGACCTGGTGCTGGGCACCATGACCTTCGGTGACACCGTCGACCTCGACGGCGCGGCGGCGATGTTGGACGTCGCGCTCGACGCCGGCGTCACCCACGTCGACACCGCCAACGGCTACGCCGGCGGCGAGACCGAACGAATGCTGGCCCGCCTGCTCGAAGGGCGTCGCAACCGAGTCTCGTTGGCCACCAAGGCGGGCATGCCGCATCCCGATGCCGGCGACCACTCGCCGCTGTCGCCGGCGGGTCTGCGCGCCAGCGTCGAGGGCAGCCTCGCCCGCCTCGGGACCGACCACGTCGAGTTGTTCTATCTGCACCAGCCCGACCGGGCCACGCCCATCGGCGAGACGCTCTCGGCAGTCGCCGACCTGATGGGCGAGGGCAAGGTCGGGGCGCTCGGTGTGTCCAACTTCGCAGCCTGGCAGATCGCGGAGATCAACCACCTCGCCGACGACCTCGGGATGCCGAGACCCGTCGTGGCGCAGCAGCTCTACAACCTGCTGGCCCGCCGGATCGAGGACGAATACGTCGAATTCGCCCGGGTGACCGGTCTGGCGACCATGGTCTACAACCCGCTCGGGGGCGGCCTGCTCACCGGGCGGCACTCCTTCGACGACGAACCCGCCGACGGCCGCTTCGGAGATTCGCGACTGGCGCAGATGTACAAGCAAAGATATTGGAACACCGCCATATTCGAGGGCATCGAGCAGTTGACGCTCATCGCCGAGAAGGCCGACGTGCCGCTGACCGAACTGGCGCTGCGGTGGCTGGTGTCCAGCCCGGCGGCGGGACCTCTCCTGCTGGGTGGCTCGAAGGTCGAACACCTACGGGCCAACATCGCCGCGGTGGCCAAGGGGCCGCTGGAGCGCGACGTCGTCGACGCGTGCGACGACGTCGGCGCCGCGCTGCGGGGGCCCATGCCGAACTACAACCGCTGAGGAAGGTATCTCCACATGAGCGCACGGGAATTCGCCGCCCGCCTACGGAACCGGGAACGCATCCTGGGCTACTGGTCGGTCCTGGACTGCCCGGTGGCCACCGAGTGGCTCGCCTACGTCGGGTGGGACTACCTCGCACTGGATCTGCAGCACGGTCTGATCGGTTACTCGGGGATGGTCGCCGGACTCACGGCCGTCGACGCCGCGGCCGGGCCGGTGGGTCTGGTGCGGGTGGAGGCCAACGACCCGACTCCGATCGGACGGGCTCTCGACGCCGGCGCGGCCGGGGTCATCGTGCCGTTGGTCAACGACGCGGCCGGGGCGGCCAGGGCGGTCGCCGCGGCCACCTACCCACCCACCGGCATCCGGTCCTACGGTCCGATGCGATCCCAGTTGCGGATCGGGCCGGTGCCGGCCGACGCCGACCGCGACACCGTCGTGCTCGCCATGATCGAGACGCCCGAGGGCCTGGCCAACGTCGAGGAGATTTGCGCCGTGCCCGGCCTGGACGGGGTGTACGTGGGTCCGTCGGATCTGCGGCTGGCCGTGGGCGGGGCGCATCCCCAGGATCCCGCGGTGGCCGACGAGTTCGAGGCCGCGGTCACCCGGGTCCGGGAGGCCGCCGCGGCGGCGGGCGTCGCCGCGGGCATTCACACCCCCGAGGGAGCGGTGGCCGCGCGTCGACTTGCCGAGGGGTTCACCTTCGCCTCGGTGGCCTCGGACCTGACCCACCTGAAGGCAACCTCCGCCGCGCACCTCAATGCCGCGACGGGCGGGAATTAATCGCTGGGCAATCGTGCTGAAGGCGGTACGATGAACATCCTGCTGAAGTTCGGCAGGGGTGCGAGGGGCTGAACGGTTTCGACTTCGCGCATCGAATCAAGGGAAGCGTGCCGGTGCAGGCAAGAGACCACCGTAAGCGTCGTTGCAACCAATTAAGCGCCGATTCCAATCAGCGCGACTACGCCCTCGCTGCCTAAGCGACGGTGTGTCCGTCAGACCGAGAGAGCCCTCGACTCGGACCCTGGCGTCATCTAGAGGGACAAACCCATACGTCCGGTCGCGGGATGTACGGGGACATCAAACAGCGACTGGGATCGTCATCTCGTCTCGTCCGCGTGAACGAGAGATCCAAGTAGAGACATAGCGGACTGCGCACGGAGAAGCCTCGAGGGAATGCCGTAGGACCCGGGTTCGATTCCCGGCAGCTCCACCAGAAACCGCAGGTCAGGCCCCCCAGAACTGGGGGGCCTTTCTTGTGTCCGAGCCGTGCACCGGTCGTCGTCGAAAGTCGACGTCGTGCACAATGGTCGCCGTCGACGTCATCATCGAGATCGCACTGATCGTTGCGGCCGCAGTTCTGTTTGCGGCCGCCCTTCGTCGTGGGGGCCGTGCGGGGATGATGCTGCTGTCCGCCGGCAACGCCAGCGTTCTGACGCTCGTGGCGCTGCAGATCAACTTGGTGTGGCTGACCGATCTCGACACGTCGATGTGGAACTGGGTCGACCTTCACCGAGGCAACCGAGGGTTGCGTGAGCTGGCCGGACACACGTTCGAGTTCATCGGCAAGCCAGTTCATGTCGCGATCGCCGGGGTGGCGAGCGGAACGCTGCTGGCGTGGCGGGCGAGATCCCCGTTGCGGGCCGTCGTCGTGATCGGGGCGGTCGGCATTGGCGCGATCGTCGAGCAGATATTCAAGGCAGTGGTGACGCGGACGCCCGACAACCTCGCCAAGCTGGGCGACGGGTCGCCGTTCGACATGGCGAAGGTCGCCGAATTCGCCCACTCCTACCCGTCGGGCCACGTCACCGGTGCCGCGACGTTGCTGGGCATGATCGCGGTCTGCGCCTCCGCCGGGCGGTCGCGTCCGACGAAGGCGACCTGGGCGGCCGTGGTCGTCGTCAGCGTGCTGTTCGTCGCCGCCCTTGCGCTGTTCGTCCGCGCGCACCTCTTCGGAGACGTGATCGGCGGGATGTTCCTTGGCGCAGCTGTCGTCGCCGCGGGGTCGGCCATCATTCACCGACCGAGCGTGGAGTCGGCGCATGACCGAAGCCGACGTCCACGTCGTGCGTCTGATCGATCGCCTGGCAATCGTCGACGAGATCCCTGATCGATGTCGCCCGCAATCAGCCCTGGTTGCCTATGGTTTCGAGATGTCCACACGCATCCCTCGGATGGCTCCGACGCGTAGGCGAGCTTTGCCAACGGCTCTGCGCGGACCACTGTGGTTCGGTGCCTACGTAGCGGTGGTGGTGGCGCCGCTGATCTTCGCGGTGATCGGAGTCGTCGACGACGATCGTGGGTTCTGGCGCGAGTTCACCGTCGCGTTGGGATTCGTCGGTTTGTCGATGATGGGCCTGCAGTTCGTGCTGGTGGCCCGCGTCAAGGTCGTAGCTGCGCCGTTCGGCGAAGACGCCCTGGTGCACTTCCACCGCTACATGGGATACCTCGCCACCGCGTTGATCCTCGCCCATCCGGTGCTCCTGATCGCGGTGGTGAACGCGGACTATCTCGAGCGCGTCAATCCGTTCACGGCCCCCTGGGCCGGCCGGTTCGGCACGCTGTCGATTCTGTGCCTGCTGGCGGTGATCGTCACATCGGTGTGGCGGGCGGCCTTGCGCATCTCCTACGAAGTGTGGCAGGGCGTGCACCTGGTGCTGTCCACCGTCGCGATCGTCGCCGCCTTGGTGCACGTCGAATTGATCGGCCATTACGTCAATCAGCCGTGGAAGCGGGTGCTGTGGGTCTTCATGACCGCGGGCTTCCTCGCGGTGTTCGTATGGGTTCGCATCGTGCGCCCGGTGATGCGGACTCGTCGGCGATGGACGGTGGCCTCGGTTCGACCCGAACGCGGCGGGGTCTACACGGTGACGTTGCAACCCGATGGCCACGACGGTTTCAGTTTTGCCCCCGGCCAATTCGGTTGGCTGTCGGTGAATCGGTCGCCGTTCGCACTGACCCAGCACCCGTTCTCGTTCTCCTCCAACGGCGACGATTCGAGCGCGTTGCAGATGAGCATCAAGGAACTCGGTGACTTCACCCGGACGATCAGAACGATCACACCGGGTACGCGTGCCTACGTCGACGGCCCCCACGGGGTCTTCTCCCCGGACCACTACGGCGGGCCCGGATTCGTCCTTCTCGGCGGCGGTGTCGGAATGGGACCTCTGATGAGCATTCTTCGGACCTTCGCCACCCGCGGCGAGCGCCGGCCGTGTTTCTTGTTCTTCGGTATGGCACGTAGCGACGACGCCACGTTCCGAGAGGAAATCGACCATCTTGCAACGCAATTGACGCTCACCGTGGTCTACGTCGTCGAGGATCCTCCCTCGGGCTGGGCCGGGGAGCACGGCCGCATCACGGCCGAGACGCTTCGGCGCCACCTGCCCGTCGGCCATGACGCACTGCAGTACTTCATTTGCGGGCCGGGAGCCATGCAGGACGCCATGGAGGATGTCCTGGACTCTCTGAAGGTGCCCGGCGCCCACGTGCACACCGAACGCTTCAACTTCGTCTGACCAGACAGGAATCCGCGTGCGACACCGACATACTCAGCGAGCCGCCCTGGCCGTCGCGGCACTGATCCTGGTGTGCTGCGTGATCTTCGCGTTGGTCCAAACCTGACCGTCGTCACACCCGCGCGGTCACCTCGAGCAGCGCACGGTCGAGGTTGCTCAGCGCCCGGATCGCCCCGCGCACGGGACCCGGCGGGATGTCCGAACTACCCGCGACGCCCAGGATCACCGAGTTGGGGGCGTCGTCCGGTGGGTCGACCGCATCCCCGTCGACGACGCGTTTGACCGATTCGATGGTGCCACTGACGTGGGTCGCGGCGTCGCGCAGCGCGATCGCCGTCTGCTCCGGCGGAGCGGTGTCCGCGTCGGCACGTGCCGCGTTCACCCCGGCCCTGGCCAGGGCATGGGCCGACCGGTTGGCCACCTGCAGACCGCGCAGCAGTCGTTGCACGCCGCGGCGGCTGCGCACGGCGGGTCCCATCTGAAGCGGCTTACCCGCCGTGACCACGGCCTGCAGCGCGTTGTCGAGTCGCCGCGTCTCGGCCACCAGATCGGTCTGACCGCCCGGGGTCACCGTGGACTCGATCGCCGCGTCGATCAGATCGGTCATGCGCTGCAGGTAGTCGTCGACCTTCTCGACGAAGGTGGCGCGCGTCCCGGTGGAGAAGATGAAGTAGGCCGACGCGATGCCGACCACGCCGCCGACCGCCGTCTCGGCGATGCGCAATTCCAGCACCTGGACGCTGAAGTCGCCCAGCAGCCCGTACAACATGGCCAGCAGCACGGTGACGAAGAACGTCAGCCACGCGTACGCGACGGTCACCAGATAGAAGGCGCAGAACACGCACGTCACCAGCAGGACCATCTGCACCAGCGGGTGATGCCCCACCAGGGTCGCTAGTAGCACGCCCGCCACGACGCCGGCGATGGTGCCCACGATGCGATGCCCGACGCGGGTGAGGATCTCCCCGCGCGTCGACACACCGGTGAAGACGAGGAAGGCGGTCAGCACCGCCCAGTACCACCGGTCCGGCGAGATCAGATCGCCGAGGATGGTCGCCGTGCTGGTGGCCACGGCCACCTGGATCGCCGCCTTGGTGCTGGGGTCGAGGCCCTTCGTCGCCCCGTCTTCCTCGGTCGACGACGCTGGTTCGGGCTCCGGTTCCTCCGACGCGCCGAGTGCCCTGGTGGTGATGTGGTGAATCGCCAAGTGCGCCTGCACGGCCCGAAAGGCCAGGACCGTCGCAAGGCCCTCGGTGTCGGACAGGTCGGCCCGGTCCGACGCGGCCGCTGCACACTTGCGGGCAACCCTCAGTTCGTCCTCGGTGACGTGGTGCGCCAGACACACCCGTACCGCGGCGACCGCGTCGCGCAGGCCTCTCGGCCACGTCGCGACGGGGCCCAGGGACCACAGCATGCTCGCCAGTTGCTCCATCGCGACCTGGGCGTCGAACACCTTGAGCGCGAGGTCGTCACTGGTCACGTTCAGCGACCGGGCCGCATCGTGGCGGTCGAGCCAGTCGTCGATCATGAGCGCGGTCTCGCCGAGTCGGTCCAGACGCCGTCGCAGCACGGCGAGGTCGAATTCGTCGCAGTTCGTCGCGACGTCCAGCACCGCCGTCGACGCCGAGCGCAGCGCCCGGACCAGCCGGCGCACCTCCACCGCCGGTCGATCGGGAAGGATCACCGTGCGCACCAGGAGAGTGGCGCCCAACCCGATCGCGATCGCGACCGCGAGAACCGGGATCTGGCTCGGGGTGGCCCGCAGGAACAGGGCGAAGAAGTAGGAGATGAACGCGACCATCCCCAGGGCGTTGCCACGGGGTCCGAACCGCCGGACCCATACCGCGCAGAAGAGCACCGCGATGAAGCCGACGTCGGCCACCTTGCCGAAGTGCGACAGCGTCGCCGCCAGGGACACCGCGGCCAGTGCCGGAAAGAACGACAGCAGGGTGGTGACGACGCGGCCGTGCTGCTGGCGGTCCTTGACCGCCGCCGCGGACTGCATCGCCACGATCGTGCCGAGCATGGCCACCGTCAGCGGCTGACCGGCCACGGTGATGAAACCGTAGGACGCCGACAGCGCCAGGACGAGGGCCAACGTGGTCGTCGCGGCGCTGCGCAGGCGCAGCCGGCCGGGGTCGGAGTCGACCAGCAATCTCCTGATGGCCCCACCGACGGCCACCTGTTGCATCGCTCGATTGTGCGTTACGACGCTGCGGGCCCCGGATGCGGATCGCCGAGGCGCACACTGGACACCGGTCGACCGACACCGGGCACCAAGGAGAACGGACTGCGATGTCACCGGAGACGACAGCCCCCACGGGTCACTTCCATCCCGACGACGCGGACCCGGTCCCGCCGGCGCTACGCGGGTTCGCCCGCGCCAACGCCGCATTCGTCGAACTCCACGAGTCACCCACCTTCCTGACCGCCCGGCATCGCAACGCCCGCCGCATCGTCGGATTGGTCTCCGGCGGCGGATCGGGGCACGAGCCGCTGCACGGTGGCTTCCTCGGCGAGGGCATGCTCGACGCGGTGGCGCCGGGCAAGGTCTTCGCCTCGCCGCACAACCGGCAGGTTCTCGAGGCCAGCCGGCACGCCGCGGGCGACGGCGGCGTCGTGCACGTCGTCAAGAACTACACCGGGGATCGCATCAACTTCGGCATTGCCGCCGAGCGACTGCGGCTCGACGGCGTCGACGTGCGTCGGGTCCTCGTCGACGACGACCTCGCCACCGAGAGCGCGGACACCGCCACCGGACGCCGGGGCACCGCGGGCACCATCGTTGTCGAGAAGATCCTGGGCGCCGCGGCTGACGACGGTGCCGGCCTCGACGAGCTGGGCGACCTCGGGGAGCGCGTGGCGTCGGTCACCAGGAGCATCGCGGTGGCCTCCCGGGCGCAGACCACGATGCACGACGGGTTGCCCGCGTTCCACATCGAACCGGGTGAACTCGAATACGGCGTCGGCATCCACGGTGAGCGGGCGGTGGAGTCGGTGCCGCGTCCCGGCACACCGGACTTGGTGCGACGCATGACCGGTCAGGTGCTCGACGCGCTGCCCGCCGGGGGAGATGCGATCGTGATCGTCAACGGACTCGGCTCGGCCACGCCGCTGGAGCTCAACCTGATCTTCGAATACGCGGCGATTCAGGTCGAGGCTCGTGGCGGCCGGGTGGTCGGCAGCCTGGTGGGCACCCTCGTGCCCGCCTTGGACATGCGGGGCTTCTCGGTCACGGTCACCAGGGTCGACGACGAGTTGACGTCGCTGTGGGACGCGCCGGCGTTCACCCCGGCGTTCCCGAACCGCACCACGACGTCGACGGAAGGGAACCGGGAATGAGTGCGAACGACACTGCGGCAACCGAACTCGAGCGAGCCGTCGTCGCCGGCTTCGCCGACGCGGTCGAGCGGGCCTACGACGTGCTGACGCGGTTGGACCAGCACAGCGGTGACGGCGACTTCGGGGACAACCTGCGCGGGGGAGTCCGCATCGCCACCGAGAGGCTCGCGACCGCCTCCGGGGCGAACCAGGAGTCCCCGCTGACGGCGTTGGGCTCGGTGTTCCTCGACGACGTCGGCGGCACGTCCGGACCGCTGCTCGGACTGCTGTTCACCGAGGTTGCCGTCGCGGTGGCCGACGATCCCGGGTCTGCCAGCCGGTGGGCCACCGGGCTGGCGGCCGGCCTGGCCGCCATCACCCGCGTCGGCGAGGCCGAGGTCGGGGACCGCACGATGGTCGACGCCCTCGCGCCGGCGGTCGAAACGTTGAGTCGCACAGAGGATCTCGCTGCTGCGGCCGACGCCGCTGCGGCCGGTGCCCGAGGGACTGCCGACCTGCGGGCCCGCATGGGCCGCGCGAGCTACCTGGGGGAGCGGGCCAAGGGTGAACCCGACCCCGGTGCCATGGGAGTCGCCCTCTTCATGTGGGTGGTCGCCGGTGCGGTCACCGGGTCGGCGGTGGCGTCACCGCTGGCCTGAGTGCCGGTCAGTGGTCCCGGGTCGCGGCGCTCAGCGCGCGGGCGGCCTTGGCGATCGCGGGTTCCGGCCACTGGTTTGGCACGTGCAGCACGAGGGCGTAGCGCGTGCCCGGTACGGCACACGCGAGTTGGCGTCCGAGGAGCGCGGATCGGGACTCGTACACCTTGCGCGGACGTCGGTGGCGCAGCGCCAGACAGGTCTCGATCTCCGCGTCGGTGAGGCCCAGGTGCCGCGCGGCGGCCGTCACGGCGGCGGCCGCGTCGTCGGCGGACAGGGCCGACAGGATCGCTGGGGCACCGGCGCAGTCGGCGGCCTCGGCGCGTTGTCCCGGTCGGGGCGTCAACGGGAGCGGCAGCCTGCCGGGGTGGACGTCGACGAACACGATCTCATCGCCGAATAATCGCACCAGGGAGATGGTGTGTCCGACGAGGTCGGGGATCGTGCAGGCACGAAAGAGGCGGTGGACCAACGACTCTGGATCGGACAGGTTCGAGAGCCGGGGACCCGCGCGTAGCGCACCCGCGGCGCGTCGGGTCAGGAACCCGACGTCCTCCAACGTGGAGACCAGGTCGGCGATCGAACTCTTGGGCAGTCCCAGCAGTCCGGTGAGACCCGCGGGCGTGGTGGCGGCGCCAGAGGACACGGCGTCGAGGATGCGCGCGCCGCGGTGCACCGCCGGCGTGCGGGAGTCGCCTATCCCCATGGCTGGTAGTCCGCGGCGTTGCGGGCGTCGACCAACGTGGGCGCGAGGTAGCGCGAGGGCCGCACGACGGGCCCGCCGCCATGCAGGGCGATCCCGATGTCCATCGCCGCGCGGACGAGTGCCGCCGGATCCTGCGTCGCCGTCGCGACGATGGGACCGCCGGCGCGGATCTCGTCGACGGCGTTCCTGGCGCCGTCGACGCCGACGATCGGTACGGAGAGCTTGCGACCGCGCAACACGCGCGAAATACCAATGGCGATTTGATCGTTGGCGGCGAAGAAGCCGTCGACGGCGGGGTTGGCGCCGAGGATCTCCGTGGCGGCGCGGCGGCCCGACTTCGCGTCGAGTTCGCCATAGCTGGTGGCGACCACCTCGACGCGCGGGTGGGGGGCGATCGCGGCCATGAACCCGGCGATGCGATCGGAGTTGGCCGTGATCGCGATGCCGCCCACCACCGCGACGCGTCCTCGCCCGCCCAGTGTCGCGACCAAGGCCGAACCGGCCAGGAACCCGGCCTTCGTGTTGTCGGTCGCGACGACGGCGTCCGCGCCGCTGACCGCCGAGCCGAGGGCCACCACGGGGATGCGCGCTGCCCGTGCCTTCGCGCATGCGTCTTCGAGTCCGTCGGTGGCGACCGGCTCGACGAGGATCAAGTCGACTCCGGCGGAGACGAATTCGACGATTTGCCGGGACTGGGTGCGTCGGTCCTCCCTCGCCGCGTGCACGTGCAGCCTCGCCCCGAGACGGTCGGCCTCGATGCGGAGCGCGTCGATCTCGGCGACGAAGAAGCTCTCGCCGACCGGGTAGCTGAATCCGATGTCGCCGATCGGCAGATCGTGCGCCCGTGCCGCGGAGGCGAGTTCGTAGAGACGTGACCCCAGGGCGTACGTGCCGTCGACGCCGCGGGCGAGCAGGCCCTCGTCGGTCAGCGCGTGGCAGATGCCCATCACGCTGCTCTTGGGCAGACCGGTCCGCTGGGTTAGCTCGGCGAGTGACATCGGTCGGTCGGCGTCGCTGATCCGTTGAAGGAGGAGGGCGGCGCGACGCAGTGCGGGCACGCGTGCTTGCTCCGCCATTGGCCCACCATAAGTGATGTGGCAGTGGGGAAGACCGCGATTGGGCAGGTGAGACGACCCCTAGGCGGGTTGTTGACAAGCTCGTGAGGGCCTGCTTAGTGTGTGTTTCATCACTCGACGCTGAGTTCGATATATGAAACGCACGCGCCGGGTGTCCGCCTGCCCGGGTAGGTCTCGGGCGAGTTTCCTAGCGCAGGCCGAAGGATGAGTCGATGCCGATTTCCCAGCGTTTCGTCGGAGTGATCAGCGTGGCCTTGGCCGTGGCCATGGTCACCGGCGGCTGTACGAAGAAGAACGACGAGCCGGCGTCGTCGACGGGTGGTGGTGGCAGTTCGTCGCAGGCCGCCGCCGGCGAGAAGGTCAAGGTCGCCTTCGTTCCGAAGCTGCAGGGATCGCCCTACTTCGAGGCGATGGACACGGGCGCCAAGAAGGCCGCCGCCGACCTGGGCAACATCGACTGGCTCTACCAGGGTCCCACCTCGGCTGACGCCGCCGCGCAGGCCCAGATCGTCCGGTCGTTCATCCAGCAGAAGGTCGACGTCCTCGTCGTCGCGCCCAACGATCCCGACTCGATGGCGCCGCTGATGAAGCAGGCCCAGGACGCCGGGATCAAGGTCATGACCGCCGACACCGACGCGCCCAACTCGGTGCGCGAGGCCTTCGTCAACCAGGCCACGGCCGAGGGCATCGGCAACAAGACCGCCGAGACGCTGATGACGGCGATGGGCGGAAAGGGCAAGTGGGCCATCGTGTCCTGCGGCGAGACCGCCGAGAACCTGAACTCGTGGATCGCCGCCGAGAAGGCCTACGTGTCGGCCAAGTACCCCGAGGCCGAACTCGTGGACGTCGTCTACTCGGGTGAGGATCAAGCCAAGGGCACCCAGATGGCGACCGACCTGATGAGCGCGCACCCCGACCTCAAGGGTCTGCTGGGTCAGTGCACCACCTCGGCGGTCGGGGTCGCGCAGGCCGTGAAGGACGCCGGCAAGATCGGACAGGTCTACTCCGTGGGCATCGGCACGCCGAAGTCCATGGCGCCCTACCTGGCCGACGGATCCTCGTCCGGTTCCATTCTGTGGAACGTGGCCAACCTGGGCTACCTCACCGCCTGGGCCGGCCAGCAGCTGGCCAGCGGCAAGACCTTCGAGGCCGACAACAAGGTCAACGACGAGATGACCGACGTCAAGTGGGACGAGGCCAGCAAGACCCTGGTACTCGGCGAGCCGCTGCTGATCACCACGCAGAACGTCGGTCAGTTCGATTACTGACGCGGTCGACCCTCACCCGCGGGAGTCGCCGATGTCGCAGTCCTCGCGACTGAGTCTCACCGGGGTGGTCAAGAGCTACGGGGCGGTCAAGGCCATCCGGCACGCCGACTTCGAGGTGCGGGCCGGCGAGATCCACGCACTCGTGGGGGAGAACGGCGCCGGAAAGTCGACGTTGATCAAGATCGTCGCCGGTGCCACGACGCCCGACGCCGGCAGCGTCACCTACGACGGCGAACCGGTGACGATCGCGTCGACCAACGACGCCATCGCTCTGGGCATCGCCACGGTCTACCAAGAGCCCCAGCTGTTCAGCGAACTCACCGTCGCCGAGAACGTGTTCATCGGCCGGGAGATGGTCACCCGCGGCCGCGTCGACTGGGCGGCCCAGAACGAGAAGGTCGTCGACCTGCTCCAGGCGCTCGGGCTGCCCGCCAGGCTGTCGACCGCCGTGGTGGGAGACCTCTCGGTCGCGACCCAGCAGCAGGTCTCCATCGCCAAGGCGCTGGCGGGCAAGTGCGGAGTGCTCATCCTCGACGAACCGTCGGCCATCTTGACCGACGCCGAGATCGAGGTGCTCTTCCAGATCATCCGCCGCCTGGCCGACGACGGCGTGGCGATCGTCTACATCTCCCACCGGCTCGACGAAATCGTCAAGATCGCCGACCGGGTCACCGTGATGCGCGACGGAAGCACCATCGGGACGCACCCCCTCGCGGACATGTCGGTGCGTCGCATCGCCGAACTGATGGTGGGAGAAGCACTTTCCGAGCACTCCGCTCCCCGGACGGCGCCCGACGGTGAGCCGGTGCTGGAACTGAAGTCACTCGCGCGAGCCGGTTCCTTCCACGACGTGAGCCTGCAGTTGCGGTCGGGTGAGATCCTCGGCCTCTACGGACTGGTCGGCTCCGGCGTCGCGGAGATCGCCGCCTGCATCTACGGACTCGACAAGGCCAGCGCGGGCGACATCGTGATCGAGGGGCGGGCCGTGGCGCCCCGCTCACCCCGCGAAGCCGCCGAGGCGGGCATCGCGCTGCTGCCTGCCAATCGCAAGACCGAGGGAATGTTCTCCTTTCAGTCCATCGCCTTCAACGTGTCGATCGGTCATCTGCGGAAATTCTCATGGGGCCGGGCGTTCGTCGACCGGCGGCGGGAGCGCACGACCGTCAAGGACCTGATGACGCGACTCGCGGTCCGGGCGTCCGACGAGAACCAGAACGTCGGGGACCTCTCCGGCGGCAATGCCCAAAAGGTCATGCTGGCACGTCAACTCGTCGAGCGGCCCACGCTGTTGCTGCTGGCCGAACCGACCCAGGGCGTGGACATCGGGGCCAAGGAGGAGATCCACCGCATCATCACCGATCTCGCCGACAACGGCACGGCCGTGCTCGTCGTCACCTCCGATCTGCAGGAGGCGCTGCGCATCGCCGACCGACTGCTGGTGATCCGCGCGGGGACGATCGCCGCGGAGTTCGGGCCCGACGCCCGCCAAGTCGACGTCCTGGCCGCGGCTGCCGGCGACCGTGAAGGGACGGCGACCGCGTGACCACCTCGACCGACCCGACCGCCACCGACGTCAAGACCCGTGGGCGGGTGCTTCCACCGCCGGTGACGTCCGCGGAGATCGCACTGGTCGCCGTCATCGTCGTGCTGTGGATCGGCTTGGCGTTCGCGACGCCGGCGTTCCTCAGCGCGGGATCCATCGTCCCACTGCTGGTCGAGATGTCACCGGTGGCACTGATCGGCATCGGCATGACCTTCATCATCATCACCGGTGGAATCGACGTCTCGGTCGGCGGCGCGATCATGGTCTGCTCGGTGATCACCGGCAAGCTGATGCGTGACCACGGACTACCGGTGTGGTGGTGCCTCGTCGTGGCCATTGGAACGGGGGCGGTGCTGGGCCTGGTCAACGGTGCGCTCATCGCCTACGGCCGCGTGCACGCCATCATCATCACCTTCGGCACCGCGAACCTGTTCCTCTTCGTGGGTCTGCAGATCTTCGCCTCTCAACCCATCTCGGGCATGCCGAACACCCTGTCGTGGTTCGGACGCGGCGCCGACGGCCGAACCTTCGCCGTCCCACACAGTTTCGCCATCACGGTCGTCCTGGCCGGGATCGCCTGGTGGTATCTGCGGCACACGCCCGGCGGCCGGCACTTCTTCGGCGTGGGCGGCGACCCGGTGGCCGCCCGGCTGGCCGGGATCAGGGTGCAGCGGCGCATCCTCGTCGCCTACGTGATCACCGGTCTGCTCGTCGGTTTGGCGTCGATCTTCACTCTGGCCAAGGGCACCTCCAACCTCGACCAGTCCGTCGGTTCGGGCCAGGAGCTCGCGGTGATCGCCGCCGTGGTCATCGGTGGAACGTCGATCATGGGCGGTCGCGGTTCGGTACTCGGTACGGTGCTGGGTGCACTGCTCGTGCAGACGGTGAAATCCGGTGTCACGCAACTGGGGTGGCCCTCGCAGCTCTCCGACCTCTTCGTGGGCATCTTCATCGTCGTCGCGGTGGGAACCGACCTCGTCCGCCGACGTGCCAGGAGGGACCCATGAGCGTCGAGACACCCGCCTCCGTCGAGCAGAAGCCCGCGTCTCGGCGCCGCGCCGATCGCCTCCTCGAGGCGCTCCTGACCCAGCGCATCGTCCTGCTCGCCGTGCTCATCGTCGTCGTGGTGGCGTGGCTGTCCTATCTGAGCGCCAACGGCTACCTCTCCGGCGACTACGACTTCGACTACATGTCGGCCACGCTCATCGACGCGGTTCCGTTGGCGCTGCTGGGATTCGCCGAGCTGGTCGTCATCGTGTCGGGTCGCGGCGGGATCGACCTTTCGGTCGGCGCGATGGTGTCGTTGGTGGGCATGATCTTCGGCTTCGCCTACGGCAAGTGGGGCTGGCCGCTGCTGGCCGCCGTCCTGCTGGCGGTCGTCGTCGGCGCGCTGCTGGGAGCGGTCAACGGTTTCCTGGTCGCGCGCATCGGCTTTCCCGCGCTGATCGCCACGTTGGCAACGTATTACGCGTACAAGTCGATCGCACTGGTCGTCAACGACCAGAAGCCGATCAACAGCCCGCAGATTCAGGATCTGTACACCCTCACCGGGTCGGTGAGCGTTCCCGTCATCGGCGACTACGTGCCCGACGTTCCGCTGGGAGTGTTCACGTTCCTGGTTCCGGTGCTGGTGGTGTTGTGGCTGGCGTTGGGTCGCGGCACCTTTGGTCGCCGGCTCTACGGAGTCGGCACCAATGACGTCGCCGCACGCTGGGCCGGCGTCGACGTGCCCGGCACCCGGATGCGCGCCTACGTCACGTCCGGGGTGCTGTCCGGTCTGGTGGCGGTCTACATCACCGCCGAATTCGCCTCGGCGCGGCCCGATTCGGGGACCGCGGGCAACGGCTTGGCTCTGCCCGCGATCACCATCGCCGTCCTCGGCGGCGTGGCGATCACCGGTGGCGTCGGACGCCTGGCCGGCGTACTCCTGGCCACCCTCCTCGTCGTGTGGCTCAACGCCGGCATCATCCTGTACTTCGAGGGCAACACCGGCACCCAGTTCCAGTTGCTGGCCCTCGGCGTCGTGCTCATCGTGGCCGCGCTGCTGAACGGCCTGACGACGCGGCGATTCCGCGGCGGCGACTAGACCCGCCAAGAAATGGAGAAGAAGACATGACCGTTCTCGACGCGTTCTCGCTGACCGGCAAGCGCGCGCTGGTCACCGGTGGCAATCGCGGCCTCGGGTTGGCGTTCGTTCGCGGACTCGCCGAGGCGGGGGCCGACGTCGTCTTCGTCTCGCGCGACGGCGAACGCAACGCCGCTGCCGTCGCTGCCCTCGCCGAGGACGGCCTGACCGTCGCGGCGTTCGAGGTCGACATCACCGCCCAGGACGGTCCGGACGCGGCGATCGAGGGCGCGGTGCAACGCCTGGGCGGACTGGACCTGTTGCTCAACAACGCCGGTCTGGCGATCCACAAGCCGGCGTTGGAGATCAGTGACGACGAGTGGGACCTGGTCTTCGACGTGAACACCAGGTCGTTATGGCGGCTGAGCCAACGCGCGGCGGCCTACATGAAGGACCACGGCGGCGGCAACATCCTCAACGTGGGCTCGATCAGCTCGCTGATCGTCAACCGGCCGCAGATGCAACCGTCGTACAACGCGTCCAAGGCCGCGGTGCACCAACTGACCAAGTCGCTGGCCGCGGAGTGGGCGCCCTACGGCATCAGGGTCAACGCCATCGCTCCCGGCTACGTCAAGACCGAGATGGCGCCGGTCGACAAGCCCGAGTTCCGGCAGCACTGGATCGAGGACGCCCCGATGAAGCGGTACGCGCTGCCCGAGGAGATTGCGCCGACGGTGGTCTACATGGCGTCGGACGCTTCGGCGTTCATGACGGGCTCGGTGGTCGTCATCGACGGCGGCTACACCCTCTACTGACCCCGGACGACGTTGCCCTGACGGGCCCGACGAACTCCTTCGGCGGAGTGCGTTTGAGATGCTCCCAAATGTGGAACCTGCTTACCTAGGGTAACGAATTGTTGCTCGACGACTCTAGGAGAACACAGACATGAAGCTGTTCGCAGTCATCGGAGGAAGTGCCGCTCTCACCGCCGCCGCCATCGGGGTCGCGGTTCTGCAGGGTCCCGCGAGCACGGGATCCGTCGCGGGTGACATGGAGACCGGGGTGACCATGACGCAGACCTCGAACGCACCGACGCAGCTGTCGGTCGCACCCCAGATCACCGGTCCGGCCGCGTTGCCGCCCGAGGAGCAGGGCCTCCCCGGCTGATGTGACCGCGATGCCGCCAAAGGTCTTGCGTGACAGCGGTCGCGGCAGGTAGGCAGGTACGCATGGGTGCGTCAGACGACACGACGGTCTTCGGTCAGCAGTTCCAGACCCCGGACGGCGCCACCGTGATTCCCGTGTCCAACCCCGTCGGCGTATTCGTGGTCAAGGACGGCGTACCCGTGTGGGCGCCCGCAGACGACGGCACGCGTGTCGCGCTCGCAGGCATCCTCGTCGGTCTGGTCGCGACGATCTTCGTCGGCGTGGCCATGATCCGCAGACCGCCGTGGCCGCAACTTCACGGAACCGTCTCCAAGACCTTCTAGGTCTCAGTCCTGCACGGCCTTCGCAATCGCGACGTATCTGGTGAGCTCGTCCGACGCGGTGGCACCGCCCTCGATGACGCGCACCGCTCGGTGCATCACCTGAACCGTGGTCCACGCACGGGCGCGCGCCTCGTCGAAGCCCGCCGCGTCGACCAGGGCGTGGAAGCGGGTGCGTACTCCGGCGCGGACATTGCCCTCCAGTTCGTCCCACCGATGCCACAGCATGGGGGCCATCTCGGCGTGCGGGTCACCGTTGACGGGCTGGGGTCCGATCGCCAACCACGGCTCCCGTTCGCCTGCGATCAGCTTGCGGTAGTGCAGATTGCCGTGCAGCAGCACGTCGGCGCCGCGGATCGAGACGAGGTCGCGCCCAGTGGTGACCGCCTGCTCGACCAGGCGACGCGGCACCGGTGCGCTGCGCGGCAGCTTCTCGAAGTCCTCGATCCACCGCTCGACATCGCTTGTCAGGGAACGCAATTGCGGCAGTGCCGCCACGTGGAGGCGCCGGTAGGAGTCGGCCACCAGCTCACAGGCCTCGACGTCCCACAGCGAGTCGAGATTCTGCGTCCCCAACCTCTCCAGCAGCAGCGCCCGACGATGCGGGTCGGCCCGCAGCAGGCGGACGGCACCCACCCCGCCCCAGCGACGTAGGGCGAGGTGCTCGTGGTCGGACCCGCCGGCGACGGCGATCTTCAGCACGGCGGGCGCACCATCGGACGTGCGGACGAACGTCGCGGTCGAGGCCGATCCGTGGGTCACGGGCCCGTCCTCGGTGAGCTCCCACTCGTCGAGCTGGTGGCGGACGCCAGGCGGTAGGTCGGTCACCACCGAATGGTGGCACGCCTCGACGGGAGGAATTCGCTGCCTCCCACCGGTTCGTGACTGGACCGTCGAACCGGCGGCCAGGGGTTAGCCAGGACACGGACCGTCGCTACGATCGGCAGGCACGGGAGACACTCCAACCAGACGCGGTGATGATGTCGGCCAAGATTCTGCGCGGACGCGCCGCTGAGTCCGCGACGCTGAGGGAATTGCTGACCCGCGTGGGATCCGCCGAGAGTCGGGTGCTGGTCCTGCGAGGCGAGGCGGGAGTCGGCAAGTCGGCGCTGCTCGACGTCGTCGTCGACGAGGCCAAGGGCTTTGGGCTGGTTCAGGTTTCCGGTGTCGAATCCGACATGGAGCTGGCGCACGCGGGGTTGCAGCCGCGCAACGTGTCCGCCGCCGAATTGGCCGGTGGGTTCGGCACCTCGCTGCGGCGGACCTCCGCCAGTCAGATCGAGGACGGCTTCCTCCGGCGCATCGAGGTGCTGCCCGCGTCGACGCGTCGGCTGCTCCTGGTCGCGGCCGCCGAGCCGGTGGGTGACGCGGCGCTGTTCCTCCGGGCCGCAGCGGGACTGGGGATTCCGGTCGACGCGCTGGCTCCGGCCGAGGCGGATGGGGTGATCGATTCGGCAAGCGCATGCATTTTCAACACCCGTTGATGCGGTCGGCGGTCTACCGCGCGGCCGATCTGACCGAGCGTCGCGAGATTCATCGGGTGCTGGCCGACGCGACCGACCCGAACGCGGCCCCGGACCGGCGTGCGTGGCACGCGGCGAATGCGGCCTCGGGTCCCGACGATGTCGTCGCCGCCGACCTGGAGACCTCGGCGGCGCGGGCCCTGAGCCGCGGCGGTGTGTCGGCGGTGGCCACCTTCCTGGAGCGCGCGGCGGTGTTGACCTCGGATCCGGTGCTGCGCGGCGCCAGGGCCATCGCCGCAGCGCACGCCAAGCGGGAGGCGGGCGCGCCGGAGGCAGCCTACGAGCTGCTCGCGATCGCCGAGCTGGGACCGGCCACCCATGGTGTACCGGTGACCACGGGTTGCCCGAGGATCTGCATCACCGCTCGCCTTGCTCGACCGTGCGTGAGGTCACATAGTTAGTGCCCTAACTATTAGCGTACGATTCAACCATGACCTCACCGGCCGTCGTGGACACCGACCCCCTGGCGCTCGAACGCCAGGTTTGCTTCGCGCTGGCCGTCACCAACCGAGCCGTCCTCGCCGTCTACCGACCCCTGCTGGACCCGCTGGGCCTGACCCATCCGCAGTACCTCGTCATGCTCGCGCTGTGGGATCACCAGAAGTCGGCGCCGCGCGGCAGCGCGGCCATGTCGGTCAAGCAGATCGCCACGGCGCTTCAACTCGATTCGGCCACGTTGTCCCCGATGCTCAAGCGGCTCGAGGCGCTCGGCATGGTGACCCGACGCAAGAGTGCGACCGACGAGCGCGCCACCGACGTCGAGTTGACCGCCGCCGGTTCCGAGTTGCGCTCGCGTGCAATGGAGATCCCGCCCGCCGTCGTCTCTCGCCTCGGGGTGGACCTTCCCGAACTCGAAGAACTGCACCGCGCATTGACGCGGATCAACGCCGCCGCCTTGGCGGCGGGCGCCCTGGACGCCTGAACCCAACGATGGGAGTGTCACCATGACCGCCGAACGACCCACACCGTGGCAGTACGTCACCTATTCCTACGGGCGTCGCCTGCCGTCGTCGATGCGCAACTGGGTGGCCGAGGATCTCGCTGGCGAGGGAGCGGTGCGGCGTCACATGGTGCGCATGGCCATCCCTCCGCTACTGGTGCTGGCGCCACTGTGGCTACTGCCCGCCTCGCTCTACGTGCATCTGGAGATGACCGCTCCGATCTACATCTGGGCGATCCTGATGTCGCTGGCCCTGAACAAGGTGTGGCGGCGCCACCGCCTGGTGCAGCACGATCTCGACCCGACCCTCGTCGATGCGATCAAGCGCCGCAAGGACGCCCGGCTGCACGACGATTACGCCGCTCGTTTCGGCCCGCGCCCGGAGTCGGCGAAGTGGCAGTCCAACAGCAGTCCCTTCTAGACGCGGTTGAAAGCCGTCGCACGGGGCAACCGACGATCATGACCAGTGATCGAGGGCAGACCGACGACCAGACCGGACAGCAGTCCGAGGCGACCGATCCGCCACCCGGACCGACCGACCAGGGCCGCAGCGGCGGCATGGCCACCCGCGAGGTGGCCCCCGACGTCGTGAAGCGGAAACCCTAGGTCCAGTACAACATTCGGGCCTCGGGCAGTGTCTGGGCGACCTCGGACTCGAACCACGACCGTAGTTCGGTCATCGTGGACTTTGGATAGACGTACTTGGCGGCGCCGTACTTGCCGAACTTCCGCGTGCGCTGCCCTTCGTCCATCTCGAGCTTGGTGCGGGGGTACCACCCCAACAGCACGTCCTTGCTCGTCTCGGTGAAGCGGTGCGTGATGCACTCCACCGTCATGTCCACACGCGGGGCGTCGGCAACCGCGTCGGCGACTTGGCGCAACAGTGAGCCGTAGGCGTCGCGCCAGCCCGGCACCGGCATGATCGGGGCGATGGTGAGCCCCACCCGGTAACCGTGGCCCGCCAACTCCCGCAGGGCCGAGATGCGTCGGGGCAGGCGGGCCGTTCCGCCTTCGAATCGGTCGGCGATCTCGGCGGCGTTGACCGAGACCCGAACCCGTGTGCGGCCGCCGTGCGGCAGATTCAGCAGCGGCGCCACGTCGTCGTACTTGGTGGTGAACCGCAATCCGACCGGTCCCGGCCAGTCATGAGTCCCGACATGGGCGATCGTCGACGACAAGGACCCCGTGAGGTGTTCCAGAGCCAACGGATCGGTGTAGCAGGAGGCCTCGAACGTGGTGCCCTCCGAGGCCCGCTCAGTCGAGGCGGAGGTGACCGTTCCGTGGCCGACCTTCTCATCCATGCCGCCAAGGATCTCGGGAAGGTTGGCGTACACCCTGGTGATCGGTGGGCCGGACAGCGAGCCGGCCAGATAGCAGTACTGACAATGGCCCGGGCATCCCTCCGCCAGGTCGACGCGCCAGTCGGCGCTCGGCGGTATCGGCTGCAGTCGACGCTTGCTTGGCGGCGCGACCACCACGGCGAGGGTGCGCTTGGCCAGGGCGTACGTTGCGCGGTCGTCGCCGGCGCGCAGGGGCGGGAGACGGTCGCCGGAGAGCACCTCGACGCGGTCCACGCCGGCGGCCTCGCAGCGAGCGATGATCTGCGCACCGTGCGGCAGTTCGGCGGCCGACCGGGTCACCAGCACCCGGGTCGGGATCCAGCGTATGGGGGTGGCGGTTGGGCTCGTGGTCGCCGTCGCGTCCCCGTCGCGGGCGTCCGGGGTCAACGACCCGCCGCCACGGCGATTCGTTCGGCCACCTCGCGAGTCACCTCGGCGGTCCCTGGGTCGCGCGACGGCACGTATCGGTCGTCGGCCGCGTCGTAGGCGGCACCCGCGATCGAGCCGTAGTCGGCGGCGAGTTCGACCACCTCCGCGGGCCATCCGACGTCACCGAGTCGCGTGGCGAAGGCGATCGAGACGGTGATGGGGACGACGTCGTCGTGCAGGCCGTGCAGCAGCGTGAACGCACCGGTCGGTGCGCCGCCGAGTCCGTCGTCGAGACGACCGCCCGAGATGGGGTCGACGGCAGTGAACGCGCCGGCGAGGCAGACGGTGTGGCGTACCTGCAGTCCGGCGACGTGGGGGTTGATCGTGAGGCCCGCCGCGGCGAGGCCGCCCATCGACCATCCGACCACGACCAGATCGTTCGCGTCGGCGGCCTGAGCGCGGGCGAAGGCCGCCGATTCGAGCAGGTCCGCCCGCCCGCCGTCGGCGGCATGGGAGTTCCAGTCGGGGACCACCACGGCGAGCCGATGTGCCGCGATGGCCTCGGCCAGCGGACCCAGGGCGGCTTTGGAGTCGGTCTGCATGCCATGCCACAGCAAGACCGCGGGGTCCGACGGGGAGCCGAACAGATCGGCCGACCGTCCCGGTGCGTACTCGACGGTGGCCGTGGCATTCGTCATGCCCTCGGGTGTTCCCCGGTTCAGCCGGAGCCAAGCAGCGAGAAGAATTGGTGGGACGGGTCGTTCGCGTCGGGGGTGCCGCGCAGCGTGCCCCGGGTCATGGGATGGTCGAGCCGGACCGGTGACGGGTCGTCGACGCGGGCCCAGTCGGTGACGATCGACCGTTCGACGAAACCCCATGAGCCGTCGCGTCGTTCGTACTTGTCGAGGTATCGTCCGCCGACGGTGACGTCGACGTCGCGGTCGCCCGAGATCAGGGTGTGGATGGCGATCGAGTAGACCTCGCCCTCGGCGACGTCGCCGCGGACGGCGAAGTTCGCCGTGGTGACGTGGTGCTGCATCGACCGCAGATGGGGACGCGCCGCGGCGAGCCGGGCGACGAACTCGTCGACCGAACCTCCCGAGAACGAGCCGTGGGAGTCCACCGCGTCGCGGTGATAGAGGCTGCGCACCAGCTCGAGGTCACCCCGGTCGACGGCGCGGCAGTAGCGGTCGACCAGCCGACGGAGCTGGTGCTCGTCGAGCATCTCCTGCAGCTGCGGATCCATCGGTGACCCGGTGTCAGCCCTGTTTGGCGGCTTGTTCGGCCGCGTGGTCCTCGATCGCCTTGCCGATCGCGTGGGCGGCGCGGTCCATGAACTCGGTGCCGCTGGCCAGCACCCAGTCTCGCGAGGCCGCGGGCGCGGTGAGCTGACCGGTGAAGCGAGGCATCACGTACTGGGCGAACAGCTCGTAGCTCCGGAGCTTGGCGGCCGGTGGCGCCCAGTCATGGTCGAAGAGTAGGAATGCCCCGAAACCACCGTCACTGGCCTCGACGAGCTCGGAGATCTTGGCCACGGCGTCCTCGGGCGTGCCGATCACCGCGAAGCCGGACTGCCGGTTGTTCTCGAGGATCTCGGCGACCGTGTCGCCCTGCACCGGGCCGGCCGGCAACAGATGCTTGAAGTACTGGGAGAACTCCACGATGCCGTGCTCGACGTCGCGTTCGGCTTGCTCCCGGGTCTCCGCCAGGTGCATGGGGCCCACCAGACGCCACTTCGACCGGTCCGCCACGTGACCGTGCTCCAAGGCGACTTTCTCCCACGTCTTCCAGTGCTGCGCAAGCAAGTCCATGCCCTGGCGCGCGGTGGCGGCGATCGACAGCATGCCCACGCCGTGCTTGCCCGCACCGCGCGGCCCGGTGGGTGAGAACGACGCGGCGACCGCGATGTCGAAGCACGGCTCGGTGTAGGGCCTCAACTGCAGGCGGGCGTCCTCACACGTGAAGCCGTCGGTGTGCATGGTGACCGTCTCGCCGCGGAGCAGCCTGGTGATCGCCTCGAGGCTCTGTTCCATGCGGGGGCGCTGCGCATCGGCGGGGATGCCGAGCATGTGCGCGTCTGAGGTGAGCTGTCCCGGCCCGCACCCCAGCATCACCCTTCCGCGGGTGAGGTGGTCCAGCAGCACCATGCGGTCGGCCAGCATCAGCGGATGGTGGTAGGGCAGGGAGCTGACGCCGGTGCCGAGCTTGATGTGCTTGGTCCGTTCGGCGGCAACCCCGATGAAGACCTCGGGGGAGGAGATGATCTCGAAACCGGCGGAGTGATGTTCGCCGATCCACGCCTCGGCGAATCCGAGGCGGTCCATCTCGACGATCAGGTCGAGGTCCCGCTCGATCGCGAGGGTGGGGTTCTGCCCGACCGGATGGAAGGGAGCCATGAAGTTTCCGAAGCGCATCGGCCCATTCTCGCCCGCGCCGACGCGCCTCACGTGCGATTTCGGGTGGGTCGGGGGCGTTCGGCGTTTCGCTCGGCGACGGTCGCGGTACAGGAGGCAGGTGACCAATCCCGGCCAGGCTCCTGAAGTTCACCCGCCGTCCAGCTTTGCCGTCGACACTGACCGCATGCCCACCTCGACCAGGTCCGTCCTCGTCCGCCTCGCCGCCCTGGTGTCCTCGCTCGGCTGTGCCCTGATGGGGTTCGCCGTCAGCGCTGCGGCATTCCCCGCCGGGGACGTCCGCGGCGAGATGTCGTTCGGCGGTCTGCAGCGGACCTACCTCGTCCACGCTCCCGCCGGCGTCGCCCAGCCCGCGGGTCTGGTGATCAACCTGCACGGGGCCGGCATGGACGGGGCGGGGCAGGCGGCCAGCACGAACTACGGCGCCGCCGCCGACGCGCTCGGCTTCGTCGTGGCCTACCCCGACGGAATCGACCAGAGCTGGGCCGACGGTCGTGGCGCGTCGACCCCCGACCGTCAGCGCGTCGACGACGTCGGCTTCCTGACTGCCCTGGTGGACCGGCTGGTCCGGGACTACGGCATTCCGCCGGGCCGCGTGTTCGCCACCGGCATGTCGGCGGGCGGCTTCATGGCCAACCGGCTGGCGTGTGACCGGGCCGACGTGATCGCCGCGGTGGCCCCGGTCTCGGGCACGCTGGGCTCCGGCGTCGCGTGCAATCCGGCGCGGCCGGTGTCGGTGCTGGCGTTCCACGGCACCGCCGACCCGGTCGTACCCTTTGCCGGCGGCCCGATGGTGGGTCGCGGGGGACCCAGCGACATCGTCGCCGCTCCGGCGCTCTCGGCGCGCTGGCGTGAGATCGACCGGTGCTCGGCCGCCCCGGTCGAGGATCTGCTGCCGAGTTCGGGGGACGGGACCTCGGTGCGCCGGTTCTCTGCGGTCGGGTGCGCCGACGGCACCGACGTCGTCCTACTCCAGATCGACGGGGGCGGGCACACCTGGCCCACGGGGAACTTCACCCTGCCGGGCGCTGGATTGACCACGACCGCCACCAACGCATCGCTGGCCAGCGCTCAGTTCTTCGCCGCCCACGGACGGTGAGCCGTCGGCGGCCCTAACCGGCGGTGACCGACTCGGCCAACGCCGCCAACTTGTCGTCGAGCGCGAGGGCGGCCTCGAGCAGCGGCGGGTTCGATTCGACGACCATCAACGAGGACGGGCGTACGTAGGTCAGGGCGCTGCGATCGTCGTCCTCCTCGGTCAGCAACAGTTCCACGGGTGCGAACAGCCCGGCCGTGACGTCGTGGCGCAGCATCGTGACGGCGATCAGCGGGTTGCCGATGATCAGCCGCAGCACCTGGCGGTGGATACCGGCCTTCTGGATCCAGGCGCCGTGGTCGAAGGACGCGAAGAGCATGAAGCCGTGCGGCCCGACGTGCTCTTGGACCTCGCGTTCGTAGGACGCCCAGTCGTCATGGCGGTCGGAGATGGCCTCGATGGGCACGGGCTGGCGGCCGACGTCGGCCAGCAGCGCGTCGAGCAGCGCGGGCACGGTACGGGCACTGTCGAAGCGCATCCGCACTCCCTGGAAGGTCGTCTCCACTGCAGCCACGTCCGTCACCTCTCGCTCGTCCGATCTCCATCTAAGTATAGAAGACAATATTCAGCTGTGAGGCCGGTGTGTGCCCCGCATACTGGGCAGGTGAAGATCTGCGTCTTCCTCTCCGCCGCCGACCTCGACGAGCGCTACACCTCCGCGGCCGCGGAGTTCGGCGCTCTGCTCGGCGCCGGGGGTCACACGCTGGTGTGGGGCGGCTCCGACACCGGCCTGATGAAGGTGGTCGCCGACGGCGTGCGGGCCGCCGGCGGACGGCTCGTCGGCGTCTCGGTGGAATTCCTCCGCGCCAAGGCCAGGGCCGACGCCGAGGAGATGGTGTTCGCTGCCGATCTCGCCGAGCGAAAGGCGTTGCTGCTGGCCGGATGTGACGCCGTCGTGGTCATGGTCGGCGGACTGGGGACCCTCGACGAGGCGACCGAGATCCTGGAGTTGCGCAAGCACGGATTCCACGACAAGCCCGTGGTGCTGCTGAACACCGCCGGGTTCTACGACGGGCTCGCCCTGCAGCTCGAGAGGATGGACGCCGACGGGTTCCTGCCGATCCCGTCGGCCGAGCTGATCCACGTCGCCCCCGATGCGGACGGCGCTCTGACCTACCTGCTCGAGTGCGTCGACGGCCGGTGAGCGCGCGACTCGCTATCGTCGGGCGGTGCGCCTCGAGGAGCTGCAGTGGTTCGTCACCCTCGCCGAGACCGAACACGTCACGGTCGCGGCCGCCGAGCTGAGGGTGAGTCAGCCGACTCTCTCACGTGCATTGGCTCGCCTCGAGGAGCAGGCGGGGACGGCGTTGTTCGACCGGGTGAATCGGCGGCTGAGGCTCAACGCCTACGGCCGCATCATGCTCGAGCACGCGCGGCGGAGCATCGCCGAGATGCAATCAGCCGGCGACCGCATCTCTGCGCTGCTGGACCCCGACAGCGGTCGGGTGCGCCTGGCCTTCCTGCACTCCCTGGCGAGCTGGTATGTGCCCGAACAACTTCGACGCTTCCGCGACGCCGCGCCCGGGATCGGTTTCGAACTGTTCCAAGGCCCGGCCCACGAGATCACCGAGCGCGTGCTCACCGGTCAGGCCGACCTGGCGATCACCGCCCCGAAGCCCGACGGCCCGGGCGTCGCGTGGCGCGGACTCTACGTCGAACGTCTGTGCCTGGCCGTTCCGCCGGGACACCGCTTGGCCACCCGCACTCGCACCCGGCTCTCGGCGGCGGCTGACGAACCGTTCGTCGCGCTCGCCGAGCAGTATGGGCTGCGACAGGTCACCGACGAACTGTGCGCCGAGGAGGGCCTGACCCCGGACATCGTGTTCGAGGCCACCGAGATCCCCACGATGGAGGGACTCGTCGCCGCCGGATTCGGCGTCGCCGTCGTGCCCGTCCCACGCGAGGACGCCGGCCAGACCCGAACCGTCCACGTGGCGCTGACCAACCGGGGCGCCAAGCGCGAGGTGGGACTGGTGTGGCAGCGGGACCGTCCGCTGGCCCCACCGGCCGAACGCTTCGCGCGATTTCTCTCCGACTCCTGACGGAGGCGCGCCGGCTCTGACGACCGATGATGCGTCCGACGTATCGACATCACGAACCTCATGCATTGGACACATCAGACCGGGTTTCCTAGCGTGGATCGGGTGTCCATCGATCACACCACCACCGCGCCCCGATGGGTCGGACACAGCCGCGGTTCGGCCGAGTACGGACGACTGCTCGCCGCGCTGTTCTGCGCCGGGGTCGCCACCTTCGCCCAGCTCTACTCACCGCAGGCGGTGCTGCCGCTCATCGCGGCTGGTCTGCACATCGGTGCGGCCGACGCGGCGCTGACCATCTCGGCGTCGACGGTCGGCTTGGCCGTCGGGGTCATCCCCTGGTCGACGCTGGCCGACCGCATCGGGCGGGTCAAGGCCATGACGATCTCGGTCGGCGCCGCCACCACCGTCGGACTCCTGGTTCCTTTCGCGCCCACCTACGACGTCCTGCTGGCGGGGCGCTTCCTCGAGGGTCTGTTCGTCGGC
Organism: Mycobacterium sp. NPDC006124; assembly: GCF_040614235.1. NCBI lineage: Bacteria > Bacillati > Actinomycetota > Actinomycetes > Mycobacteriales > Mycobacteriaceae > Mycobacterium > Mycobacterium sp. NPDC006124. Next base: position 33,000 of record NZ_JBEXUA010000009.1, on the reverse strand, counting down.
GGGGTGCCCGCCATCGCCGTGGCCTACCTGACCGAGGAGATCGATCCCGCGCACGCGGCACGGGCCGCGGGCACCTTCGTGGCGGGCACCACCATCGGCGGTCTGCTGGGCCGGTTGGTGGCCAGTCCCGTCGCCGAATTCGCCGGCTGGCGCGGGGGCGTGTTCACCGTGGCCGCGCTGTGCGGTTGCGCCGCACTGGCATTCGTCAAGCTCGCCCCCGTGCCGCGGGGCTTCGTCCCCCGCCGGGGAGCCGGGCCCGAGGGCACGCTCGCCCACCGGTTGGCCGCCAACCTGCGCACGCCGCGGCAGCTCGCACTGTTCGCGCAGGGCTTCCTGCTGATGGGTGGCTTCGTCGCGCTGTACAACTTCCTGGGCTTCCGTTTGACCGGCGCACCGTTCTTCCTGCCTTCCTTCCTGGTCAGCCTGGTGTTCCTGGCCTATCTGGCCGGCACCTGGGCGTCCTCGCGCGCCGGTGCCGAGGCCACGCGATTCGGCCGCAAGCGGGTACTGCTGGTCTCCATCGCCATCATGGTCACCGGCGTGGCGATCACGCTCAGCGACAACGTGTTCGTGGTGCTCGGCGGTCTGGTCGTGGCAACCGCCGGTTTCTTCGGCGCGCACTCGATCGCCTCCGGGTGGACGGGCCAGTCCGCTCCGGTCGGCAAGGCGCAGGCGTCGTCGCTCTACAACCTCTTCTACTACGGCGGGTCCAGTGTCATCGGGTGGTTCGGCGGCGTGGCCTTCGACCGGTACGGCTGGTCGGCCGTGGCCGGCACCATCCTGGGTCTGGCCGTCGTCGCGGCCGGTGTCGCAGCCCTCGTCCTGCCGAAGGACCAGGCGCAGACCGGCTAGAGAACGTCCTTGATGTCGTTCTTCAACGCCTCGGCCTGCGTGCCGAAGACGGCCTGGACGTTGTTGCCCACCTCGATGACGCCGGCCGCACCGAGGGTCTTCAACCGGGCCTGGTCGACCTTCGACGGGTCGGTGACCTCCATGCGCAGACGCGTGATGCAGGCGTCCACGTTGACGAGGTTGTCCCGACCGCCGAACGCGGCGATGAGTTGCTCGGCGGTGCTGTCCTGGGCCACGGGTGCCGGCGCCACGACGGTGTCGGTCGCGGTACCCGTCCCGCCCGCGGCCACCGCGGTGGCGGCGACCTCTCCCTCGCCCAGGTTGGCGCGTTCCTCGGCCTCGAACTCGCTCTCGGGCTCCCGACCGGGAGTGCGCATGTTCCACTTCACGATCGCGAAGCGGAACAGCAGGTAGTAGACGACGAAGAAGACCACGCCCATGCCGATCAGCAACGGGATGTTCTTCGCCGCGGGCGCCGTGCCGTAGAGCAACAGGTCGATCAAGCCTGCGGAGAACGAGAAGCCCAGGTGGATGTCGAGTAGGTAGGCAATGGCCAGGGACAAGCCCGTCAGCACCGCGTGCACGACGTACAGCGGGAAGGCGACGAACATGAATGCGAACTCCAGCGGTTCGGTCACCCCCGTCAGGAAGGCGGTCAGCGCCGCCGCCGAGAGGATGCCGACCGCGACCTTGCGCTGCTTCTTGTTGGCCACGTGGATCATCGCCAGCGCCGCCGCGGGCAGTCCGAACATGAGGATCGGGTAGAAGCCGGAGGTGAGCAGGCCCGCGGAGGGGTCACCCGCCGCGAAGCGGGTCAACTCGCCGGTGACCACCTTGCCGTCGGGAGCCTGGTAGTCGCCGTAGATGAACCACACGAACGAGTTGACGATGTGGTGCAGGCCGAGCGGAATCAACATGCGGTTGGCAAAGCCGTAGATGAAGGCGCCGATGGCGCCCGAGCCGCCGATGAACTTGCCGAGACCGGTCAGGCCTGCGTCGAAGAGGGGGTAGCAGTAACTCATCGCGAACGCGAGGAACAGGCAGGCCAGCGACACCACGATGGGGACGAACCGCCGACCGCCGAAGAAGCCGAGATACGAAGGCAATTGGATCGTGTGATACTTGTCGAACAGGTACGCGGTGAGCAGGCCGACCAGGATTCCGGCGAACACGCTGTAGTTGATCTGCGCCTGCTCGCCGGCCTTGTCGACCTCCCCGGCCAGGACCACCGGCGACATCGTCTTGAAGACGGCCTGCACCACCAGGTATCCGACGACGGCGGCCAGCGCGGTGGACCCGTCCGCCTTCTTGGCGAAACCGATTGCGACACCGACGGCGAACAGCAGCGGAAGGTTGCTGAAGATCGCGTCCCCGGCTGCGGTCATCGCCTGGAAGAACGGTCCGATGACCGGCGCCTTGATGCTGCCCAGCAGGTCGTCCTGACCCAGGCGCAGCAGGATTCCCGCTGCGGGTAGGACCGCGATCGGCAGCATCAAGCTCTTGCCGAGTCGCTGAAGTTGCGCGAAGCCGGGGATTCGCATGCCCGACTTACGCTGTGCTCCTGCGGGTTTGGTGGTGTCAGTCATCGTCGATCGCTCTCCTCTGCGGCACGGGTCGGCCGCCGCCTCGGCTGCGGGAGAAGCCTAGACGAGAAGCCGGGATCACGAGACCCAGTTGCCGGGGTACTCGTATTGTTGAGTAGATGACCACCACACACGTCCTCGCGCCGGTCGCCGGGCGCGCCGTTCCGCTGCACGACGTGCCCGATCCGGTCTTCTCCCAGGGCATGGTCGGCTACGGCGCCGCCGTCGATCCGCCGCATCGGGTCACCGAGGCGATCGCGCCCGTCGGCGGCAAGCTCCTCAAGCTTCTGCCGCACGCCTTCGTCGTCCTGACCCCGGACGGCGTCGGGGTCTTGGTCCACCTCGGGCTGGACACCGTCACGCTGAACGGCGAGGGCTTCACCGCGCACGTCGGCGAGGGAGACGTCGTCACCGCCGGCCAACTCGTCATCACCTATGACGTCGCGGCCGTGGTCGCCAAGGGCCTCAACCCGATCGTGCCCGTCGTCGTCATGGACGAACGTGAGGCGGACAACGTCCGGCCCGCGGAATCGGTCCTCGAGGGCGCGGACATCCCCAGTGGCGCACACCTTTTCACTGCGAACAAGTAGATGGAAGTCGTCATCTGCCGCGGCGCCAAGGAGATCGGCGCCGTCGCCGCCGACGCGATCGGCGCCCTTCTGACCCGCAAGCCCGACGCGGTCCTGGGGCTGGCCACCGGATCGTCCCCCCTGGCGATCTACGACGAACTGGCAGCGCGCTGTGACGCGGGACTGGTGTCGTTCGAACACGCCCGCGGATTCACCCTCGACGAATACGTCGGCCTGCCCGCCGACCATCCGGAGCGGTACCGGACCGTCATCGACGAGGTGTTCACCTCACGGGTCGACTTCGCCCCCGGTGCCGTGCAGAGCCCCGAGGGCGAGGCGAGTGACATCCCGGCCGCCTGCGCGGCATACGAGACCGCCATCCGCGAGGCCGGCGGGGTGGACCTGCAGATCCTCGGGATCGGCACCGACGGCCACATCGCCTTCAACGAACCGGGTTCCTCACTCGCGTCCCGGACCCGCATCAAGACCCTGACCCGCCAGACGCGCGTCGACAACGCGCGCTTCTTCGGCGGCGACGTCGACGCGGTGCCCACGCACTGTCTGACCCAGGGGCTCGGAACCATCATGGAGGCCCGGCACCTGATCCTGGTGGCCACGGGTCGCAGCAAGGCCGAGGCGGTGCACCACCTCGTCGAAGGTGCCGTCAGCGCGATGTGGCCGGCGACCGTCCTGCAGCACCATCCGCACGTCACGGTGCTGCTCGACGACGCCGCCGCCCGTCGGCTCCAGCTCGTCGACTACTACCGCGAGACCTATCGGTCGAAGCCGGCCTGGCAGGGAATCTGAGTGCTGATCGCCGCCGACACCGTGCTCACCGGCCGAGAATCGCTGCGGCCCGGGTGGATCGAGATCGGTGACGGCGCCGTCACCGGCGTCGGCGAAGGGGCGCCCGCCCGCCCCCCGGACCGCGACCTGGGGGCGGTTACCCTCGTTCCCGGCTTCGTCGACGCCCACGTGCACGGCGGCGGGGGAGCCAACTTCACCTCCGCCACCCACCAGGAGACGGCGGCCGCCGTCGACCTGCATCGCCGGCACGGCACCACCGCCCTGGTCGCCTCCCTCGTCACCGCCGGACCGGTCGAATTACTCCGGCAGGTAACGGGTTTGGCCGATGACGTCCGCGCCGGCCTGATCGACGGCATCCACCTGGAGGGGCCGTGGCTGTCCACCAGGCGGTGTGGCGCACATCAGCCCGACCTGATGCGCGATCCACATCCCGGTGAGATCGACCGGGTGCTGGCGGCGGGTGGCGGGACGATCCGCATGGTGACCATCGCTCCGGAGCGTGACGGCGCGCTCGCGGCGATCCGGCAACTGGTGGCGGCCGGGGTGGTCGTCGCGGTCGGACACACCGAGGCGACGTACGACCAGACGCTGGCCGCGGTCGACGCGGGCGCGACCGTGGGTACGCACCTGTTCAACGCGATGCGCCCCGTCGACCGGCGCGAACCCGGGCCCGTCGTCGCGCTTCTGGAGGATCCGCGGGTGACCGTCGAGGTCATCGCCGACGGCGTGCACCTCGCCTCGGCGATCTACCGTCACGTCACGCGCAGCGTCGGGACCGACCGGGTGTCGCTGGTGACCGACGCGATGGCGGCGACCGGGATGGCGGATGGCCGCTACCACCTGGGGCCGCTGGCCGTGGACGTCGCGAACGGAGTCGCCACGGTGGCCGGCACCGACACGGTCGCCGGGAGCACGGCGACGATGGACGTGGTGTTCCGGTTCGCCGTCGAACACTGCGGACTGCCCCGCGGCGAGGCTCTGGAACTGGCGGTGCGGCAGGCGTCGCTCAATCCCGCTCGCGCACTGGGGCTGCCGGCCGACGGACTGACGCCCGGGGCGAAAGCCGACGTGGCAGTGCTTGATTCAGGACTGCGGGTGGTTGGCGTGCTCTACCGAGGGACCTGGGTGCTCGACCCCGCCGGCTAGGGCTCGGTTCGCCGTCTCGCGCATCGTGAACACCGTCGCCAGGGTCACCACCGCAGCCACGATCACGTAGTAGGCGGGCGCGACCGCGTTGCCGGTCCGATCCGTCAGCCACGTCGCCACATACGGTGCGGTACCGCCGAACAACGCCACCGAGACGTTGTAGCCGATCGAATATCCCGTGGAGCGCACCCGCGTCGGGAACAACTCGGCTCCGGCCGCCAGGGACGCCGACACGAACACCGCCTCCAATGCGGCCAGGCCGGCGTGCGCGGCGACCGCCGCCCCCAGGGAGCCCGAGTTGAGCAGGGTGAACAGCGGGGGGGCGAAGTCGCCCTCACCGCGATGGAGGGAGCCCTGCGCGGAACCTTTCGCTTGACGGTCTGCAAGAAGGGCAGTGGTGACGCACCGTCGGTCGCCTACGCCTACCCGTTCGCCGAGAACGCCGACGTCTGGATCCCGATCGGGCTGTCCGACCCCGACGGCGCGGCCAATGGTCAGGGCAACGACCTGAACGTCGCGATGCGACGTGCCGTGGTCAACGCGTTGAACTTCCTCCAGGACGACCGCGGCATGGATCGCCCGACCGCGTATGCCTACCTGTCGGCCGCGGCGAACTTCTCCGTCAGCCAGGTCGTCGACAAGACCGCCGGCGTGCACGCCCAGATCACCAAGGCGCACTTCGGCTGACTCGCGTTGACGGCGGCGTCGATATCGACGCACCGGTTGGCGAATATCGTTCTACCCCCGACCCGTTGACCGCCTGCGGCTACGATCGCGGCTGGGGGTGAAGGCCATGACCGCGACGCAGGTCCCGCAGACCACGCCGGACGCGACGCCGTCCGCGGGGTGGTTGCGGCGCTTCGCCCGGACCACCCCCGGCGTGATCAGTCTGGTGGCGGTGGCCGTCGCGGCGTCCTGCGTGATCGCAGGCGTCGTCGTCGGTGGGCAGCTCGACAGTCGCATCGCCACCAGCACCGCGGTGCTCGACCATTCCGAACCGTTCGCCTACGACGCGCAGAAGCTGTACGCGGCGCTCTCGGCCGCCGATGCCGCCGCGGCGACCGAGTACCTCTCGGGCGGCCTCGAGACCGCACCCATGCGGGCGCGCTATCAGCAGGCCCTCGCCGACGCCGCCGAGGCGCTGACCGACGCCACGCTGGGCGCCGGCGACCAAGGGACGCGCACCGCGCTGGCCCAGATCTCGGCCGAGCTGGCCGCCTACACCGGTCAGGTCGAAGCGGCGCGGGCCAACAACCGGCAGGGCTTCGCGGTCGGCGCCGCCTACTTCCGGGAGGCGTCCTCGTCGATGCAGACCTCGATGCTGCCCAGCGCAGAGCGGATCTACACCGGGGCCATGGCTGCCGTCGACGACGACCAGCGCGCCGTGGCGACGCTTCCGGTGGTCGGCCTCGCCCTGCTGGTCCTGGTGCTGGTGCTGGTGATCGCCGGCTCGCTCATCCTCGCCACGCGGACGAACCGACAGTTCAACCGGGGTCTGGTCGCCACGGCGGTCGTGGTGGCCCTGGTGATCGGGTGGATCGTCGTGGCCAACGCGTTCGCCGCGCACGACGTCGAGCTGAGTCGCCGCGACGGCACGGCACGCTTCGAGGCGCTCGCCGACGCTCGCGTCCTGGCGCAGAAGGCCCGCACCGACGAGACCCTGCAACTCATCTCCCGCGGCGACATCACCGCGGGAGAGAAGTCCTTCGGCGACCGCATCGGTCGGTTGACCGCGCTGCTCGACGGAGAAACCGTCGCGGCGGACCGCGTCGCCGCGTGGGCCGCCAGCCACGGCAGGCAGGTCGACCTCTACCAGGGCGGTGACTATCCCGGCGCGCTGACTCAGGCCATCGGACCGGATCCGGCCGCGTCGGCGGCGCAGTTCGCGGCCGTCGAGGAGAGGCTGAACGACCTCATCGAGCAAACCCGCACCACCCTGCGCGACGACGTCTCCGGGGCGCGGACCAGCCTGTCGTGGAGTCCCACCGGCACCCTGGTGCTGATGGTGATCGCGGCGGCGGCCGCCGTCGCCGGTCTGTGGCCGCGGCTCAAGGAGTTCCTGTGAAAGCCCGTCTCGCCGCAGCGCTGGTCGTCCTCACCCTCATCGCCGGGTGTGGGGGGCCCGAGTCGCCGTCGGCGGTCACCGTCACGCCCGTCGACGCGATGCCCGGGGGCGCCGAGGAGATCACGACCGCGCCGGCGTCGACGGCCGCGGATTGCGACCGGGACGCCAGCCTTCGGCCCGGGCCGCAGCCCGCACCCGGCGCGATGCCGCCCGGGTCGACGATGGCCGACATCTTCGCGCGGGGACGTCTGGTGGTCGGCGTGGACCAGTCCACCAACCTGTTCGGGTCGCGTAATCCCGCCACCGGGCAGCTCGAGGGCTTCGACGTCGACTTGGCTCGCGAGTTGGCCCGCAGCATCTTCGGTGATCCCAATCGGGTCGACCTTCGGGTGGTCACCGCCGCGCAACGGGAGTCGGCGTTGCAGGACGGCCAGGTGGACCTCGTCGTCCGTACCTACTCGATCACGTGCGATCGCAAGAAGAAGGTGGCGTTCTCCACGCCCTACTACGTCGCCACCCAACGCATACTGGCCACCAAGGACTCCGGAATACGCAGTGCAGCAGACCTTTCCGGTAAGCGCGTGTGCGCGGTGAAGGGCACGACGTCACTGACGACGCTATACGGGCTGAACCCCCGGCCGACCCTCTACGGGGTGGGGCAGTGGACCGACTGCCTCGTCATGGTGCAACAGGGGCAGGTGGACGCGATCAGCACCGACGACGTCGTGCTGTCGGGACTACTGGCCCAGGACCGCGGCAACCTCGAACTGGTGGGAGGCAGCATCGGCGACGAACCCTACGGCGTGGGGGTCAAGCTGGAGAACCAGGACCTGGTCCGGTTCGTCAACGGCGCGCTGGCCCGAATGCGCGAGGACGGCACGTGGGAGCGCCTCTATCAGGCCAACTTGGCGGGCGTCGCGCCCTCACCGGGGCCGCCGGCCGCGCGCTATCAGGATTGATGCGATGCTGAGCACCGAGGAGATCGACCGCGAACTCCGCGCGCGCACCGACGAGGTGAGCGCCGCCTCGGCGACGCTGCTGGAACTCGACGACCATCCCGGCCTTCGGCACGTGCGCCGCTATCCGCCGACCGGCACGACCGCGCGGCGGTGGACCGAGGTGGAGAAGTCCCTCGAGGGGCTCTGGCAGGACGTCGCCCGGATGACCTCGATCCTGGAGTCCGCCACGGCGCTGAGGGGTCGACGGTCCAAACTCGACGAGGACGACCGCCGCGAGCTGACCAGGTGGTTGCGCGACCGCCCGCTTGAGGTGTCCCGAGAGCGAATCCCGTTGGCGCAACGCGTGATCACCGGCCCGGGGGAGACGGTGGGCTGCGTCGGGTTGGCCGACATGGCCGCCCACCTGCGCGACGCGTACCCCGACGTCGTGGACTTCCTCGACGACGTGGATGCCGTCAACTCGCTGATCGTCGAGCGGCTCGCACCGCTGCAGAAGCGCCTCGACGCGGCCGGTGCCAACTTCCCCGACGAGGTCGGCGACCTGCTCGCGGTGTCGGCGACCGATCCGCTGTCGCTGACCGCCCAGGACGTCGAGGCGCGGATTCGGGTGATCGCCGCCGAGGTCGAGCGGCGCTCCGGCGAACTCGCCGAATTGGCGGTGCTGCGAGCGAACTGGCCGGTCGCGCTGGGGGAGACGGCCGCCAAGCTCGACGCGCTGCGGATCGGGGTCGACCGGCTGGCGCGCGTGCGTGCCCAGGCAGAGCGCGACGTGGTCTCCGGTCCGCTGCCGGTCCACGCCGACGTCGAACCGGCCCTGCGAGCCGAACTGGACGCGATCACCTCACCGGATCCCGCTGCGCTACGGTCGATTCGGCAGCGGATCGCCAGTGCGCTAGAGGTCGCCGCCGAGGACGAGGAGCTGGCCCAGGGTCTGCTGGACCGGCGCATCGAATTGAAGGGCCGGCTGACGGCCTACCAGGCCAAGGCTGCCAGGCTGGATCTCGGAGAGGATCGAGACCTGTTGGCGTGCAGTCGGATCGCCTCCGGATTGCTGCACAGGCAACCATGCGACCTCCGCGCCGTCACCCGCGCGGTCACGGACTATCAGGAGTTGCTCGTCGAGAAGCAGGGGAGCGCGAGATGACGTGTGCCGAAGCGGGTTGCACCGGAACCGTCGTCGACGGCTACTGCGACGTCTGCGGCACCGCCCCGCCGGCACCGGGGGCGACCCCCACCTCGGCGAGCCGGCCCACCTCGGCGAGCCGGCCCACCTCGGCGAGCCGGCCCACCGCACGCTCGAAGAGCACGGCGCGAACCGGATCGGCCCGGTCCTCGAGCACCCGCGGCCGCCTCGGCGCCGGCGTGGTGTCCATCCCGAGGATCCCCAGGGGCGACCCCGCGGCCGCCATCCTGACCGACCCTCGGGTGCCCGAGGGCAGCCGGTTCTGCGGCAACACCGACTGCGGCAAGCCCGTGGGCCGTGGCGCCGACGGCCAACCGGGCCGGGTGGAGGGATTCTGCACCCAGTGCGGTACCCGATACTCGTTCGTGCCCAAGCTTTCTCGCGGCGACGTGGTCGGTGGGCAATACGAGGTGCAGGGGGCGATCGCCCACGGTGGACTCGGCTGGATCTACCTCGCCGTCGACCGCAACGTGCACAACCGGTGGGTGGTCCTCAAGGGTCTGATCAACTCCACCGACGCCGATGCGATGGCCGCGGCGGCGGCCGAGGTCCTGACACTCTCGGAGGTCGAGCACCCCAACATCGTCCGGATCTACAACTTCGTCGAACACCTCGCTCCGGGCGCGACGGCCCCGGTCGGCTACATCGTGATGGAGTACGTGGGCGGTACGTCGCTCAAGCAGATTCGCAAGGCCCGCAACGGACCGCTGCCGCCCGACCAGGCCGTGGCCTACCTCGTCGAGATCGCGCCGGCGATCGCCTACCTGCACGCCCAGGGCCTGGCCTACTGCGACTTCAAGCCCGACAACGTGATGCAGACCGACGAGCAGCTCAAGCTGATCGACCTCGGCGCGGTCATCGCGATGGACGACGAGGACAGCGCCATCTTCGGCACCGCCGGATATCAGGCACCCGAGATCGCCCAGACCGGGCCCACCGTGGCCAGTGACGTCTACACCGTAGGCCGCACCCTGGCCGTGCTGGTGATGGACGTACCGCAGGAGCGCGGCCGTTTCGTCGACGAGTTGCCCGGGCCCGACACGGTCTCGGTGCTCGCCACCCACGAGTCGCTGTACCGCGTCATCCTGCGCGCCACCGACGTCGACCCCCTGCGACGGTTCTCCTCGATCGAGGAGATGGCCGACCAGCTCACCGGCGTCCTGCACGAAATCGCCGCCACGGACACCGGAACCGCGCAGCCGCGACAGTCGAGCTACTTCAGTCCTCAGCGCGAGGTGTACGGCGCCGGGCGGGACGCGTCGGTGAAGGCGGCCCGGGTCATCGCGGCGTTGCCCGTCCCCGTCGTCGACCCGACCGATTCCGGTGCCGCACTGCTGGCGACCACCAGCGGCACCACGCCCGCCCGGCTCGAGACTGCCCTGGAACTCGCCCGGAGCGGTACCAACCAGGCGGCGAGCACGTCGGTCGAGATTCCTCTGCGGCTGGTGCGCGCGTCGTTGGAGCTCGGCGCCGCGGACAAGGCCAGGGCTCGACTGGCCGAACTGGATGCGGTGATCGACGGGGACTGGCGGTTGTCCTGGTACCGCGGGCAAGCCGCGCTTCTCGAGGACGAATTCGACCAGGCCGCAGCCGACTTCGACACCGTCCTGGCCACCTTGCCCGGGGAGCTCGCACCCAAACTGGCGCTCGCGGCCACCGCCGAACTGCGCGGGCAGCTCGAGGACGCCCGGCATTACTACGAGATGGTGTGGCATACCGACCGCGGTTACGTCAGCGCCGCCTTCGGCCTGGCCCGCCAACGCGAGCGGTTCGGGGATCGCGCCGGTGCCGTCGCGGCCCTCGACCAGATCCCGGCCGCTTCCTCGCACTTCACCGACGCCGGTGCCGCCGCCGTCGAGATCCTGCTCGAGGGCCGGACCGCGGAGAACCTCGACGAGTCGACCCTGGTCGACGCCGACCGGCGGGCCGGGGCGCTGGCGCTGGAGTCCAACGCCAAGCGGGCGTTGCTGCGGCTGCGGGTGCTCGGCGCTGCCCTCGGCTGGCTGGAGGCCGGGAACCACACGACGGTTCCGCGCCTGCTGGGGGCGGACTTCACCGTTGCGGGACTGCGCACCGGAATGGAGCGTTCCTACCGCGACCTGGCCCGTGAGTCATCGGGCGTGTGGCAACGCATCGAGTTGGTCGAGAAGGCCAACGCGATCAGGCCGAGGACCCGGGTATGACCACGGCCCCGGAGTCATGTCCGACCTGTTCGACTCCGGTCGCAGGGTCGGACCGGTTCTGCGAGAGCTGCGGTGGGTCCCTGGTGGAGGTCCCCGAGCCGACCGTCGAGCGCGTCGCCGTCCCGCGGCCGGTCTGCGTCGACGGACCATGCGCCGACTGCGGCAACGACACGTTCTCCGACGGCTACTGCACGGGGTGCGGCCACCGCCGCGCCGCCCCCGATCGCGACGAGGCCGAGGTGAGCCCGATCGCCGTCGTCACCGATCGCGGCCTGCTGCACGCGCGCAACGAGGACGCCGCAGCGGCCGGCACGGTCAGCGGGGTGCCCGGCCGGCCCCGGGCACACGCCGTCGTGGTCTGCGACGGCGTCTCCACCTCCGGTGAGCCACAGCTCGCGTCGGCGGCCGCGACGGTCGCCGGCGTCGACGGCATGCTCGCCGTGCTGGCCGAGGCCGGCACCACGCACGCGGCGGTGATCGCAGGACTCGCCGCCGCCACCGCGGCTGCGGTGGCAGCCGCCGCGGGCGTCGACGAGGGCGAGTCACCGTCGTGCACCTACACCGGCGCGGCGATCGCTTCGACGGTCGAAGGGTCCGTCGAGGTCACGGTGGGAAACGTCGGCGACAGCAGGGCGTACTGGCTTCCCGAAGCACCCGGCCGGCCGCGGCAGTTGACGGTCGACGACTCGGTGGCCCAGGAGCTGATGACGGCCGGGGCGGCGGCCGAATCGGAGGCCGTCCAGCGGGGCGCGCACACCATCACCCGATGGTTGGGCGCCGACTCCGAGGCGCAGCCCTGGGCGGACTCCCATGTCACGACGCTCACCGTGACCGGGCCGGGATCGCTGCTGCTGTGTTCGGACGGGCTGTGGAACTATCTGCCCGACGCCGCCGACCTCGCCCGGTTCTGCTCGGGAACCGACCCCGTCTCCGCCGCACGCGCACTCACCGAGTTCGCCCTGGCGGCCGGTGGCAACGACAACATCACCGTCGCGTTGATTCCGATCGGAGGAGCTACATGAGTTCGGTTGAGCAGCAAGGTAACTCGGGGTTCTCCGTGGACGTCGACCACAACCCCTACCTGCCGGAGGGGTCCGGCACCGTCGACGCCATCGTCAGCATCACCGTCGGCAGTGACGTCGCCGTGGCCGCGACCCCGGCCGAACGGATCGAGGCGATCATCGTCGACTGCTCCACCTCGATGCTCAAACCCGCCGGCAAGTTCGACGGCGCCAAGCAGGCGACCGTGGCCGCCGTCGACGAACTCAGCGACGGGACGCACTTCGTCGTCGTCTGCGGAACCGCCTCCGCCGAGGCCATCTACCCGCCCGACGGCATGCCGGTCCGGGCGAGTGCGGCGACCAAGGCCGAGGCGGCCCGGGCGGTCAACGGCCTGATTCCCTACGGCGGCACCGCGATGGGCACCTGGCTGGCCTTCGTCCGAGACGTCGTCGGTCGGTTCCCAGGCGCTTCGTCGATGATGACCCACGCCATCCTGCTGACCGACGGCAAAGACGAACACGAGACGCCCGAACAACTGCAGCAGGAGATCGCACTCAGCGTCGGGAAGTTCACCTGCGACTGCCGCGGCGTCGGAACCGCCTGGCGCGTGGACGAATTGCGGTCGATCTCCTCGGCGTTGATGGGCACCGTCGACATCGTGGCCGACGCCGACGACCTCGCCGAGGACTTCGCGGCGATGATGCGCACGTCGATGGGCAAGTCGATTCCCGACCTGACCCTGCGGGTGTGGACGCCCGCGGGTGCCACCGTGGAGTTCGTCAAACAGGTCGCCCCGACCGTGGCGGACCTGACCGCTCGCCGCGTGGACGTCAGCGCGCAGATCGGCGAGTACCCCCTGGGTTCGTGGGGAGCCGAGGATCGCGACTACCACGTCCAGGTCGCCGTCGAGCCGGCCGCGGCCGGTAAGGAGAAGTTGGCCGCCAGGGTCACCGTCGTTGCGGGAGAACAGGTTCTGGGCCAGGGTCTGGTCAACGCGCTCTGGACCGCGGACACCGCCTTGTCGGCGCGGATCAACCGCCGGGTGGCGCACTACACGGGTCAGGCGGAATTGGCCGACGCGGTGCAGCAGGGCTTGGCTGCCCGCCGCGACGGTGACGTCGCGACCGCGACGGCCAAACTGCAGCGCGCCATGGAGTTGGCGGTGGAGTCGGGCAACGACGACAAGGTCGCCGAACTCGGCAAGGTCATTGACGTCGACGAGCGGACCGGTACGGCCCGCCTCAAGCGCGAGGTGGCCGCCGCCGACGAGATGGCGCTCGACGCGCGGTCGACCAAGACCGCCCGGGTACGGAAGGAGAAGCCCGCCTGATGCCGATCTGTGCAGAGGGACACGCCTCGACCGCCGAGGACTACTGCGACGTGTGCGGCGCGCCGATGGGATCGTCGACGGCCGCGGCGACCACGCCACCACCCGTCGTCTCGACGGTGTGTCCCGCCTGCGGGGCGTCGATCAACGGGCGGTTCTGCGAGACGTGCGGTCACGACTCGGCGCTGCCCGCCCCCACGACGCCCGTGCAGGCGCCCGTGACGTGGACCGCCGTCGTGCGGGCCGACCGCGAGTTCTACGACCGCGTGGTGGCCCGCGGCGGGCCCGACACCGTCGACTACCCGCAGTTCTTCCCCGAACGGCGCATCACCCTGCAGGGCGACACCGCCCTGATCGGACGGCACAACCGCGACCACGGCGTCACCCCCGAGATCGACCTCGGGTTGCAGCCGGCCGACCGGGGCGTGTCCACCCAGCACGCGGTGTTGCGGATCCGCGACACCGGACCCACCGTGACCGACCTTGGTTCCACCAACGGCACCAGCCTCAACGGCGGCGAGGAGCTTCTGGCCGAGAACGTCGAGACGCCCCTGTCCGACGGCGACCGCATCCACGTCGGCGCCTGGACGACCATCACGATCACCACGGGGTCGGGTCAGTAACCTGGTGCACGTGTCGATCGAGGATCCCCCGCCCGGTGCCACCGCCGGGTTCGGCGTGCGGCTTCGCTAGTGGAACTCAACGACCGCGTCTACGGAGTCCTGCGGCCGCTCACCAGGGTGTTGTCCTTGCGGGCGATCGTCGTGGTCGCCGCGCTGGCAGTCATCGTCCTGGTGATCGTGCTCGGCACCTGGGTCTGGGTGGGCGTGACCGACGACCAGTACAGCCAGCTCGACCGGCGGCTCGACTCGGTGAGCAGCCTCGGCGACGTCAGCAACCTTCTGAGCAACTCGCCCAACACCGACGCCCGCCAGCCCAAGCCGGACGGCAACGTCGTCCGCACCGCCCGCATCGGTGGCCTCACCGTGTCGGTGCCGCCCGACGTCGTGCTGCCCGAGCTGCCCGACGGTTACGCCACCACCGAGATCGACGGGGTGCCCTACCGGGTGCGCACCTTCTCCGCAGGGCCCGGGACGATCGCCCTCGGGGCTCCGCTGGCCGAGACTCAGCACCGCATCGACGAACTGCACCTGCGCGTTCTGCTGATTTGCAGCGGCGTGATCGTGGGCACCGTCCTGGTCGGCTGGGTGATCTCGCTGCTGATGATCGTGCCGTTCCGGCTGCTGGCCCAGCAGGCGCGGGCCATCAACGCCCAGTCGATGCCCGACGAAGTGCAGGTGCGCGGCGTGCGCGAGGCCGTCGAGATCGCCGAGGCGGTGGAGGGCATGCTCGCCCGCATCGGCACCGAGCAGCAGCGCACCAAGGCCGCGCTGGAGTCCGCGCGCGACTTCGCCGCCGTCGCCTCCCACGAGCTGCGCACCCCGCTGACCGCGATGCGCACCAATCTCGAGGTGCTCTCCACCCTGGACCTGGCTCAGGAACAGCGTGACGAGGTCATCAACGACGTGGTGCGCACCCAGGGCAGGATCGAGGCGACGCTGACCGCCCTGGAGCGACTCGCCCAGGGCGAGCTGACCACGGCCGACGACTTCGTCTCCTTCGACGTCACCGAGATGCTCGACCGCGCCGCGCACGACGCTCAGCGGGTGTATCCGCGAGTGCGGGTCACCCTGGTGCCGTCACCGTCGAAGCTGATCGTGGGACTGCCCGCCGGCCTGCGCCTGGTGATCGACAACGCGATCGCCAACGCCGTCAAACACGGGGACGCCACGGAGATCCGGCTCAGCGTGGTCAGCTCGGTCGCCGGTGTCGAGATCGCCGTCGACGACGACGGGGCCGGTGTGCCCGAGGAGGAACGGGTCACGGTGTTCGAACGCTTCGCCCGCGGCACCACCGCGTCGCGGTCGGGCTCCGGACTGGGGCTGGCGCTGGTGGCTCAGCAGGCCGAATTGCACGGTGGCTCAGCCCAACTGGACGTCAGCCCACTCGGTGGAGCGCGGCTGTTGCTGCGGCTGCCAAGCCACGAGGCGAAGTGGGACGGGGCCTTGGCCCCCACCCTGGCCTAGCCGACGGCCGGCACCTTCGGTCAGCGCAACGGCAGCCGGAGGTGCTCGTCGACGGTGTCGCGCCCGCCTCGGGCGAACTCCCACCACAGTCGACGCATCGGCGGTCCCCACTGCGCCAGCGCTCGGTCCGGATCGGCCCCGAGCATGGGGGGTGCGCCCCACGTGCCCATCAGGAACGGAAGTTCGAGGCAGTGGCAGGCGCCGAGGGGACTGCCCGCCGGACGCCACCCGAAGACATAGGTGGTGGCGTGGCCGCCGTCGCGCCGATGCTGGGTGGCCAGGGCAGCCGAGGGTCCCGCGAACAGCCGTTTGGTGGCCACGGCGCCGAGCATCCGTCGCACCGTCGACCCCACCACGGGGGCGCCGAGAAGCGAGGCGAAGCGAGGGTTGAGCATCACGAACGGCCGCGCGTCGTCAGACGTCGTGCCGATCATCATCGGCATCCTCGCGGCCACCTCGCGGCGACGCTCGGCCACCCGATCCTCCGGCGGCAGCGGGTGGTGCCCGGTCTGAGGGCCGAAGGGCATCTGCGCCTGGGCGCCGAACCGGCCGGCCGCCGCGGCGATCCTGCCCTGGGCGATCAGCAGGTCCCGGGCGTCCATTGCGTGCGGATCCGGTCCGAGCGCGGAGCGGGCGGCCGCGCTCATCGCCGCGCTCATCTCCGCTCGGCCACGCTGGATGCCCAGTGGCGCACTCTGGAGGATGACCCGCCGGAACAGGCCGTCGGTGCCGTCGGCGATCATCAGGTAGGACACCGAATCCGCGCCCGCGGACTGACCGAAGATGGTCACGTTCTCCGGGTCGCCTCCGAAACCGCTGACGTTGTCCTTCACCCAGCGCAGCGCCGCGATCTGGTCGAGCAGGCCCAGATTGGCCGGCGACACGCCGTCGACGGCGAGGTAGCCGAAGACCCCGAGGCGATAGTTCACGGTGACCGTGACGACGTCGCCCTCCTCGGCCATCGCCGTCAGGTCGTGGATGGGTGACTGGCCGCTGCCCGTGACGTAGGCGCCGCCGTGGAAGAACACCATCACCGGCTTCGGGGTGTCGCCGGCCGGCGGCGCGACGACGTCGAGCACCAGGCAGTCCTCGTCCTGGGCCAGGACGTCGGGCGGCGTGCCCACCACGAACGCCAGGCGCGACGGCAGCTGAGGGCACGCCGGACCGCGGGTGGTGGCATCGACGACGCCGTCGGAGGCGGGCAGGGGCTCGCACGGGTGGAACCGGCGCGCCGTGGCGTACCGCAGCCCGGTCGCGCGAATCATCCTGCCGTCGCGGCGGACCCGGACCGGTCCGCTGGGGAGTGTCAACACGTCGTCGTCCATGGCCGGACCGAGC
This sequence comes from Mycobacterium sp. NPDC006124, assembly GCF_040614235.1. Lineage (NCBI taxonomy): Bacteria > Bacillati > Actinomycetota > Actinomycetes > Mycobacteriales > Mycobacteriaceae > Mycobacterium > Mycobacterium sp. NPDC006124. Next base: position 15,899 of record NZ_JBEXUA010000009.1, on the reverse strand, counting down.
CTACGGGTCGGCGGCTGCGGCATCTCGCCACCGGCGGTGCACGCGGGTCGTACGATCGCACCCAATGGACGGCGGGGGAGCGACCAGCGGACACACCGTCCTGGCGCAGGCGGACGGTGCCACCTACCGGTCGTTGCGCCAGCAGCCGGTGAGTAGGGCCGAGCGCTACGCCCTCGGCAAGAGCCTGCGCAAGCAGGTGCCCCGCCGCTCGCTGGCCGACTGGACCGCGCCGCCGGACCGGCCCAACCCCGTCGACCTGATCAACGAGAGTCACCGCGGCCGGGTCGACCGGCTGATCCCGATCCGGGTGGGCCGCATGGTGGCCTCGCCCTACGGATTCCTGCGTGGCACCGCGGTGGTGATGGCCGACGACGTCGCGCGGTTGCCCTCGACCGGCATCATGCCGGTCGTGTGTGGCGACTCACACCTGGGGAACTTCGGTTTCTACGCCTCCCCGGAACGCGACCTCGTCATCGACCTCAACGACTTCGACGAAGCGCATCCGGGCGGTTGGGAATGGGATCTGCGCCGGCTCGTCGCGAGCATCTGGGTCGCCGGCCGCCACAACGGCACCTCGGAGGAGCACTGTGGCGCCTCGGTGCGGTCCTGCGTCGCGGCCTATCGCCACGAGCTACGCCGGCTGGCCGACCTGCCGCTGTTCACCCGGTCGTTCGAACGCCTCGACGTGGACCGGTTGGCGGCCCAGACCAACGGACCGCTCCAGGAACAGGTGGCTCGCTCAGCCGAGCGGGCGCGGCACCGCACCGGTGACCGAGCCCTGCCCCGGTTCACCCACGAGGTCGAGGGCCAGCGCCGCATCGTCGAAGAGCCACCGCTGATCACGCGGCCCGCGGCCCGGGAAGCCGAGTTGCTCGCCGAGGCGCTCGACGCCTACCTCGACACACTCCCGTCCTACTGGCGGCGCGTGCTGGGCGGTTACACCCTCGTCGACGTCGCCCACAAGGTCGTCGGTGTCGGCAGCGTCGGCCTGCGCGCCTACGTGGCGCTGCTGGAGGGGTCCTCGTCCTCGGACGTAGTGTTCCTTCAACTCAAGCAGGCCCGACGATCGGTGCTGGCCCGCCACGTCCACGGTGACTCCGCGTGGCACGCGCATCAGGGGCAACGCGTCGTCGAATACCAACAATCGTTGCAGACCGTCAGCGATCCGCTGCTGGGCTGGACCACCATGGACGGGTTGCAGTATTACGTGCGCCAATTCCGGAACATGAAGGGCCGAATCCCGTTGGACGCAATGGACTCCGCCGCGCTGACCGACTACGCGGGGGTGGTGGGCCAACTGCTCGCCAAGGGGCACGCGCGCACCAGCGGCGCGTCGATGATCGCCGGGTACATGGGCGGTTCCAGCCGGGTGGACAAGGCGCTGTGCACGTTCGCGCGGCGGTACGCCGACCAAACGGAGGCCGACCACGCCGCGCTGGTCGCCGCGGTCGACCGGGGATTGCTCCCCGTCGAGCGCGGCGTCTAGCGAAACGAACTCAGGCGCAGTCTGCGCAGATCATCCGGTCGCCGACCTGACGGGCCAGGCGATGGCTGTGCTGGACCAGGAAGCAACTCGAACACGTAAACTCGTCGCGTTGCTTGGGCACGACCCGAACGGTGAATTCCTCACCGGAGAGGTCGGCACCCGGGAGTTCGAAGTCCTCGAGTTCCTCGCCGTCGTCGACGTCGAGTACGGCGGTCGCGGCGTCGTTGCGACGTCCGGCCAGAGCCTCGAGCGATTCGTCGGCGACGTCATCGGTTTCCTTCTGGCGTGGTGCGTCGTAATCAGTGGCCATTTTCGTCCTTTCGAGTCCAGTGCCGGCGTCACGACAACGTGGACGGTGCGCAGCTTGTTCCCGCCTCCAAACGGGATCAAACGCCCACCTTCGATTTCACCTCGACGCACGAAGACACATCAGCTGATTCTCAGCGCGGGCTCAGGTAGTCGCCTGCTCGCCGAGGTCAGTTCGAGGACACAGTACGGTCCGATCGAAGGGATTGCCGTGCGCCGCGGCGAAACACACCGCCTCATTCGCCCGGGTGAGGGGAAACACCGTCACGCGTTCGTGCGCGAGGTCCAGCACACCGCTGCGAATCATGTTGATCAGCCCGACGTTCGCCGTGCGCGGGTACATCCACTGGCCCCTCAGGGTCACCGAGTTCCGCATCAGCCACGGGTAGGGCAGGGCGAGGTCCTCGCCGCCCAACATGCCGACGCCGCCCATCAGGACGACGCGGCCGTAGGGGCGCACCGTCATCACCGCCGTCCGGGCCACTGCGGCCCCCGCGCTCGGCGGCAGCAGGTCGAGCACGACGTCGACGGGCGCGCCGGCGGCGGCCTGCATGGCGATCCGGTCGACCTCGCCGTCCCCGGTCAGTTCGACCGGGCGTACGCGGTCGCCGAAGCGCGTGACCAGATCGGCCAACACCGCGCGGTTTCGGCCGGGGCACACGACCGTGGCGGCGCCCATGGCGAGCGCGATCGCGACGCCGGCGCTGCCGAAGTTGCCCGTCGCGCCACTGACCACCACCGTCTCGCCGGCCTGTAGCTCAGCGGCCAGCAGCCCGCCGTAGGGCACCAGCAGCACCCCCAGCGCAGCCCACCGCGGCAGGTCGGCCTCGTCGACGTCGCCGAGTGCGACGGCATTCTCGGTCGGCACCCGCATCCGTTCGGCGAACGGCCCGTCATGAAAGTAACGCGACAACGCCAACCCGCCGGGGCCTGCAGAACTCCAGCCCTGAAGGGTGATGTCCGGTGTCACCGCGTCGTCGCGGGACCGGACGGTCGAGTCGCACCACACCACGTCCCCAGGCCGAAGCCGGGTGGCGTCGGGCCCGGTCCGAACCACGCGCCCGACGGCGCCCACCCCCGAGATCACCGGTGGCTCCAGCGGGTACCTTCGCTCCCCGCTGAACACCTCGGCGGCATAGGGCGGTACGCACGTCGCCAGTACCTCCACCACCACTTCACCCGTGCCCATCTCGGGCTCGGGAACCTCCCTGAGGGACAGTGCCTCCTCCGGTGTCCTTCCGAACTGCTCCAGTACGGCTGCCTTCATCATCGATCTCCCTTCCACGCCAGAGACAACCGCACCGTCCGGGCCGTCGATGCCATGCCGGGTGCGACGGTCCAGCATGGGTGGTATGACGTTGACGCATGGAACCGTCGCTGACCGGCCTGCGCGTGCTGCGCTCGACCGCCGAACGGGGCAGCTTCACCGCGGCTGCCGCGGAACTCGGCTACACCCAGTCCGCGATCTCGCGACAGATCGCCGCGCTCGAACGAGAGGCGGGTACCACGCTCTTCGAACGTCACCGCGGTGGTGTGCACCTGACGCCGGCCGGCGCCACCCTGCTGCGGCACGCGCGGGTGGTACTCGACGAGATCGCCTTGGCTACCAGGGAACTCGAGGGTACGGAGCCTGACGTCCGGTTGATTCGGGTGGGAGCGTTCATCAGCGCGGGCGCGCTCATCCTGCCCCGCGCGCTGCGAGCCCTGCGCGAGAGACGTCCCGACATTCGCGTCACCAGCCGCGACGGCACCACCCCGGCGCTGGTGCGGGCGTTGCGGGCCGGCACCGTCGACCTCGCGGTGATCTCCTCGCGCGCGCCCTACCGATCGCCCGACGCCGAACTGCCCGCACTGGTCACCGAGGTGATCGACGAGTCGGGTCTGGTGCTGGCCGCGCCGACGGCAGGGCCCTTCGCGGGCCGACTCTCGGTGAGAGTCGACGAACTCGCCGACGTCGACTGGATCGCCAGCCCGTCGACCGGCGGCGAGGCCCTGCTGGGGGTGTGGCCGGGGCTGGCGGGCCGCCCGCGCGTCGCCCACACCGCACGAGACTGGCTGACCAAGTTGCGACTCGTCGCCGCGGGCTGCGGTGTGACGACGGTACCGCCGCGGATGGCCGAGGTGCTGCCCGACGGCGTCCGGCTCATTCGCGTCGAGGACGGCCCCGAGGAGCGTCGCCGGACACTGGTCGCGCGGCTGCCGGGGCGGCCCTCACCGGAGGTGATCGCCGTCGTCGACGCATTGCGTGGCGGGTATCCGAGCTGAGTTAGCTTGGGGCCTCGGACATCTCGAGCAGCGCCGCCGTGGTCAGGGTGCGATCGCGGTCGAGCTGACTGGCCAGGGCGATGAACAAGCTCGCGGTGGTCACGGCGTCACCCAGGGCATGGTGGGGGGAGTGCACGGGCAGGCCGAGCGCGTTGGTGGCGTACTCCAGCGAGATCGACTGTCCACGTTCGAGTTTCACGTCGAGGACGAGCGCGGCGAGTGCGGCGGTGTCGACGATCGAACTGGTGAACGGCAGATACGACTGACGAAAGGCCCTCCGCAGGAACGATCGCTCCACCCAGGCGCAGTGCGCCACCATCGGATGGTCGCCGATCAACCCGTCGAGGGTGGTCACGCAGTCCAGCAGTGGCGGAGCGTCCTCGAGGTCCTGGGTGCGCAGTCCGTGGAACTTCACCGAGCTCCCCGGTACGTCGCGGGGAACGTGAACCAGGCCGTACACCGACTCCGACGTCTTGACCCGACCGTCGCGAACGATGACCGCGCCGTAGGACACGATTTGATCGTGGCGCGGGTCCAAGCCGGTGGTCTCCAGGTCGACCACCACGAAGGTGTCGGTGCGCCAGTCGACGTCGGCCGGCGTCGCACGCCGCGGCCGGCGCGGGAGAACCCGGCGGGTCCAGCCGGTCACCGCTGCCTCACAACCCCTCGTATCCGAACCACTTGCGGCTCAATCGGTCCTGAATTCCGCTGATCGTCCGGAAGGCACTGCGGAGGTGGCGTCGCTCGAGGGGGTCGAGCGTCGCGGGGTCGATGGCCGAGGCCACCGGACGGCCCGCCTTGATCGCGGTGATCTGGCTGTCGAAGACCAGGTGGTAGAAGAGGCTGAACGCCCCCGAGAGGGCCTCGGCCTCGTCGGTGGTCAGCAATCCGCTGCGCCGGGCCCGGTCCAGACGCTGCGGCGTGGAACCCGTTGGGTCGCCGGTGCGTTGGGCAAGCGCGCGGGCCAACGACGCCACCGGACGGAGGCCGGCCTTCTTCAGGTTGAGATGGTTCTTCTGCTCACCGAAGTGCTCGACGACGAAACCCCGCACGAAGCCACTCGGCGGGCGATCGTGCATGGAGAAGCGACTCAGCGACCGGGTGAACGCGTCACGTCCGACGCCGCCGACCAGGGCGGCGCGCAGGGGCTGGATCAGCACCGGACGCGTGATGGGGCGGGCGTCGAGCACGGTGGAGGCCATCAGCAGATAGTCGACGTCGTCCGGATTGGCCCGCCAGTGGTCGGCGATCTCGCGCCACTGTCGCGTGGACCTGTTGAACAGTGGCGCCGAGGCGTTGAGGCCCTGCGGACACGGGGCCAGGCCGCACCGGCCCAGCGCGTCGACCAGAGGGGCCGTGGCCGCGGCGACCTCCTCGCGCGTCGGCGTGGGGCCGCCAGGGTCCTTGACCGCCCACGCCAGGGCGGTGTCGACGTCGGAGTTCGGCAGCGGCTCACGCCGGCCCAGGGACCCCATGAGCATCCACGCACAGTCCAGGTCCACGAACGGGGAAGTCGCAGTGTGCAATTCGACGACCTTGCGGAAGATCGCCTCGATCATCGCCGACAGCAGGGCGCCGAGGTGCTCGACGGGCAGGCCGGCGTCCCACAGTTCGACCGTCGTCGGAGTCAGCAGCCGGCACGCGTCGACGAGTTCGTCCATCGTGTCCGCTGCCGCGACGGCCGAGCGGATCACCAGGGGGTTGCGCACCTCGGCAGCCGCCATGTCGACCACTCGGACGATGCCGACCGCGGTGCCGAGGGCGTCGACCACGACGAGGTGGTGGATGTCGTGCTCGACCATGAACAGGTACGCGGTGCTGACGGTTCGGTCGGTGCTCATCGCGATCGCCGGCATGCTCGCGATCGCGGAGATGGGCGCGTCGACGCCGACCTCGCCGGTGGCGACCCGGCGACGAAAGTCGTCGTCGGTGACGATCCCGATCCGGCCGTCGCTGCGGAACAGTGCGCACGACCGGCCCGCGGCCGTCATCGACTCCGCGACGCTGCGAATCGTGTCATGGGCCTCGCACCACGTGATCGGATGGGCGACGTCGCCGATCGGCCGCTCCAGCCGGGCGAACGACTCGCCGGAGCTGAAGAGTCGCTCCCTGGCGACCAATCCGCCGTAGTGGGCGAACCGCAGGCGGTCGGGGTGTGCGAGCAGCGTGCGGGGGTCGGGCAGGCGGTAGCACAGGGTGTCCTCGAGGGCGCGGACCTGCAGCGGTGGCGGCAACCCGGAGAGCACGGAGATGTGGCCGAAGGTCTCACCGGCACCGAGCACGTCGGTGCTGCGACCGCGGTCGATGATCTCGACCGCGCCCACCCTGACGACGTACAGACAGTCCAGCGGAGCCGCGTCGGCCTCGACGATCACGGTGCCCGCCGTGAAGTATTCGACGTCGACGGCGCCGGCCAGTCGGTGCAGGTCGTCGTCGTCGAGGCGGTCATACGGTGACTGCTCGCCGAGGAAGTCGAGGAACTCCTTCACCGACCGATCGTTGCACGGCACGGCGGTGGGGGCGCCTCGGTCCGTCTGTCGGCCTAGATTGGTGGGGCAGGAGTTTCAAGATTGCTTCAACGGCTATACCGCCCCCGGGGTGGGCCGTGGGTGCGCGCCGCGAAAGACCAGGCAGGGCATACGAGTGGGACCAGACTGTGAGGATGTAGATGACGGACACGGTGAGCGACGATCAGACGCACGAGCCCTCTGACATCACCTACGCCGAACATCTGCACCCGGCCCGGCCGCGGACACTGCGCTTCCGCCCGCGGGTGAAGGCCCCGTTCGCCCGTCGGTCCCTGGCTCAGGACGGGTCGGCGACCGCCGACAACCCGGCTTACGTGTCTTGGCTGTTGTCGCAGTCGATGCTGGCCGACGCCAACGAGATCAGCCAGCAGTTCTCCGGACAGGGCTCGATGTGGCAGAACCCGTTCGCCAACCCCGACCCCCGGGCCGCGGTCACCGCGGCGTCGGTCTGGTTCACGGCCTATCCGCTGTCGCTGATCACCCGGCCAGACGAGTCCTTCCTGACGGCGATGGCCGACGAGGAGATGTGGAAGGCCTTCGCCGAGATCGGCATCGAGGGCATCCACACCGGCCCGGTGAAGCGGGCGGGCGGCATCTCGGGCTGGGAGTACACCTCCAGCGTCGACGGTCACTTCGACCGGATCAGCACCCAGATCGACCCCGCCTTCGGCACCGAAGACGAGTTCCGCAAGATGTGCGCCACCGCGAATTGGTACGGCGGCACCATCATCGACGACGTCGTCCCCGGTCACACCGGCAAGGGCGCCGACTTCCGGCTCGCGGAGATGAAGTACGCGGACTACCCCGGCATCTACCACATGGTGGAGATCGACCGCAGGGACTGGCACGAGCTGCCGGAGACTCCCGAGGGCGTGGACTCGGTCAACATCGACGCCGCCACCGAGGAGTGGCTCGACAAGGCCGGCTACATCATCGGCAAGCTGCAGCGGGTGATCTTCTACGCCGAGGGCGTCAAGGAGACCAACTGGAGCGTCACCCGACCGGTTCTCGGCGTCGACGGCGTCGAGCGGCGCTGGGTGTACCTGCACTACTTCAAGGACGGCCAGCCCTCCATCAACTGGCTCGACCCCACCTTCGCCGGCATGCGGATGGTGATGGGCGACGCCCTGCACTCGCTGACCGACCTCGGCACCGGCGCCCTGCGACTGGATGCCAACGGCTTCCTCGGGGTGGAGAAGAGTGCCGCCGAGGGCAGCCCGGCGTGGTCGGAGGGCCACCCGCTGTCGGAGGCCGCGAACCATCTGATCGCCAGCATGGTCCGCAAGGTCGGCGGGTTCACCTTCCAGGAGCTGAACCTGACCATCGACGACATCCGCGAGACCGGGGAGGCCGGCGCGGACCTCTCCTACGACTTCATCAACCGGCCCGCCTATCAGCACGCGCTGGCCACCGGTGACACCGAGTTCCTCCGGCTGACGCTTCGCACGTGCATCGAGTTGGGCGTCGACCCGGCGTCCCTGGTGCACGCCCTGCAGAACCACGACGAGCTGACCTATGAGCTCGTGCACTGGTCGACCGGGCACCGCGACGACGTCTACACCTATCGCGGTGAGGAGGTCACCGGTGAGGAACTCGGCGAATCGGTCCGCCAGGAGATGCTCGCGCAGCTCACCGGTGACGACGCGCCGTACAACCAGGTGTTCACGACCAACGGCATCGCGTCGACCACCGCGACGGTCGTCGCCGCGTCGCTGGGCGTCACCGATCTCGACGAGATCGACGACGTCGACCCGATTCGGCGCGCCCACCTGCTGCTGGCGATGTTCAACGCGCTGCAGCCGGGGGTGTTCGCCCTGTCGGGCTGGGACATGTGCGGCATGTTGACCCTGCCCCCCGGTGAGGTCGCCGAGTTGCTTCGGGGTGGTGACACCCGGTGGATCCACCGCGCCGGACACGATCTGATGGGCGTCAACCCGGGGGCGACGCGGTCGATGGCGGGGATGCCGCGCGGCCGCAGTCTCTACGGCTCGATTCCCGAGCAACTCGCCGACGAGACCAGCTTTCTGCGACAGTTGCAGGCGATCCTCAAGGTGCGCTCGCACTACGGCATCGCGACCAGCCGTCAGGTCGACATCCCGGAGGTGTCGCAGAAGGGCATGCTCGTGATGGTCCACGAACTCGAGGACGGCCAGCATCAGCTGACCATTCTGAACTTCGCGAACGAGGACATCGCGGGCAGCGTGCGGTCCAAGCACCTGCCGCCGGGCAGTCACGTGATGGACATGTTCACCGGCAAGACGGTCGGCACGGTCGACGACTTGCACAGCTTCGCCGTGGAGATGCCTCGTCACCACGGCATGTCGCTGCTCGTCGAGAGCGTTCCCGACGAGGACGAGCCCGAAGCGCAGTAGGTCAGCGCCGGGCCGGCGCCGTCAGGGTGCGGCCGTCGGCGGCCTCGAGCATGCAGATCACGGTGCTGGGATCGGGGTTGGACGAGGTGCGGTTCTGGTTGGAGTCCACCAGGTAGGTGATGGTGAACGTGCCGCTGTCGACCGGCTCTCCGGTGTAGGCGGTGAAGCCGTCGTCGCACTTGGCGGTCGCCACGTCGGCTACGGCGGTGTCGACCGCCAGGGGTGCCCGCCGGAACACCTCCGCCCGATGGGGCGACGTGCAGTCGACGACCGCGACGCCGATCACGGTCGGGTCGACCGGTGGCGGGCCGGCCAGGCAGTCCCCGGGTGCGAGGTCGAACCAGTTCACGGTGCGCGCGACCGGGGCGTCGACGGCGGGTGCGTCGGTAGTGGTCCCCGAGGCGGTCGTGGGTTCCGCGGATGCGGGCGCCGTCGACTGCCCGGCGTTTGGGGTGCACGCCGCGACCAGCAGCGCGCCCGCGACCGCGACGAGGAACCAGCGTCGACCCGTCACGTTCGCCTCCTCGCGCTCTCCGCGCTGAGGTTACGGAACCTCGGCGTCGCTCGTCACGCGGATGCCGCAGGCAGCTGCGAATCGTCGGGGCGTGTAACCGTCCGCGGAGTTCATGTCGCAGCGTCCGAACGGGGGCGCCCCGTCGGGAAGCGCCGTCCCCGCGCCAAGGCCGGTGCCGTAACCCCGCCCGTCGGTGTACTGGTGGGCGACCTTGCCGGGGTAGTCGGGGTTGGTGCCGTAGGCGGCCACCACCAGGCGGATGCCGTCGGGTTTGACACGCCACAACCGATTCAGATCGCCGACGTTGCCGTATCCGATGACCCGACGTCGGTCGCCCAACCAGTCCGCCACCGCCCAGTAGGCCCGGTTGACGCCGTCGGACTGGTCACCGCTGATCTGGCCACCCCAACTCTCGACGTCGATCATCACCGCCATCCGCGGGTGCGGATCACCCACCATGTCCTTGAGCACCTCGACGGTGCAACGCCAATTGGGCCGCCAGACGAAGTAGACGATGAAGAACTCCAATTCGCCTGCATCGCAACGGCTTCGGCACCACGGGTAGTTGACGGGCCAATTGCGGTCGCGATGGTCGCCGTCGTTGGAGCGGATGCACAGGACCGGGTGCGGATAGCGGTCGTCGACGGGCGCCTGCCACTCGGAGACGTCGGCGTAGAGAGTATCCACCCCTCAACCCTTCCATCCCGCCGTAGGCTGCCGACGTGGACGCGGGCACCAGGTGGGCGATCGCCGCGGTGTTCGTGTGGCTGGGCATGGTGTTGGCGATCTCCTTCGTCGAGGCGCCGCTGAAGTTCCGCGCCCCCGGCGTGACGCTGAAGGTGGGACTCGGCATCGGGCGGTTGGTGTTTCGCGCGCTGAACGTCTTCGAGTACGTCTTCGCGGTGGTGATCTCGGCGGCACTGTTCACCCACGAGACGCCGACTGTGCTCAACGTCGCGCTGTGCGTGGCGGTGGGTGCGTTGCTCACCCAGACCATCGTCGTGCGTCCGTTGCTGTCGCGTCGCACCTCGGCGGTCCTGGAGGGGGACGAGGGCCGACGGTCGAAGGCGCACCTGGCCTACGTGGGCCTCGAGGTGTTCAAGGTGGTCGCCCTGGTGTGGGCCGGCGTGGTGCTGATCGACTAACCGGTACAGTCCCGCCAATGGCTGACGCCGACGCCGACTCGCATGCGGAGCTGCCGTCGGATCCCGACGTCGCCGCGCGCACCAGCCTCCCCCTGCACCTGCGCCCGTCGTCGTTGGCGTGGGTGTTCGCCGGCGGCGTCCTGGGCACCGCGCTCCGGTACTGCGCCGAGGTGCGCTTCCCGCACGACGGCGGCGGATGGCCGTGGGCCACCTTCGTCGTCAACCTCCTCGGCGCGTTCGTCCTCGGTGCGTTGCTGGAGGCACTGGCCCGCCTCGGTGACGACTCGGGATGGCGGCTGCGGGCCCGCCTCTTCGCCGGCACCGGGGGGTGTGGCGCCTTCACCACCTACAGCACGTTCGCGTTGGAGTCGGTCACGTTGGCCCGCGCCGACCACGTGGGCACCGCCGTGGGGTACGGGCTCGGCAGCGTCGTCGGTGGCGTCCTGACGGCGTGGCTCGGCATCGTGGCGGCCTCGGCCGTGCACCGGCGACGGGTCGTGTCGTGATCGTCGCGCTGACGCTGCTCGCCGGGGCGGCCGGAGCCGTGGCACGGTTCGTGCTCGACTCGGCGGTGAAGCGCCGGTGGCGGACGACGTTCCCCTGGGCGACGGTGACCATCAACCTCACCGGGTCGTTCGTGCTGGGGTTGCTCGCCGGATTGGTGATCTTCGACGGTCAGCCGACGGCGTGGCAGACCGTGCTGGGCACCGGATTCTGCGGCGGCTACACGACTTTCAGCACCGCGAGCTTCGAGACCGTCCGGCTGGTCCAGCAGGGTCGGCGGGGCGTGGCCCTGGCGAACGCGCTCGGTTCGTTGGTGGGGTCGGTCGCGGCGTGTGCCGCCGGCCTGGCCCTGGCGTGGGCACTCTAGGGCGACGCCGAGGCGAATTCTTCGCGAGGCGCAGGTGCGCGGCCTGCCGGAGGGGCAGAATCACCGTCATGGCTGCCAACCCCCGTGCCGGACAACCGGCGCTTCCCGAAGACCTCATCGACGTGGCCCAGGTGGTCACCGCCTACTACAGCCTGGTGCCCGACCCGGAGAACGTCGACCAGCAGGTCGCGTTCGGCACGTCGGGGCACCGCGGGTCCAGCCTCGACGCCGCATTCAACGAGGCGCACATCCTGGCCACCACGCAGGCCATCGTCGAGTACCGCGCGTCGCAGGGCACCACCGGACCGCTGTTCATCGGCCGCGACACCCACGCGCTGTCCGAGCCGGCCTGGGTGTCCGCGCTGGAGGTGCTGGCCGCCAACGACGTCGTGGCGATGATCGACGGCGCCGACCGGTACACCCCGACCCCGGCCGTCAGCCACGCCATCCTGCAATTCAACCGCGGTCGCGACAGCGACCTGTCCGACGGGATCGTCGTCACCCCGTCGCACAACCCGCCGCGCGACGGCGGGTTCAAGTACAACCCGCCGAACGGCGGACCGGCCGACACCGACGCGACGGGCGTAATCGCCAAGCGCGCCAACGAAATCCTGCGCGGCGGTCTCGCGGAGGTGAAGCGGGTCCCGCTCGCGCGCGCACTGCAGACCGCCGAGCGGCACGACTACCTCAACGCCTACATCGACGACCTGCCGAACATCGTCGACGTCCACGCCATCCGCGCGGAGGAGATCAGGATCGGTGCTGACCCGCTGGGCGGTGCGAGCGTCGACTACTGGGGGGCAATCGCCGAGCGGCACGAGCTCAACCTGGTCGTCGTCAACCCGATCGTCGACGCCACCTTTGGGTTCATGACGCTCGACACCGACGGCAAGATCCGGATGGACTGCAGCTCACCGAATGCGATGGCCAGTCTCTTGGGCAAGATCGGCGAGTACCAAATCGCCACCGGCAACGACACCGATTCCGACCGGCACGGCATCGTCACCCCCGACGGCGGCCTGATGAACCCCAACCACTACCTGGCCGTCGCCATCGACTACCTGTACTCGCACCGACCGAACTGGCCCGGCTCCACCGCCGTCGGCAAGACCGCGGTGAGCAGCTCGATCATCGACCGGGTGGTCGACGGTCTCGGTCGCAAGCTGGTCGAGGTGCCCGTTGGGTTCAAGTGGTTCGTCGACGGGTTGATCGGCGGCACGATCGGATTCGGTGGCGAGGAGAGTGCGGGAGCGTCGTTCCTGCGCAACGACGGGTCGGTGTGGACCACCGACAAGGACGGCATCATCCTGGCGCTGCTGGCCTCGGAGATCTTGGCGGTCACCGGTTCCACGCCGTCGCAGCGCTACGCCGAGCTCGCCGAGAAGTACGGTGCGCCGACCTATGCCCGCGTCGACGCGCCGGCCAACCGCGAGCAGAAGGCGCGGCTGGCCAAGTTGTCGCCGGAGCAGGTGAGCGCGACCGAGTTGGCGGGGGAGAAGATCACCGCGAAGCTGACGACCGCACCGGGCAACGGCGCGCCGCTGGGCGGGCTGAAGGTCACCACCGAGAACGCGTGGTTCGCGGCACGGCCGTCGGGCACCGAGGACGTCTACAAGATCTACGCCGAGTCGTTCAAGGGACCGGAGCATCTGGCCGAGGTGCAGAACGCGGCCCGCGAGGTGGTGAATACAGTCATAGGGTGAGATCCGACGCGGAGGCAGACTGTCAGACTCCGGTAAAGGAGAAGCTACCCAGCGAGGTCTGGGTGCTGATCTTCTGCAACGCGATCGTCGCCCTCGGGTACGGAGTCGTGGCCCCGGTGCTTCCGCAGTACGCACGCAACTTCGGGGTCAGCATCAGCGCGGCGACGTTCGTCATCACCGCGTTCGCCTTGATGCGGCTGGTGGGTGCCCCGCCCGCGGGCCTGCTGGTGCAGCGGCTGGGGGAGCGTCGGGTCTACGTCTCGGGACTGCTGATCGTCGCGCTGTCCACAGGGGCGTGTGCGTTCGCCCAAACCTATTGGCAGCTGCTGGCCTTTCGTTCGCTGGGCGGCCTGGGTTCGGCGATGTTCACGGTGTCCTCGTTGGGCTTGATGATCCGGATCTCCCCGGCCAATGCGCGCGGCCGGGTGTCGGGCATGTTCACCTCGGCATTCCTCGTCGGCTCGGTCGGCGGGCCCGTGCTCGGCAGCCTGACCGTCGGTCTCGGATTGTCGATGCCGTTCGTCATCTACGGCGTGGCGCTGCTCGTCGCGGCAGGCGTCGTCCTGGTGGTGCTGCGCACGTCCTCACTGGCGGCGCCGGACGAGCAGACCGAGACGGCGCTCAGCGTCCGTGCCGCCCTGCGTAATCCGGCCTACCGGGCCGCCCTGGCGTCGAACTTCGCGACCGGCTGGTCGGCGTTCGGGCTGCGCGTGGCGCTGGTACCGCTGTTCGTCGTCGAGGTGCTGCACCGCGGCGCCGGCGTCGCCGGGCTGGCCCTGGCGACCTTCGCGATTGGCAACGTGTCGGTGGTGATCCTGAGCGGGTACCTGTCGGACCGGGTGGGACGACGCCTCCCGCTTCTGGTCGGGCTGCCGGTGGCGGCGGTGACGACCGTGTTGGTGGGCTTCACGACGTCGCTGCCGCTGTTCCTGGCTGCGGCGTACGTGACGGGTGCGGCGACGGGCATCTTCATCTCCCCGCAGCAGGCGGCGGTCGCCGACATCGTGGGCAGCAAGGCCCGGGGCGGGACGGCGGTGGCGACGTTCCAGATGACCTCGGATCTCGGGGCCATCCTGGGCTCCTTGGCGGTGGGGCAGATCGCCCAGTACATGTCCTACGGGTCGGCGTTCGCCGTCAGCGGTGCGATCCTGCTGGCCGCGGCGGTGTTCTGGTTCTTCGCCCCGGAGACTCGTCCGCGCGCCGGTGCCGGGCACACCGAGGCGCGGCCCTTGGGTCCGGAGGCCTCCGAGGAGGGGCTGTGAGGTGGTGTTTTGAACCCCGAGCGTTGATTGGTGTACCGTCGACCAGCACGACGAGGGGCTATGGCGCAGTTGGTAGCGCACCACACTGGCAGTGTGGGGGTCAGGGGTTCGAATCCCCTTAGCTCCACCCTTTTGAATAGGCGATTTGCCGCTTTTATGGCTCGGCCGCAGCCATCGACCATCGGTCTGACGACAGTTTTGACGACAGTCATCGTTCGAACATCGTCACCACATTCGAACAGCGAGCGATCGACGACACCGCTCTACCTTGAGGCGAAATGCAAGATCGCCAGCTGCCATGGATCGGGTAGCTCGTTGTCGAATGCCGGTTTACGACGATGCGCCCAGTAATCTGTCACGCATCTCAGCGGTGCCTGACCTAATGAGGATTTGGGTATTGCCGTGTCTGCCTGGCTCCCTATGGTCGCTGACAATATCGAGCAGAGACCTTGGTAATGGAGCGCGATGGGCATCGAGCACAATGACGAGAGCGACCCGGCAGAACTGGAGAAGCGGTTTCCCACCCGGGCGTGGTTCATACCGTTGGAAGACCCACTGAGCTTGCCTCAGGGCTACATCGTGCAGTGCCCGAAAATGCGCTCGGTTCTTGATCCGATGTGGTCGGACAAAGAGCTTCACCCCAATTTTCGCGAGTGCGAGACGATGATCTCGCTAAAGATCTGGCAGCTCGAAACCGGCCTGGCAGCGGTGCAAGAGCGCACCGGCGTCGCGCTTGACGCATGCCGACGGGCGTTCCCGTCCTACTTCGAGGCTCAGGCCCCTCCATCCGATGGGGTCGATTGGCCAGCGATCAACATGCCGGCGACAGTCGTCGAGGCTACGGTCTCCGTCTATCGGGATGGTGTCACGGATGAGTTATACGGGTCGTTGATGAATGACGTCATCGATGAAATTCGGCGTGTTCAGAGGGTGGCTAGCTATGTGTCTGGGCTGCCGGTTCGGCCGGTAAGTCTGGAAGCCCTACCGCCGTACATCCCGACGGCTACGGGGTCGGTTGGCGAATCAGGCTTTCGTGCCGATGGCGATGTTGGCGTGTACCTGCTGCCCCAGAACGTCGTCAAGTTGCCCGCCCGTCGCGACTTCAGTGGCATCGAGATGCAGTCGTTCGAGTCGTTCCTTTACCGCTCGGATGCGGTCTTCAGCGGGTTCCTGGCCTCACAGAGTGAAGCGCGGGCTGCGCTTCTACACCGAGGAGATGCACGATCGAGCGTCCTGGCTAGCGCAACTGCGTGCGAGGCCTTCCTAGACGACTTCCTCAAACACCTGCTCTGGGAGCAGCTGGCTACACCGGAAGAATGCTTGCCCATGTTTGTTGAAGGCAAGGCCCTTTCGGGTCAAGTCCATGGACGTGGTGTACGACGTCGTCGTGTGATTCTTCGAGTTGATCGTTCAGGCGGGCAGTGCCGCGGGGGTTTCCTCCTGTTCT
>NZ_JBEXUA010000008.1:0-306213 GCF_040614235.1 Mycobacterium sp. NPDC006124 | reverse complement strand
ACTCTTGGGGATAGGGCCTGGGCACTTGGACATCCTCTCAGCCCACCCGTCCCGGGCAAGCCAACTCAGATGTCACCTATTCGTGCAGCAGACCCGTCGTCCTTCGGATGCTGGGCTCCGCGATGTGCTCCAGCCAGTACACCATGTACTCCGCAACGGTCAGTGTCGTCGTCGCGACGGGAATGCCGCGGCGTTGTTGGTCGCGCAGCTTGTTCAATTCGTCGAGTGCTTCGCGCTCGGTATCGCCGTAGACGCTGACCCGCCTGCGCCGCCCGTCCGGAGTGTCGACGAAGAACTTGCCTTCCCATCGGCCATCCGTGCGGCGGTAGACGCCGCCTTGGCCGTTGGCATTGCGCCTCCTGTGCGGTCGGCTGGCCATCACGCGGCTCCGTCGATGAGGCCGGCGACGTACTCGTCGAGCGATTGCCGGATGATTCGGCGGCACCGACCTATCTGTACCGACTTCACCTGCTGATCCCAGATCAAGCGATAGATCATCCACCGGCTCACGGCGAGGCGATCAGCGGCGGCCTGGACCGTAATGAGTTCCCCTTGGTCGGTCACTGAGACCACCTCCAACCTTGCGTATGGGATTCGCCGCCGGAAGCCATGATCGACAACCGGTTTGACGCTCCTCGCCACCGTGGCGCTGAGCCACCGCCCCCATAGCAGCTACCACCACTGTAAGCCCAAGGAACGACACGTTTGTGTCTTATTTTTCAAAGCCCGACCGCCGACCGTCGGCCCCTAAGTGGTGGCATTTGCGTCGGTGTCGACGACGACTCAGGAAGGTCTCCCAACATCCCGGGCGCGACCCATGAGCATATTGCCAACCCCCGTGCCAACCACCGCCCACACCCCATTCATCCACAACCAGCGGTTCATCGTCAGCCAACAGCCTCTTCGATCCACTCCAAAATCCCTACGCCGTAGATACTTACGGATATCCGCCATCACCCCGCCCATCCAAGGAACTGCAGTGGCACATTGGCACAGGGTGCAATACTGGTGTGGTCGGGTTGGGGAATCCGACTCAAAGTATCTACGGGGCAGCTGGTTTGGGGTCTGACATCGGAAGCGGTGGTCGGACGGGTGTTGACGATTTCGCGGCTGACGCGGTGGAGCATCGGCTACTACAACGACACCGCCAATCGTGCCAAGCAGTCGGCGATGACCGCGGCGGGGGCCAATGGTGGACTGGGCGAATACTATTCCGAGGCCGACACCCGGGTCCCGACCTGGCTGCTCACCGGTGATACCCCCACCGTGGCCAAACTCTGCGGCTTGGATGAGAGTGCCCAAGCGGGTGGGGTGGTCGACACCGAGATGGCGGCGACATGGTTGAACGACGGGATCGCGCCGAATGGTGCGCGGGGGCGGGCGTTCGGTGAGAAGGGGGTGCACGGTTTCGACTTGACGTTCGCCGCCCCGAAGAGTGTCTCCCTGTTGCGGGTGTTGACCGATCCGGTGGCGGAGAAGGTGTTCGCCGCCGCCCACGAGCACGCCATCAGCGCGGCGATGGCGTATCTGCATCGGCATGCCGGGTATACCCGGGTGCATAACCCGGTCACCGGGATGAAGGACCTGCGACGCTTGCCGGGGCTGGTGGGGATCGCCTATCAGCACGAGACGTCGCGGTGCGGGGATCCGCACCTGCACACCCACGTCATCGTCCCGAACCGCCAACCCCGCGTCGACGGCGAGCTGGTGTCCATCGACTCCAAGTCGCTGTATCACGAAGCGAAGGCCGCCGGGATGATCTACCAGGCCACCCTGCGCCATCACCTGCACACCGAGCGGGGCTTCGAATGGGCACCGGTGGATGAGCATTCGGGGATGGCGGAGATCGCCGGCGTCCCCCGGGAGGACATCACCGCGTGGTCGCGCCGCTCGACCCGGCTGCGGGAATGGGCGGCCCAGAACCTCGTCGTGGTCGATGGGGAGCCGACCGCGGCGCAGTTGGCGGCCGCGCAAAAGGCCACCCGCCCGGCCAAACCCGAGTCCTTGTCCTTCGAGGAATTGAAGGTCGACTGGCGGGCCGACGCCCGCGGTCTGCACCTGGACCGCGCCGCACACCAGGAGGCGCGCGCGCTGCGCACCGCCGCCGCGCGCACCAGCGCGCTGGCCGCGGCGCACGACAGGTCCACCGCAGCGCCGGGAGCACCCACGGCGCAGTCGGATACGGCGGACCGCGTCTGCAAGCGCGGCACGCTGCCACTGGACCGCGCATCCCTGGCGGCGGCGACCGGCATCGGCAAGGCCGGATACACACGCGCCGACATGGTCGAGCTGATCGGCGCGCGGCTGCCGGTCGACGCGCCGGGGGAACCAGCGCAGGTCATCGAGCAGCTAGTGGACCTGGTCGGGATCCGGATCACCGCGCCCCGGGAGGCGCATCATCGGGAGGGGCACGTGAAGTTCACCCTCAGGGAGATTCTCAACGAAGAACAGCACATCTTGAAGATGGTCGACGAGCGGGACAACCGCTCGCGTCTGGACGTTCGCCGCGAGGACGTCGAGGACCTGTCGACCGATCAGGCGCGCGCGGTCACCGCGATCAGTACCTCACCGTGGTTGGTGCAACCGTTGTCCGCGCCCGCGGGTGCGGGCAAGACGCACTCCATGCGTGCCCTGCACACCGCGGCCGCGCGCGACGGCAGGGAGGTGCTCGTCCTTGCGCCCACCGGTAGGGCGGTCGACGAGGCGTTGCACGATGGGGCGGGGGACCGGGGCTACACCATCGCCAAGGCGCTGGGTCACCTGCGCCGCGGCGAGTTGGAGTTGAACCGGCGCACCGTTGTGGTGGTCGATGAGGCGTCGATGGTGGCCACCCCGGATCTGCGGGAGCTTTTGGCGGCGGCGACCGCAGGCGGGGCGAAGGTGGTGTTGGTGGGGGATCCGTATCAATTGGCGCCGGTGAAGTCGCGGGGCGGGATGTTCGAGCAGCTCTGCGACGAACTGCCGTGGGCGCAACGTCTCTCGGAGGTCTGGCGGATGCGGAACCCGGAGGAACGTCACGCGTCGTTGGCGTTGCGATCCGGGCACGGCAACCCACTGCGCAAGGCGATCGGTTGGTACCGCACCCACGACCGACTGCACACCGGTGACCCGGTCGCCATGGCGTCCGACGCCCTGGAGGGATACCTCACCGACCGGAAGGCGGGGAAGGAGTCGTTGTTGGTCTGCGATACCTGGGAGATGGCCGATGCCCTAAACCGACGCCTGCACGACACCCTCACCGCACCCGGCGCGACCGCCCGGGCTGCCCGCGACCAACGAGTTCGGGTGGGAGATCTGATCGTCAGCCGGCGCAACGATGCCACGATCGCGCTCCGACGTGGAGCGGGACAGACCCGCACGGACGGGGTGGATCAGGTGCGTAACGGCAACCGCTGGCAGGTCATCGCCATCGACGCGGAGACCAATCGGATTGCGGCCGAACGTCTCTCCGACCATGCTCGCGTCACCTTCGAAGGCGACTACCTCAAGGGCGACGTCACGTTGGGCTACGCGGTCACGGTGCACTCCGCACAGGGTGTCACCACCGACACCGCCCACGCCGTCATCGCCGACACATCGACTCGGTCCATGGCGTACGTTGCGATGTCCCGCGGCCGCTACACCAACCAGGCCTATATCTACATCCGCGACAGCGCGGAAGCCGAGCGCCGCGATGAGGAACTTGGTTCGGGAGGGGGGATTCACCGCCTTCAACGCGGCACCAAATATTCGGCAGCACAACACCTCCGTGGCATCGTCGCCAACGACGACCGTCCCCGCACCATGCACGTCGAGGCCCGCCACTCCGACCGTGAACTGCTCCCCGGGATAATTCGGCGTTTCATGGAGACCCAAGACGAACGCGTTGGCTCGCGAGAGCGCGCGTGGCGAGCGGACGCGGCCGCGGCCAGGAAATTTCGTGTGTCCCTTCAGCGCGTGAGTGACGTAATGTCGCGCGCAGGCCGCAGCCGCGAGTGTGACGGTATCGAATTTTAGCGTCACGTCGAACTACGATTCTTGGGCAACTGCTTGCTTGACGGCGCGAAGCGGCGCGCCTGAGATGGCTTGCTCCGCCATGAACTTCGCCCGGCCTAACCCCAAAGGGCTCACAGGTCAGGTTAGAGGTATTGCGTGACCTGGTTGCGGCAAGCAACTTGCCTTCGATCAAGAATGTTGGTGCACCGCAACATTCTTCTGCTCATTGTGGTGAGCTTTGAGGAAGCCGTCCACGATCTGTTCGCAGTGGCGTGGGGTCAGCGCTTGAAGTCCGGTCATCCGGGCGAATGCCAGCGGTCCAACGAGTTGGCACATCGCGAGTTCGAGGTCGAGTTCGTTGAGCTCGTCGCGGGCGCCTTGCAGAATCGCGTCGAAGGGTTGTCGATACTGTTCCACGACGCGGCTGCGCAGGGCCTTCGTGGATGACTGCGCGTCATCGGACTCCGCGGGTGAGGTGGGTCCGAGTGCGAGCCAAGCCAGCATCGTGACCTGCAGTGGCGCGTCAGCGAACAATGACGCCTGTCGGACCAGTAGTTCGACCAGTCGGTCGCGCAGCGATCCGGCGGTTGGGGGCGGCGGGGTGACTTGAGGCAGTAGGCGTTCGAAGGTGGCTGCAAGCAGATGCGAGGAACTCTTGAAATGTCGATAGAGGGTCGTGCGCGCGACCTTTGACGCTTTCGTTACCGCCTCTATCGTGACCGCTTCTACCCCGCCGGTGCTCAGTAAGTGCGCCGCCGCGTCGAGCAGCCTGTTGCGCGACCTAGTGCGACGGGGATCGACGTCATCGCCATCTATCGCTGGCGTCGGCGAATCGTTCAACACCACGTCAGTCTGCCGAAATCTGTGTTCATTCCGTCCACCACGCCGCTATAGTACCAACGGTATCGTTGCGATACTGAGCATACTTCCATGCTCACTGGCTCGCGATTGAGTCGGAGCCCGCCACCGCCTCGCGGCGGCCCACCGGCTAGATGGGTATCACCTCATGCAGACAAACGGGCTCGACCACAATCCCGGTCTGGACTGCATCGCTCGAACGCGCGAGCTCATCCTTGATAGTGCCGAGAATATTGCTGTAGGCGGCGGATACGACGTCGTGAAGATCCGTGCCGTGGCCGCGGACTCAGGGATCGCCGTGGGTACCTTTTATCGATACTTCCCCTCCAAGCCGCACGTCCTCGTTGCCGTCCTGGCGCGGGCGTTCGAACGGCTCGACGCTGAGCGAGATTGGGCCGATGCGGGTGTCTCGCCGCGGTTACGCCTCGGGCACCTGAACGCGAGGCTTCAGGAGGAGTGGCGTTCCAAGCCCGCGCTGACCGAAGCCGTTACCCGTGCGTTCCTGTTCGCCGACGCCAGTGCCCTGGCCGAAGTGGAACACGCCGCGGCAGTCATCGAACACCTCCTCGGGGTCGCGATCGCCGGCGGGGAGCCGAATCCTCACCAGCACCGGCTCGCCTTGGTGATCTTGGATGTCTGGCTGGCCAGCCTGATCAGGTGGGTCCGTCACGGCACGTCAGCCGCCGACGCCGCTGTCCGGCTCGACCGCTGCATCGAGCTGATCCTCGGCGACCAAGAGGACATGGAACGAGAACAGTCCTAGGCCGTCGGCCAGGGCACTCGCCCAGTCCCTAACGATACTATTGATATCGTACCGATACTGAGAGTATCGTTCATCATCATCCTGGTCGACGAAGGGGGCATCATGCTCACCCAATGGATCGAAGATTGTCAGGTCCAGCGTGTAAGTCTCAACGAAGGCCTGGCGTTGAGTCTCGAGGACTACAACGAATTGGTCATCACGCGGCCGCTAAGACTCTCCCTCCCGCCGGTGGGCGTACATCCCGCCGAAGACGTGATGATCGATCCCCGTGACGTGCCCACACACCAGCGTCCACTGCTGAACTTTGCAGGAAGCATCTGCACGCACGCCGGGTACGACGACGACGGCACTCTGCACGTCGCGTTCTCCAACGGGTACAGCGTCACGGTGACCGCCGATCAGGACTCCACGGCTTGGGAGTTGTACGGAAAACACCACGGCTACATGGCGTGTCTGCCGCACGGTCGAGTCCGCGTCGTGCGCCACGACTTGCCCGAGGACCAGCAGGTTGCCGACTCTTCGGTGATCGCAGGGTGAACCGGCTCGACGAAACGAGACTCCGGCTCGGACACGGCTCCTCGCGGGCGCGCCATTGAGCACCGAAGGAAGTCATCAGGACTCGACGAGCACCGCGACCCTACGCCTGCGGGAACGCGCGGCATCGCCGACAAAAGCGTCCGGGGAGTACAGCGAACGCCTTGGCGCGCTGGCCCGATTCACCGTGCGGCACAAGGCCCTGGTGATCGGTGCGTGGGTCGGATTGGCCGTGGTCCTGGCGCTGGTGTTCCCGCAGCTGGAGACCGTCGTTCAGAAACAGTCCGTCCAGCTGATTCCGCGGGACGTGGCGTCGTTTCAAACGATCGACCGGATGAGCGAGGCATTCGGCGAACAGGGTTCCAAGACGATGCTGTTCGTCGCCATGGAAGACCCAGCCGGGCTCACACCCTCGGCGCGACGGCAGTACGCGGATCTGGTGGCACGGTTGCGCGCCGACACCAAACACGTCCTACTGGTCCAGGACCTGCTGGCCGATCCGGTGACCGCCACCCAGGCGCTCAGCAGGGACGGCAAGGCCTGGTATCTGCCGGTCGGGGTAGCCGGCACGCTCGGTGACCCCACCGCGGCCGAGTCGGTCACCGCGGTCCGCTCGATCGCCGCCCAGTCCTTCGACGGGTCCTCGACGACCGTGCGGGTGACCGGGCCACCGGCCACGTTCAGCGACCAGATCGCCGAGGCCGAACACGATCTGCTGTTCATCTCCATCGCCACGGCCGCACTGATCGCGCTGATCCTGCTCATCGTGTACCGGTCGGTGTTCACCGCGCTACTACCCTTGTTGGTGATCGGCATCAGCCTGGCCGTGGGGCGTGGCGTGCTCTCCGGACTGGGCGAGTTGGGCATGCCGGTGTCACAGTTCACCGTCGCGTTCATGACGGCGATCCTGCTGGGCGCCGGCACGGACTACACGGTCTTCTTGATCAGTCGCTATCACGAACAGCGCCGCGCGCAAATTGTCCCCGATCTGGCGGTCGTGCACGCCACCGCGAGCATCGGCCGGGTCATCATGGCCTCCGCGGCGACCGTCGCGCTGGCGTTCGCGGCCATGGTGTTCGCCCATCTCAGCGTGTTCGCCGGACTGGGACCGGCCTGCGCGGTCGCCGTGCTCGTCGGATTCGCGGCCACCGTGACACTGCTTCCGCCGGTGCTGGCACTGGCTGCCACGCGCGGCATCGGTGAACCCAAGTCCGACCGCACCCGCCGCTATTGGAACTCAGTGGCCGTCGCGGTGGTGCGCAAGCCGGTGCCGCTCCTCGTCGGCAGCCTGGTCATCCTGCTGGCACTGTCCGCGGTCGCCACGACGATGACCTTGAGCTACGACGACCGCAAGGGCCAACCTGCCACCACGGCCAGCAACGAGGGCTATCAACTGCTGGACCGGCACTTCCGCAAGGACATCGTCATCACCGAGGCCCTCGTCGTGGAATCCCCGATCGACATGCGCACCGGGAAGGGGCTCGCCGATCTGGACGAGATGGCCTCCCGGGTGGCGCAGGTCCCCGGTGTCACGAAGGTCTCCGGGGTCACCCGGCCCACCGGTGTCCGCCTGGATCAAGCCCAATTGGGTTGGCAGAACGGACAAATCGGCGACAAGATGGCGGACGCGGTGGCCGACGGCAACGCCCGCAAGGCCGACCTGGCCAAGCTCACCGGCGGCGCGGACCAACTCGCTGGCGGCCTGGCCCAACTCGACACCACCCTGCGCACCGCACTGACCCCGCTGACCGGCCTCCTGAACCAGGCCCAAACCCTGAGCCCCCAGGTCGAGCAACTCCGACCGCTGCTCACCCAACTGTCGGTGGCCGCACCCAGCGTCGATCAAGCGTTGCGTTCCGGGCCCGGACTGCGCCCGCTGGCCGAACAAGCCGACAGCGCGATCGCCAGCATCGACCCCCTCGTCGGTGCCCTGAACACCTCGCCGTGGTGTGCGACCACCCCACAATGTGCACAGATCCGCGACCAGGTTCACGTCCTGGTGACCCTCCGTGACGCCGGGTTCTTCACCCAGGTCGCCGGCCTCGGTGACCGCGTCGGGCAGAACGCGACCGTCGCCAGCACCCTGGCCGACGTCCAGAAGGCCGTCACCTCTATGGACAAGGCATTCGGGGCGCTCGGCAATCCCGCCGACATGGTCGGCAACGTCCGCCGCCTCCAAGACGGCATCAGCCAACTTGCCTCCGGTGCACAGGCTTTGGCCACCGGTGTGCACACCCTGGCCGACAGCAACATCGAAATGCTTAGTGGGATGAGCCAGATCGCCACCCAACTGCAGAACTCTGCACGCGCCAGCGCCGGTTCGGACACCTCGAGTGGGTTCTTCCTGCCCTCCACCGCCTTCGAGAACCGCCAATTCGCAGATGTGGCCAAACAATTCCTCTCCCACGACGGCAAGACCGCCCGGTTCGTCATCGAGTCCAGCAACGACCCCTACAGCATGAACGCCATGAACATGGCCCACCAGATCGTCACCGTCGCCGAGGCCGCCCGCCCCAACACCTCCCTGGCGCAGGCCACCATCTCGGTCGCCGGATTCCCCGCCGTCAACTCCGACATCCAAAAATTACTGTCGGCGGACTTCCTTCAACTGGGCGCGGCCACCCTGCTCATCGTGGGCCTCATCCTGGTCCTACTCCTGCGCGCACTGCTGGCCCCGCTCTACCTGCTGGGCACCGTGGTACTCAACTATGCCGCCTCGCTGGGTATCGGGGTCTTGGTCTTCCAGTGGGGCCTGGGCTATGAAATCGCCTGGCCGGTACCGCTGTTGGCGTTCATCATCCTGGTCGCCGTAGGCGCGGACTACAACATGCTGCTGGTCTCCCGGCTCAAGGAGGAATCCACCCGCAACATCCGCGTCGGCGTGCTGCGGACCGTCTCCAACACCGGCTCGGTCATCACCTCCGCCGGCATCATCTTCGCCGCCAGCATGCTCGGCCTCATGTTCGGCTCGATCGCCATCATGATCCAAGCCGGGTTCATCATCGGCTGCGGCCTGCTGCTGGACACCTTCGTCGTACGCACGCTCACCGTTCCCGCGATCGCCGTGCTCCTGCGCGAAGCCAGCTGGTGGCCGCAACGCGCTAGCACCCGATCCCGCTAAGCGGAACGGCCCATCGTCTCGACGGTCGCCCCGTTGGACGAACACAGTCGAACGCTCGCCATAGCGCAGCCCACGTGCTCCAGCGATGCCCGTGCTTCCACGCGTCCAGTGCTCGGATGTATTGATACTGATGGTATCGCTACGCTACTAAATGTAGCGTAGTGATGTGTCGAGAGGATCGGACTCCATGGACGAACACGTTGCGTATTCGCATCGCCTCACCACGCCGGGCGATTCCCGCGTACCTCGGGCGGCTAGGTCTCGGAAAGGGCGCTCAGATCTGGGAGCCCTTCATGTGGTCGCGCTGGTCATAGCTGTGGGCGCCGGGGTCGTGGCCGCGCCCCCAGCGGGCGCTGATGAGGCCGGCTACCTGGAGCGACTCCAGAGCAGGCTGGCGTATTTGACGACTCAGCAGCTGCTGACCGAGGGCTACAAGATTTGCCAGTTGACGCATGGCGGCCGCCCGTCCTCCGACGCCATTCCGATGGTCACGAAGGACTTGGCGATATCAGTACCGGCTGCTATCGACATCATCGTTGCCGCTGGAGGAGAACTCGGCTGCTGACGACGGGCCGGGACACTGCTCAGCGGGCAAGCTTGACCGAGCTCATGCGGCTGCCGGTCGAATCGCGTACGACATGCCGGACGCGCAATGCGCCCCACAAACTGGCAGTGCCGCTCGTGACCTCCGAGGCGTAGATCAGCTCGGAGTCGCAGTCGCACAGCTGAACACATCCCCGAACCGCCCGCGTCGTACGTGGCAGCAGCATGCTCGAAGCAGTACGGGCCTAGAGGGCGCAGCGGTCGAGGAAGTTGGTGACGGCGGCGGTGAACGCGTCGTTGTCGTGACCGGCGATCATGTGACCGGTGCCGGACACGTCGACGGTCTCGGCGTGCGGAACCAGCCGCAGGAAGTCGTCGACGGTCTCTTGGGAGACCACGTCGGAGAGCAGGCCCCGGACGAGAAGTGTCGGCGCGGTGACGCGACGGGCTCCATCGCTCAGCAGGGCACCGATCGCGTCGAACTGCTCGGTTCCCGATGCCGGTTCATCGTGGAGGAATTCGAAGTTGGAATGGACGAAGGCCGGGTCCCAGCGCCAGATCCACCGGCCGTCGTGACGTTGTCGCAACACCTTGCGCAGACCGTCGACGTTCGCGGGTCGCGCGCGATGCGGGTTGTAGGCGGCGATTACCTCTGCGGCGTCATCGAGGGTGCGGAAGCCCTCGGGGTGTGCGGCCATGAACGATACGACCCGCTGAGCGCCCTGAAACTCCAGTCGCGGGGTGATGTCGACCAAGACCACAGCCCCCCACAAGTCCGGTGGTGCGAGCAGATGTGCGGCCAGGATGGTCATCCCGCCCAACGATGCGCCTACCACTACCGGTGGCATGTCGGTGCTGATGTGATCGCGAACGGCTACCAGGTCGGAGGCCAGGCGCTCGACGTCGTACCGGCCAGCCGGGTCCCAATCGCTGTCACCATGACCGCGAGTGTCATAGGCGACGACCGCGTAGCCGCCTGCGTGCAGTCGAGCGGCCGAGGTGCTCCAGGCATGCCGGTTCTGGCCACCACCGTGCAGGAGCAGCACAACGCGACGATTGCCGTCGTGGTGGTAGTAGTCCGCGGCCAGGGTGATCCCGTCGCCGGTCCGGATCCGATGCCGCACAAGCGAGGTCATGACGCTTTGCCCTCCACGTCGGTGCTCACCGTCCGTTGCCGGCGGTGCTCACGATCGTGACGGTGCCCTGCGCGGCGCAGACCGCCTTGTCGTCGTTGCTGATGTCGATGCGCGCCACCCCGCTGCGCTTACCCAACGACACGATGTGGGTGACGGCGACACACACCCCGATGGACACGGGTCTGAGCAGGTTCAGCTTGAATTCGGTGGTGGCGACCCACGATCCCGCCGAGATGACGGGGTAGAAGACAACTCCCAGGCAATGGTCGACCATCGCGGACAGGCATCCGCCGTGCAAATTGCCGAACGGTGTCAGCAGATCCTCGCGGGTGTCCATCTCCGCCACCAGCCGACCAGCAGTCAGCTCGGTGTGTCGAAAGTTCAGGAACGTCGACAGCCCGCCGGCCGTGTTCGCTGATTTGAGCAGCTGATCGGCGATCTGTGCGTCGAAGTGCGCAAACTCCGGGTTCACCATCGCGTGTCACGCCTCGTATTCATTGTGATCGGTGGACGGCCGTACTCGAGCGAACCGCTCGAGCATGTCGCCAAACGCGCCTAGCTCACCGTGCGCGGCAAAGTGCTCGACATCCACGGCGACGAACATCGCCGCGGCGGTGAACCGCACGACGCCATCCTCACCGGTCCCGGTCGCACTGACGTGCAGCGCCCGACCCTCGCGACTGTCGACGCGCGCGACGATGCGGTGGGGGTGATGGAGCGGCACCGGTTGGCGGTACCCGACGGCCAGGTTGCGGGTGACCGCCGGGGTGGCGGCGATCCACAGGGTGAACCCGAACAGATCGTCACAGGCCGCGGCGATCGCGCCGCCGTGCGCGAGACCCGGTGCCCCTGCGTGCCTTTCGTCGAACGCCACGTCGGTGTACACCTGGTCACCAGATCGGAAAGCCTTCATTCGCAAGCCATGTAGGTTGTCCGGGCCGCATCCCATGCAGGTGGAGGTGTGCGGCGGCAACTGCTCCGGCTCAAGGCTCGCCGCCTCGCTCATGGAGTGCTCGATTCTGCAGAGGTTTCGACCTGCGATCCAGCGGTCGCATCGATCGACGAGCGGGAATCTTTGGTCGTGCGCGGACGGCCGGGTGCCCAGATCCCGAGAATGACGGCACTGATGCTGGTGATCGCCGAAAGCGCCAGCGCGGCTTGGCTGTTGCCGTGCACGAACGCGTCTCTCGCGAGGTCGGCGAACGGCTGAGCAGAGGGACCGAACTGCTGAGTGACCTGTAGCGCTGCGGCCAAGGAGTCCGAGATCTGCTCGCGCGCGGCCGGTGGAACCGTGGCAAGCACGGGTTGGATCTGATTGGTGTATCCGGCGGCCAACACGCTGCCGGCTACGGCCACGCCGATGGCGGCACCGATCTCGCGGCTGGCGTCGTTGACCGCCGCGGCCACACCGTGTTTCTCCACCGGCGTCGCGGCGACGATAGCTGTCGTCGCGGGCGCGGTGACCAGCCCCAGACCCGAGCCCATAGCCAACAGGGGCCAGAGAAAATCGTAGTAGTCGGCGTCGACGCTGAGGCGGCTGACGAAGTAGAGGCCGACACCGATCAGCAACATGCCAGGGGCGGTCACCACACGCAGGCCGTACCGGTCGGCGAGCCTCGGTGCGATCAACGAGATAATCACAATCGGGACGATGAGCGGTGTGAGAGCCAGCGCCGATTGGAACGGCGCGTAACCGACGACGAGTTGAAGGTACTGCACCAGAAGGAAGAAGCCGCCGAACATGACCAGGAACTGCAGGACGAGTGACAGTGCGCCGCTGCCGAAACCGCGGTCGGCGAAGAGCCGCAGGTCCAGCAGTGGGTGCTCATGCCGCAGCTCGACGAGCACGAAGATCACCGACCCGATCATGCCGACGGCGAACAGCGCCAGGACCCACCCGTCGGTCCAGCCGCGTATCGGCGCTTCGGTGACGGCGATCACGATGAAACCGATGGCCCCTGTGATACATAAAGACCCGGTGTAGTCCAGGGGTGGATGAGTCTCCTGGGCTTCCCTGGGAAGCGTGAGCGCAGCGATCATCAGCGCCATGCCAGCCAGGGCGAGACCGACGAAAATCGACTTCCACGTCCAGACCTCTAGGAGCGCCCCGGAACACAGGACGCCGACAACGGCACCTGATGCGGCGACACCGGCCCAAATCCCCACCGCGCGGCCCCGTTGATGCACAGGGAATCCGGCGGTCAACAGCGACAGCGTCGACGGCATCACGAACGCAGCGCCCAGTCCGGCGACGGCTCGCGCCGAGATCAGCCACCACGGGTCCGACACAATCAGCGGAATGACCGACGCCGCGGAGAAGACGAGCAGTCCGAGGATCAGGACCAGTCGGCGACCGTGCCGGTCACCGACCGCTCCCGCCGGGAGCACCAGGCCCGCCAGGATCAGGGTGTAGCCGTCGACGACCCACGTCAATTGGCTTTGTGTCGCACCGGTTTGCGCGGCGATGTCGGGCAGCGAGGTGTACAGAGCCGCCATCGAGCCGATGACCAGTGCCACTGACAGGCACGACACCACTAGCGTCCACTTCTGACCCACCGTGAGACTCCGTGCGGCCTGCACGGGATCTAACGGACCGCCGAGGTCGCTATAGAGGGGCACGGCTAGACCGGGGCGGTCCACGTGATGGGCAACGACGTGAATCCCCGAATCGGTCCGGACCTTAGCCGACGCGCGTTATCCAAGTCGACCTCCCAGGCGGGTACCTTGTCCAGCAACGCATCCAGGGCGATCCGAGCCTCCATTCGCGCCAGTGCCGCTCCCAGACAGAAGTGGATGCCGCGGCCGAACGCCACCTGGTGCTCACTGGTGCGGTCGACGTTGAACACGTCGGGGTCGGGAAAGGCACGCTCGTCGCGGTTGGCCGATCCGAACAGCAGCAACACCTTCTCTCCCTTGCGCATCGTGGTGTCGTGCAGAGTCGCGTCGCGCGTCAAGGTACGTGAAAGTCCTTGTGCTGGTGAGTCGTAGCGCAGCAGCTCCTCCACCGCCCGACCGAGCAGCGTCCGGTCGGCGCCCAGACGTCGGCGGGTCTGAGGATGCTGGGCCAGCACGACCGCGGAATTGCCGAGCAGGTTGGTGGTGGTCTCGTAGCCCGCAACGAGGAGCAGCGCGCAGAACCCGAGGACCTCCTCATCGGTCAGCCCGACCCCATCGACCGTCGCGTTCACCAGCGCCGACATCAGATCCTCGCGTGGACGTTGACGGCGATCGGCCAGGAAGGCGGTGAAGTAGGCGTAGATCGACCCCGCCGCGGCGACGGCGTCGGCCGTTTGGCCGTGGGTGACGTCGACCTGCACCAGCTGACTCGACCACAGCCGGAACTGATCGCGATCCGTGGCGGGAACGCCCAGCAGATCGGCGATCACCGCGGCGGGCAAGATCGCGGCGAAGTCGGTTACGAAGTCCGCCCGCCCCGACCCCTCGTCGAGGCGTTCGAACAGCTCCGCGGCCATCTGCGTGATGGCGTCATGCAGCCCGGCGACCCGGCGAGGAGTAAATGCCCGGCTCACCAGGGCCCGCAACTGGTCGTGGCGCGGCGGGTCCATCACGATCATCATCGGCAGGAACGATCCGATGAAATCCGACCCCGGTGGCGTGGGGAAGATCCCGTCCACCGAGGAATAGGTGCCGTGATCCAGTGCCGCAGCCTGCACGTCTGCGTGCCGACTCAAGACCCAGGTATTCGATTCCTCAGCGCGGTACACGGGAGCCGAATCGCGCAACACCCGATAGGTCGGATAGGGGTTGTTGAGGATCGTGGCGTCGAACGGGTCGTACCGAATCTGCACTGCGACCACGAACATCTCCCGTCGTGTCGAATGTGAGTCTAGACTGGCAGTCTAAACTCGGCGAACGGTGAAGGGCAATGCGCAAAATTCCGCGTCAAATCTCCGAGAGAATCGGCGCCGCGGCGGACTTATTCGCGGAGAAGGGCCTGAACGACTCCAAGATCGAAGACGTCGCGGCTGTCACCGGCGTGCCTAAGGCGACGCTGTACTACTACTTCTCCGGCAAAGAAGACATCCTTGCGTTCCTGCTCGAAGACCTCCTTCATGAGATATCAGAGGCGGTCACCGAGATTGTGCGAACGGATGGAACGGCCGCCGACCGACTGCAGGGAGTCATCCGCGCACAGCTGCGGGCAATGGCCCAGCGTCCGGCTGTGTGCCGTGCACTCATCGGCGAACTCGGACGAGCCGGTCGGATGCCCGTCATTGCAAACATGATTTACACCGCCTACCAGCAACCCGTCGAGGCACTGCTCATGGCCGGAGCCGCCGACGGAACGCTGGTGACCCAACCCGATCCGCGGTCCACCTCGATTGCCCTCTTCGGCGCGGTCACCATTAGCGCCTTGATGTACCTGGTGACCAGCGACCGTCTCGACGAGACACTGGTCGCCGGGACCCTGCACGCCATCATGTTCGACGGTCTGCGACCACGCCCCGAGGAGCAGCCGTGAGCACCTACGGGGTGTCGATCCTCGGCGCTGACCTGCAGTCACTGGCTCAGACCGCCGCCGCCGCCGACGCGGCCGGGTTCGACGCCGCGTGGGCCTCGGAGTTCTACTCCCGCTCCGTCTCGATCTCCATGGCGGCGATGGCGAGCGGCACACGGAATTGCCGGATCGGGTCCTCCATCCTCTACGGCGTCGGGCGCAGCCCGCTGGTGTTGGCCACCGAGGCACGCGACCTCGACGAACTGTCCAACGGACGCCTCGTCCTAGGTATCGGCAACGGCACCAAGCGAATGATGAGCGACTGGCACGGCGTATCCGACACCTCCGCACCCGCCCTGCGCATGGAAGAACTCGTGCCACTGGTGCGCCGCATCTGGAACCTGCACGACGGACCCGTGCACCACGACGGCCGCTTCTACACGATGCACCTGACCCCGACCGGCGACGTGGAACCTCCCCCGCGCCGGATCCCGATCATCACTGCAGGCGTGCGCCCCCGGATGTGCGAAGCGGCCGGACGGGTCGCCGACGGCCTGGCCGGGCACCCCCTGTTCACCACCACCTACGTCGAGGAGTTCGTGCGCCCCGCGATCGCCAAAGGCGCCGCCCACGCCGACCGCGACCCCAACGACGTCGAAGTCATCTCCATGGTCATGTGCTCCATTCACGATGATCCCACCGTCGCCAGACGCGAACTCGCCCAACAGATCGCGTTCTACTCCTCAGTCAAGTCCTACGAAACGGTGCTCGACGTCAACGGCTTCGCCACCGAAGGCCGAACCATCCGGGAGGCGTTCGCCCGACGCGACTTCCCCGCCATGTTCGACGCGGTCTCCGACACGATGATCGACGCCATGGGCGTCGCCGGAACAGCAATCCAAGTCCGCGACGGATTGAAACGCTACGAAGGCATCCTCGACCACATCATGTTGTACTCACCCTCAGTTGGCATCGCGCCCGAACGGGTGCAACAGAACATCGATACTCTCATCAGGGAATGCGCTCCGCGTGATCTAAAACGCAGAACGAACTAGTGCAGAGCGCCGCATCCCTACGTTCATTCGTGGATAGAACAGCTACGTCGAGGAGGCTGCGGGACACGCGCGGACCACGCGTTTTCGCGGACTATAAATCCGGCGCGGACCGTGCGGTCAGCAACTGACTCTTACTCAGCGGATCCGGGGCTCGAAAAGCTGACGGACGGCCGACGGCGTGACCACAGTTCTGACGACAACGCTGACGACAGTTGCGCGTCCGACCACGCCGACTATACGGCATCGCACAGGCCAAACAGCCTGTTCAGCGCTCTCGCCCGCTCCTGGCAGTGTGGGGGTCAGGGGTTCGAATCCCCTTAGCTCCACCCTCCTGAGCATGTCATTGGCAGGTCTTACGGCTCGGTACAACCCTCGAACAATGAGGGGTTGATGACGACAGCGGTCCTGAAACGGAACCGCTGGCACCTCCCTTCGCGGAGCCGAGAACCCGGCTGGGGCAGGTATTCGCGGTCCGGTACTCAGCTTCGCGGATGCGTCCCGCCACCTGCGGCGAGTCCGTTCAGGATTGCCGTCATCTGCGACTGAACATCGTTCGCCAGTTTCTCGAATGCCAACTTCATCACCGGATTGAGTAGCTTGGCAGCGCCGTGCATCTCGAGGTCGGCGCGGTAGGTCAAGGTCGAACCGGTACCGGAGGCGTCGATGGTTATGTTGTCGGTCGACGTCGAGGACTTGTTGCGGCCGACGAAGACCAACATGCTGTCCGTGGCCTTCTGCAACACATACGTCAACTCGGCCGTCACTCCGAAGATCTTCGAGACGTTGTGCCATTCGGCACCCTCGGCTAGCGGGCCATCGTCCCGCCGCGTGCAGGATTGGGTGCCGGGATCCCACTCCTGCGCGTTGGCGAAGTCCTTCAGATACTCGATGACCCGGGCGGGCGGCAGGTCGACCGAAAACGTTCTCGACACGGTAGGCATTCTTGTGTCTACCCCTTTTCGCCTGATGAATCCGGCGAGCGGCGCATTGCTGCGCGATTGGCACCCACCAGTTGATTCGCGACGAACTCAGCGGTGAGGCGGTGCCAATCCCGCCACCGCCTGAGCATGAAGTGATCACCGCCCTCGAAGCCCATCCACTCTGCATCCACTCCCCGCCGACGAGCCCGCTCCGTCTGCGCTCGCGAGCGGCGCGGGTCAGTCCACGTATCGGCGGTGCCATGCACGACGAGAAGCCGAGTTCCGGCCGGGATCAAGTCTCCGTCGTCACCCGCCCACCACGGAGCAAGTGCCACCACGGTTCCTACGGCGCCCCGAGCGGCCAAATGCGCAGCGACACGGCCGCCCATCGAATGACCGACCACCACGATGTTGCGCGGCTCGAACCTGCCGCGGACCTCGTCGAGCAATTTCTCGGCGTCCCGCAGGGGATCAAGCCGTGGGTCGTTCCACCCGCGCAGACGGTAGCGTAGACGCCGAACCTCGACCTGCGTACCCAACCGCCGCCGGAGGGTTCGGGTGAGCAACACCATCCGGACGTTCGCCAGGTGCCAAGGCCGCGAAGGACTGTCGCTTTGTACCTTTCCGCCTGGAAGCACCACCACACATCCGCGCACTAGAGTTCGCACCGCCACGATTGCTCTTCGTAGTCACGCCCGCCAAGGATGGGACATCAGCGCGTGCTGCCAGGCAGAGTGGGGTACTGCTGTCCCAGAAGCGATGGAGAGACATTCATGAAGGTTGCCCACCGCCTTGCCCGACTCGTCCGCGATGTCACAGGCGCCGAACTGCCGGTGCGCATACGCGCCTGGGACGACAGTGAGGCGGGTCCTGACGGCGGCCCTACCCTCGTGATCAGGTCGCGACGGGCGCTGCGCCGACTGCTCTGGGCGCCGGGAGAACTCGGTCTTGCACGGGCGTACGTGAGCGGCGACATCGACGTCGACGGTGACCTGGTCGAGGGATTCCGCAGGGTGTGGCAGCAGGTCCGTGCCCGGCCGGAGAACCGATCTCTGCGAGCCCGCGACGTCGCGCAGGCAGCGGTGGTGGCCGCGCGATTGGGGGTCGTGGGTCCGCCGCCCCGTCCGCCCGCTTCCGAAGCGCGGCTGACGGGCAGACGGCACACGCGGCATCGCGACATCGCGGCGATCTCCCACCATTACGACCTGTCCAACGACTTCTACCGGCTGCTGCTCGACGAGCACATGGCCTATTCGTCGGCGTACTTCACCCATGACGGCCAGACCCTGCACGACGCACAAACCGCAAAGTTGGACCTCGTCTGCCGCAAGCTCGGCCTGAAGCCGGGGATGAGGTTGCTCGACGTCGGCTGCGGATGGGGATCGCTCATCATTCACGCCGCGCGGCACTATGGTGTCACCGCGACGGGTATCACGCTTTCGGCCGAACAACGTGCGTTCGTCTCCGAGCGGACCGCCGGCACTGATCTGGCCGACCGCGTCGAGGTGCGCCTGCAGGACTACCGCGAATTCGGTTCGCTCCCCGAGGCGGACGCCCAGTTCGACGCCGTCGGGTCGATCGAGATGGGCGAACATGTCGGTGAGGAGCATTACGGGCGGTACGCCCAAATCATGTACGACGCACTCAAACCGACGGGACGGCTGCTGCTGCAACAGATGTCGCGCCGGGTGGGTGCCGCCCCGGGCGGCGGTGCATTCATCGAGTCATACATCGCGCCCGACATGCACATGCGCCCACTCGCCCACACCGTCGACGTCCTGCAGTCATGCGGATTCGAGATCCGCGACGTGGAGGCGATGCGCGAACACTATGTGCGCACCGTGGACCGTTGGCTGGAAACGTTCGATCGCCGCAACGACGAGTTCGTCGCACTGCAGGGCGACGAAGTCGCCCGCGTGTGGCGGCTCTACCTGGTCGGCGGTGGCCTGGCCTTCGCCGAAGGGCGCATGGGCGTAGACCAGATTCTGGCCGTCAAACCCACCGCGGACGGAAGGGCCGAGATGCCGCACACCCGGCCTTGGGCGGCGGCGGTCACCGATTAGGCAGGCCGCTTCTTCGGGGGCCGCGGCAAGAAGAACGGTGTGCGCGAACAATATTCCTTGAACCCCGGCCGGTCCATCATGTGCTTCTCGGTCAGCCGACCACCGGTTGCGTACACCAGAAAATAGGTCATCAGCACCGGGGACGGCACCGTCGCCAGAGAGCTCCACCCGGCGACGCTGATCAGCCACAGTCCCCACCAGACAGCGGCGTCGCCGAAATAGTTCGGGTGCCGAGTCCATGCCCACAGCCCGCGGTCCATGATGGCGCCCTTGTTGGCTGGATCGGCCTTGAACGCTGTCAACTGGTGGTCGCCCACGGCCTCGAATGTGATGCCCACGGCCCACGCGACGACGCCCACGGCCATGGCCGCCAACAGGGGCGACGGTGTCGGGCCGAGGGTGGCCGACAGCTGTAGCGGAAGCGCGATGAACCAGGTCGCAGCGGACTGGACGAGAAAGATCCGGCGGATGACGTGGCTGGCTGAGAAGTCGTCGTTCAGCAGCTTGCGGTAGCGGGGATCTTCACCGTTGCCCTTGGTCTTGCGATAGAGGTGCCACGCCAACCGGAGGCCCCACAGCGCCGTCAGCGTGACGAGCAGGACCCTTCGGAACACATCGCCGTTGCCGAGCACCGCGGCCACCGCGGCTATCACGACGAACCCGACGCCCCAAGTGACGTCGACGACGTTGTACCGGCCGATGCGCCGACCGATGAGAAAGGTCACCGTGTGTACGACGGCGACCGCCACGAGGGACGCGGCGCTCACCACCAAGAAATTCACCAGCGGCCGCCGGAAGGGGCGAACGTCCACTGGCACACATCGAGGTAGCCAGACCGGAAGCCGGCCTCCGAGTACGCGAGGTACAACTCCCACATGCGGGCGAAGACGTCGTCGAAACCCAACGTGGATACCGCGTCCCGGTTCGCCACGAATCGCTCCCGCCACAGCTTCAGCGTCTCCGCATAGTGCGGCTGCAGAGACACCATGTCCTCGGTGCGCAGTCTGGTGTGCCGCTCGGTGATGCCGAGTATCGCCTGGCTGGATGGCAGCAGACCGCCAGGGAATATGTACTTTTGGATCCAGGTGTGGGTGTTGCGGCTGGCGAGCATCCGCGAGTGCGGCATTAGGATCGCCTGGATGGCGACCTTACCGCCCGGGTTCACGAGCCGGTCGAGGGTGCGGAAGTACGTGGGCCAGAACGAGTAACCGACAGCCTCGATCATCTCCACGGAGATGACGGCGTCGTAGCGGCCAGACACGTCGCGATAATCGCAGAGTTCGACATCGACGCGGTCGGAGAGGCTGGCGGCGGCAACTCGTTGACGCGCCGCGCGCTGCTGCTCGGATGACAGGGTGATCGAACGCACCCGTGCCCCGCGGCTGGCGGCTCGGACGGACAATTCGCCCCAGCCGGTGCCGATTTCGAGCACCGTGCTGCCCGGCCCGACATTCGCCGTGTCGAGTAGTCGGTCGATCTTGCGGCGTTGCGCACCGGCGAGGTCATCCCACGATGCCGGCAGGGCGGGGAACAACGCGCTCGAGTACGTCATGGTCTCGTCGAGGAACTGCGCGAACATTTGGTTGGACAGGTCGTAGTGCTCACCGATGTTGCGCCGGGCTTGATCCGGGTTGTTGTGCTGGGAGCGCGGTTGTCGCACCAGGGCGATCGGTCGCAGCGTCTGCAGGTAGCGCGGCACCAAGTCGGCAAGCGAGGTCGCGAACGCGGTGAGCACGCCGACGAGGTCGTCGGATTCCCACTCCCCGGCCATGTAGGACTCACCGAAGCCGATCAGGCCGGTATGCCCGACGCGGCGAGCCAGCCGATTCGGTTGCCGAAGTTTGAGTGTCGGCGCCGCGGGGTCGGCCGCACCCACCACTGAGCCGTCCGGGTAGACCAGTCGCAATGGGAGTTTGCGCGCCGCGTCACGGAGGAGTTGCGAGGCTATTCGGGCCGACAGTACCGCCATCGGTCCGCGTGGTATGCGGGCGAGCGCCGGCCACCGAGCTCGGTCGACTGGACCTGCGATGGATTCTGTCTCGACACTCACCGTGGATGCGCCCTTTCGATCTGGCCACTGTGCCGCCGCGGCACCACCGGAAGACCTCTCAACCACAACAGAATTCCATGGAAACGGATCGCCAGGGTGCCCATCAGCGGTGCAAGTGGCGCGATGAGTTGGAGCACGAGGACCTGCCGCGGTGTGAACTGCCGTCGTTCGCCGCGCATCGTCGCGACGAACGGGGGATGACCCTCCCGGTACAGCGACACGACGACGTCGAGAGCGGCGCCGGGAAGTGGCGCCGAAATCCGGTAGTGCCCGTCGATGCCGTTGAACGGCGATACGTACATCGCCTTCGGAACGATCGTCGATCGATTCTGCTGCGCTGGAATCACATACGCGTGTCTGTCGCCGTAGGTGTTGTGCACCTCGGCGATGACATAACGCAATCTGCCCGTCGCATCGTGGCACCAGTACAGGCTGAGCGGATTGAACACGTATCCCAGTACCCTGGGTTGAAGAGCAGCCGTCACCGTGCCGCCGCCGAGGTCGATGTCGTGCGCGGCCAGACACTCGTCGACGCGCTGGCGCAGCGAGTCCGCTGGCCCGTCATCGAAGTGGTCTTCGGCCTCGAACCGTGCGAACGGTCGTAGCCACCATGGCAGTTGCGGTAATTCATCGACGTCGACGTACCAGCTGTAGCTGCGGAATTCGAACTCGTGGTGAACGGGTGCCTGCCTGCGGTGCCCGATCGTGGTTCGGTAGAGCGCCGGCGCCGTCATGCGGGAACTGCTGTTCGCCGCGGCTCGATTTGCGGCCAGTCCGCGCCGAGCCGTCGGGCCGCCCGCAACCCGGACGCACAGCCGTCCTCGTGGAATCCCCACCCGTGATAGGCGCCTGCAAAGGTGATCCGATCGTCGTCCAGTGATGGCAACAGTCGCTGCGCGGCAACGGATTCCGCTGTGTACAGCGGATGATCGTAGCTCATCTCCGCGAGAACCAGCGACGGATCGATAAGATCCTGGCCACCCAGGGTGACCAGGAAGCGCCGTGTTCCGTCGAGGCGCATCAGCCGTGTGACGTCGTATGTGATCAGAACGTGTTCGTGGTCCACGGGTTTCAGATAGTTCCACGAGGCCCGGGCGCGCCGGTGTCGCGGCAACACGGATACATCGCTGTGCAGGAGCGCAGGATTGGTCGAGTAGGTGATCGCGCCAAGCGCCGAACGCTCGGCCTGGGTCGGTTCGCCAAGCATCGACAGAGCCTGATGCGGATGGGTCGCGATGACGGCGGCGTCGAATCGGCGTGGTTCACCCCCGGCAGCCACGATGACGCCGCCGTCAGTTCTGTGCACCGAGCGAACCGGCACGCCGGGTCTGACTTCGGCGAGATTTTCCAGGATGGCATTCACGTAGGTTGCCGAACCGCCACGCACGGTCCGCCACGTCGGCGAACTCCTGACCGAGAGCATGCCGTGATGTTCGAGGAAGACGAAGAGATAGCGGGCGGGGTAGTCCATCGCCACACCCGGCGCACAGGACCAGACCGCCGACACCAGCGGCGTCATGAAGCAACTGACGAAGAAGGCCGAGAAACCGTAGCGCGACAAGAAGGAGCCCAGCGTCTCCACGTCGCCGGTGTCTTCGGTGGCGAGCAAGCGGGTGGCGACCCGGTGAAAGCGCTTCACCTCGGCGAGCATCTTCAGATAGCGCGGTCGGGTGATCGAGGCCCATGAGGGAAACAGCCCGCTGATACCGCGGGCACCTGCATATTCGAGCCCGATGCC
Organism: Mycobacterium sp. NPDC006124; assembly: GCF_040614235.1. Classification (NCBI taxonomy): domain Bacteria; kingdom Bacillati; phylum Actinomycetota; class Actinomycetes; order Mycobacteriales; family Mycobacteriaceae; genus Mycobacterium; species Mycobacterium sp. NPDC006124. The sequence continues at coordinate 282,998 of NZ_JBEXUA010000008.1, read as the reverse complement.
GTCGTCGCGCACGGACATCGACATCTCCGTCTCGACGGTTTCGATGCCGAGGTCGGTGAAGAGTCGGCACAGCGTGGGATACGTGCGGTCGTTGTGCACCAGGAACGCCGAATCGACTCCGACGATGGTGCCGTCACCGCGATCCAGATGGTGAGTGTGCGCATGCCCACCGAGCCGGGTGTCCGCCTCGAACAGCGTCACTCGGTTGCCCGCGCTCAGCACGTGGGCAGCCGTGAGCCCCGCTACTCCGCTTCCGATCACGGCGATCGTGCGCTGACCTGGGGTTACCCGTTCCACGCTTATTCATTCGGTGCAACGCGGCCCGCGGATTGCTCGGTTGCCGTGAGTAATGGTCGAACGTCGCTGATGTGGGGCGCACGCAGAGAACATTCGCACTGTTGGACGGCCATCCGGAGCCGTTGTGGGGAGGCCAGCCGGTCGCAGCGACGGACGCCGCGCAGCATGCGTCGACCCGCCAGGCGTTGACACCCTCCCGCGGGGCGATTCCGGCGACGACCAACCCGGCGATCGGATCAGCCCAACTCCGACCGAGCAGGCTGTTCAAGGCGAGGCCCGCGAGCAAGACGGCCGAGAGGTACGTCCTGGACGTCGATTCCTCGGGCGAAGTCATCCGGCTTCGGTTGACGACAACCATGACGGCAGCATTCGTCGGAAGATGGTCACCACACTCGAGCTCGTTGCCTAGCTCGGCATTCGAACCGGCACGGGTCTCGCTCGCAGAGTCGGCGAACCCGTCAGGGCAAATCAGTAGCCACGTCAACCCTGCGTCGGCCGTTTCCTTGGCGGGGACTGATCCGATTCGCAGAATGCGGAGCCGTCCTGGACGCGACATTCTCAACTGTGCTCAGCCCACGCGTGCAATCCGTTCGGCTCTCGTCCTACCGCCGGAGACATCCGTACGGGCACGGCAACTCGGAAGGAACGCCGGCTATCGAACGGTGAGAGTGCCGTGCATGCCGGCGTGGTACTTGCAGTGAAACTCGTAGGTACCCGGCGTCATCGGCGCAGTAAGCGTAGAGATACCACCGCCCCCTGACACACGTACGTCGAAGGCGTCGCTGCCATCCGAGGCGAGGCTGTGGCTGGCTTGGTCGTCGTTGACGATGCTGACCTGTTGGCCGGGTGTGACTGGGCCGCGCACCGTGTAGCCGAAGTTGGAGATCACGATGTCGGGGGCGGGCGCCCTCGTTGCCGGGGCGCTGCTGCTGGCGATCACGTCGTTCGACGGTGGCGCAGAGCTCTCGGAGGAACTGCATCCGCTCATCAGACATGTCGTGAACACGGCGATGGCAGCTGTGAATGTGGCGGCTCGCATGGTTACGGCCTCTCGGTCCAGGATCATGTTGCGCAATCGACGATTAGGCTCCTCCGAGCCTGCCCGGCCGGTTCGTGACGCCGCGTAGCAACGGGCGATCGCGTCATACTCGCGTCATCACTGCCGTCGCAGTCGGTCGCAAGCCGGAGAGGGCTCACTTGGGAGCCGACTCCGCAACCTTGTCACCCCAGGCCGATCGAGCGCCGGAGTCGCCGATGCGGTACACCTGCACGGTCGTGGCGATGCTGGCGACCACCACGACGGCGGCGATGGCCCAGCTGATCACCGGCTTCAGGGCCTGTTCGCGTCGTTCGCGTACGTGGACTACCGCCAGCAGCACGGCGACCACCAAGAGGCCGATCGAGAAGTAGAGCATCGTGTCGCCCAACTCCGTGTGAATGTGCAGAAGTTCCGTGGGTTGGGTGCGGTGCTCGAGCCATTCGCCGGCGTCGGTGGTGAGGGGAGTGAGGACGGTGTTGACCGTGGCGAGGATGAGGACCAGCCAGGTGAGGTGACGGCGGGCGCGCGGCCACAGGGCGCATAGGATCGCGAGGATGGCGGTCAAGGGAGCCAGTACCACGATGAAGTGGACGAGCAAGATGTGCGCGGGAAGACCTTGGAACGTGGACAAGGGAAACCTTTCTGAGAATGGTCCTTGCGGCTCGGCAGACGGGGCGTCAGGTAATGGCGGCACCGATCAGATGGCCGATGACGTAGGTGATGCTCAGCGCCAGTCCGCCCCCGATGACGTTGCGTGCGATCGCGCGTGCCTTGGGTGCTCCACCGAGGGCAGCCGACGCCGCTCCGGTGATGACGAGGGCCACTAGCACGGCCGCGACGGTGATGGGTACGCGAATGGCGTTGGACGGCAATATGATCGCGATCAACGGCAGCAGCGCTCCGACGGTGAAGGACAGTGCCGAGGAGATGGCCGCCTGCCAAGGATTGGTCAGGTCGGTGGGATCGATGCCGAGTTCGACGTCGACGTGCGCGGCAAAGGCATCGTGGTCGGTCAGTTCCTCGGCCACCGTGCGTGCGGTGGTCGTCGACAGGTCCTTGGCCTCGTAGAGCGTGGCGAGTTCGTCGAGTTCCGCGGCGGGATTCTCGGTCAGCTCGTCGCGCTCCTTGCGCAGCAGGGCCTGCTCCGTGTCGCGCTGAGTGCTGACGGAAACATACTCTCCCAGCGCCATTGACACCGCACCTGCGACGAGCCCGGCGATCCCCGCGGTCAGAATCGGACCACGCGAAGCCGATGCGGCGGCAACCCCGACGACGATGCCTGCCGTGGAGACGATTCCGTCGTTGGCGCCCAACACTCCCGCGCGGAGCCAATTCAGTTTGGCGGAAACCGAATCCGCGTGCGGCTCGGCGGGATGAGTGGAGATCGACATATCGGCCAGGTTAGACATCGACACCCGTGACCGCCAGCAAATGTAGCCTAGCCAAACGGGTCTCGGTGATCTGGTGCACCAATGAACCTCCTTCTCGGGTTGACGGGAATACCGTGCGGCAACGCTGACCGGTCACGATGTGGGGATGAGTGATAAGGCAAGCCGCGGGCAGCGGCTCACCGCGATGCGGGCTTCGACCAGGTCGCCAGCGGGGACGCCAGGTTCTCGAGAGCCGTTGCGCACCAAAGGATAGCCCCAGTCATCCCGCGTCAGAAGGCCGGGCAGTAGTTCGGTGCAGAGACCCCGTCCGTCGCATCGCGTCCAGTCGATGTGCAACCTCGGCCGCGCCCGTGGATTGCTCACGAGCGTCCGGCCCGTCGGAGCCGGTGCCGGTCTTCGGTGCGGCGCGCGGCGGCGAGCGCGGCATCGCAGCGGGCACCCTGATGCGCAAGGACATCTGCGGCGAAGGTGTTCACCGCGCTGCGCGCGAATCGCACGGTTCCGTCCGGATGCCGACATGCCCCGCGGCCGTCGACGAGGCCGAGAATCCGGTGCAGCTCGACGAGCCCGGAGTCGTCGGCTCGGCCGTATCCGAGATCGTCGAACAGCTGCGCTAGCAGCGGGAGGCCGTTTCGGCATGGTCCGCATTGTCGAGCGCCTTGGTCGGCGAGGTAGGCGAGGATGTCCGCGCTTCGAGCCAGTCCGCAGGCGTCGACGGGGAGTACGTGAACGATTCCGGCACCCGGGGTGGCTCCCAACGGTGCCAGGCTCGCCCGCGAGAGCCGAAGTCGGGGAATGTCCGAGGCTTGGATCCAGCTGCCGTGGTAGCCGCCGAGGAGAAGGGCACCCACGTCGTGCAGGTCGTCGACGCCACCGCGTGCCATCACGTCGGTGAGCAGCGTCCCCGTCGGGACCTCGACGACGGATTGCCTGCTGGAGACTCCAGAGAGGGTGACCAACATCGTGCCCGGCTCAGCTGGGTCGCCCACCGCCCGGAACCACCGCTCTCCGTAGCGCGCGATCAACGCGATGTGCGCCAATGTTTCGACATTGTTGACCAGCGTCGGGCGCGCCTTCACACCGGAGATGGACGTCGGAACGACGCGGTCACGGGGTAGGGCTCGCCCGCCTTCGATGCGTCTGACGACCGCTGATTCCTCGCCGGCGACGAAGGTGTCGGGGGCCTCTACGACGGTTACCCGACGTTCGTCCATCCCTGCGGCGGTGCGTTCGCCGATCGCCTTCCATGCGATCGGGATGACGTGGTGCGGAAGGTAGAGATATACGTCGTCGGCGGCCACGGCCGCCGCTGCCACCTGAAGACCGTCGAGCACCAGATGCGGAGCTCGCGCGATGAGCGTCGCATCCTTGGCGCTCAGCGGCTCGCCCTCGGCGCCATTCCCGATCACCACGGGCTTGCGGCCGGTGACCGAAGCCATCTTGCGTCCGGTGGGGAACCCGGCGCCGCCGCGGCCCGTGAGTCCGGACGCCTGCAACGACGAAATGGTGGTCTGGGCCGAGTGCTGGGGAATCGTGCCGAACCGTGCGTGGTGTTCCCGCAGCCGCGGACCCGGTGCCGCGAAGAGTCGACTCGCCATCGGGGGCTGGGCGGGCTGCGGTGGTCGGGTGGTCATCGGCGGCCTGTCGATCGGATGCCGGCGTATTCGACGAAGTCAGCACGCACCCGCCACGTCAGAGCGACTGCGACGGTCAGCACGCAACACCCCGCGAAGACCAGGAACCATGCGCGGCCGGCGTCGGTGCCGTTGCCGAGGGCGTGTGCCAGCGCGATCGGCCACGAGGCGTAGGCGGCCCAGTGGACGATGCGAAAGACCCGTGCTCCGAGCCGATGGCGAAGAAGGCTGGTGATGATCAGCACGACCAGCACGTCGACGGCGACAGTTCCCAGCCCCAGCCAGAACGGCCGGTAGGCGCCAAGGAACGGCACGGCGAAGTCGACGAGGCGCAACTGGGCGTAGGGGTCGAAGAACAACAGGGTCACGTGGAGGGCGATGAGGGCGGCGCCGGCGACTGCCGCGAATCGGTGGACCTCGGCGACGGCGAACCGGGGAAGCGTCGCGAGCCGACGACCCGATCGGGTGGCGATGCCCAACGTGAGTGAGACGGTGAGGAACGCCAGGGCCGTCGTTCCAGTGCCCCGGCCTAGCGCCCACAGCGCTTGGTCGGTCATCGACGTGGCTCCCCGTGGGTCGCGGGCCAGTCGCCAACGGTGTGGACGGTACCGTGGCGGTCGACCAACCACGCAGACATACCAAGGCTCGCAATCCATTCCACCGCACTCCGTCCGCGGACGACCGCAGCGGTGGACACGGTGTTGGCCGCGTAGCAGGTCTGCGCGGCGACGCTGACCGTGCGCCAGTGCGGATCCGCGGGCTGCCCGGTACGCGGGTTCAGGATGTGGTGCACCAGATCCTCGCCGCGGCGCCGGCGACGGCGCAATGTGCTCGAGGTGGCCAGCGCCGCGCCGTCGGGCAGCGCCAGAGAGGTCGCCGGCTCACCGTCGGCGTCGTGGACCCCGACCTGCCACCCGCCGGCGGGCGCCGGACCAGCGGTGGCGATGTCGCCACCGAGATTGATCAACACTCCGCTGCCGGTCCGCGCGTGCACCCGTGCCGCGCACTGGTCGGCGGCCACCGCCTTGGCCGTCGCCCCGAGGTCGAGCAACACTCCTGGCGGCACCGTCACGACCCCGTCCTCCAGCCGGATCATGGACCAGACTGCGGGAGCGAGGATCGACGACACGGGGGGTTCGTGGGCGCCGGATTCAGCCATGTCGCCGTCGTAGCCGAGTGCGACCATTGCGGCACCGACGGTCGGATCGACGTCGCCGTCGGTCTGCGCCGCTGCGCTCAGCGCGGCGTCGAGCAGGTCTGCCAGTGTCGAGCTGACCGGTGTCGGCCGACCGGCTGCAGCCGCCAGCGCCACCACTTCGGAGTCGGGCCGGAAGCGGGACGCGGCAGCGTCCACCGCGTCGAGTTCTGCGTCGACCTCGCGTCGGGCGGTGAGCAGCGCCTCGGCCTCGGTGACGGCGATGTGCATGTCGGTGGTCCAGCGTCGAAAATGGTTGTGCGCGAGGTGTGGTGCGGTGACTGTCACGAGCCACGCGAGATCGTGATTCGCGGCGAGTAGTTCGGCGCCATGACCGTCGTGGGGGTGAGTGTGCGTCGCTTGGCCGTCGGGGGCGTGGGGGATACGTGCGTGGCAGGCGCTGGAGCGGTCTCGGAGGGTTGCGGCGTGTATTCGGGGACGTACTGGGGTGTCGTGTGCTGAGGGGTGTCGTCGGGGAGTGCAGCCTGGCTGGGCGCGGGTGCTTGGTCGAGTGCCGGCTGCGGCGCCACGGGTGGAGCCGGATCGGTGGTCACCACCGGTAGGTCGGACACCGGCGGTGCGAGGACGGGCGTCGGGGCCGGTAGGGGTGCGAGATCGGTGGCGACGGTAGGGGTTTCTACCGGTGCCGGTTTGAAGGTGTCGGCGTAGGCGAGAGCCGAGGCCCCGGCCACCCCGGCGACACCGAGACCGGCGAGCGCCCAAGAGGCAGCAGCAGCGCGGCGGAACCCGGAACGGGGCGTGTTCATGCCTCGATGCTGGCAGTCGATTCTTCGAGCCTTCGAAGAATCGACGTGGCACGCTCGTCGGGTGGCCGACACGAGCGCAGCACCGACTCTGCTCATCGTCGAAGACGATCGGGCGTTGAGCGCGATGCTGTCCGAGTTGTTCGCCGACGAAGGCTACGCGGTGGAGGTGGTTCACGACGCCCAGCAGGGGCTCCACCGCGGCCTAATCGGTGAGTACGACACGATCATCGTCGACCGTGGGCTCCCCGTCATGGACGGTGTGGAACTCGTCGGGGTGCTCAGGGCACGCGGGATTTCGACGCCCATTCTCGTGCTGACCGCGCGCGGCGCCCTCGCCGACCGCGTCGAGGGCCTCGACGCCGGCGCTCAGGATTACCTCGTCAAGCCGTTCGAGGTTCCCGAGCTTCTGGCTCGGGTACGCGCGCTGGTGCGGCGGCCCACCGTCAGCTCGATGCTTCGGGCCGACGGTCTGTGTCTGGATCGGATCACGCGTACCGCCAGCGGCCGCCTCGTCGGTCGCGACGTCGAACTCTCGGAGCGAGAAGCTGCGCTTCTGGGGGTTCTGATGACGGCGCCCGGACGTGTCTACACCCGGGGTCAGTTGCTCACCGCGGCATTCGACGGCGGGGACAACCCCGGAGTGGTCGACACCTATGTCCACTATCTACGGCGCAAACTGGGTCGTGAGATCGTGCGGACGGTCCATGGCACTGGCTACCGCCTCGGTGTCGAATGACATCCGACGGTAGCGACCTCGCGGTCGTGCGGCGCGCAGGGCGGATCGCCGCGCTGCAGGCGTCGTTGGCGCTGGCGGCGGTGCTCCTGGTCGTCGGCGCGGTGGTGTACTTCGTCGACGTGCACGTTCAGAACCAGCAGATCGCCGATCAGCTCACCACGGTGGCTTCGACGGCCGACGACGTGACGGATCCGCCGCCAGGCATGCAGCTGGTGCTGCAGGATTCGACGGGGAGGGTGACGACCAGTGCCGCCAACTTGCCCGCTGGTGATCTACTCGGGCGCCCGGCAGGGTTCTCCGACACTCGAATCGACGGCCGCAAGCAACGTGTGTTGATCGTTGACGGGCCGCAGGGCAGGGTAGTGGCCCTGCTGGCTCTGGATTCCTACGAGGCAGGTCGGCGCCGGCTCCTGCTCTCGCTGGGAGCCGCGGAGTTGGCAGGCATTCTGGCCTCCGTCGCCGTGGTCGTCTTGCTCACCCGACGTTCCATTCGTCCGCTGGCCGACGCGCTGGCCCTTCAACGGCGATTCGTCGCAGACGCCTCGCATGAACTTCGGGCGCCATTGACCGTGCTGCACACCAGGATTCAGTTGCTCGCTCGTCGGTTCGACGACGACGACACCCATCAGGCCAGGCAACAGATCGAGGCGCTGGCATCCGACACCAGGGTGCTCGGCGAGGTGATCGAAGACCTCCTCGCGTCGGCCTCCATGGCGAGCCAGGCCATCCCCCGTAGCCGGGTCGACGTGTCGGCGGTCGCCCGCGGGGTCGAGGAGAGCATGACCGCACATGCAAGTTCCACCGGAGTGCGGCTGACGATGACACGCGACGCCGGCGCGACGGAGGACGCCCTGACCGTACTCGGCTCAGGGGCGGCATTACGCCGGGCGATCACCTCCCTGGTCGACAACGCGCTCGCTCACGAACATTCCGGTGGATCGATCGAGATCTACGTGGGGCGGCGCGGAGCGGACGTCGTGATCGAGGTACGCGACGACGGCGTGGGAGTCGATCCAGACGCGAGGAAGACCATGTTCACCCGCTTCTCGCACGGGCTGAGCCATACCTCGACCGCGGGGCGCGAGCGGTACGGAATCGGCCTCGCGCTGGTTCACGAGATCGTGGTCGCGCATCACGGCGACATCGACGTTGCGGAGACGCCCGGTGGGGGAGCGACGTTCCGATTGACCCTGCCCGCTGCGCCACCACAGTGAGGGGCGAGGCGATGAGGTTCGACGTCGACGGCCGTCGCGACCGGTGACGAGTCCTCTAGCGGAAGGCGCTGATCCATCCGCTCGTGTCATGCAGAAGTCTCGCCGCGGTCAGGTAACCAACTCTGCCTTGTGTGCGCGGAGGAGGTATCCGGGAAACTGCAACCGCCCGAGGTCGTCCCGCTCGAAGGGCAGCACGAGGTCGGGCAAACCGGGGAGCGCGTCGACCTTCGCGAGAATCGCTGCGGGGCGGATGAAGTCGACGTCGAAGTATCGACCGACCGCGGCGTGGAGTTCGTAGGCGTCGACCTCGTTGGGCTTGGCTGGCATGTCTGCGGGATAGGCGCCCTTGGCGAAGACCAGGATGTAGTAGTCGGCACCCGGGGCCGCGGAGCGCTGCACCGAGTGCAGGTAGGCGTCACGTCTGTCCACCGGAAGGGCGTGAAAGAGCGTGCAGTCGACGATGCTCGAGAAGCGTTCGTCGTAACCGGTGAAGGCGGTGATGTCGGTTTGCGCAAACGTGACGTTGGTCAGGCCGCGCTGCGCTGCTGCGTGTCGTGCCCATGCGACGGCGGTGTCGGAGAGTTCCAGGCCCACCACGGTGTGGCCGGCGGCGGCCAAGGCAAGAGACACTTCGCCGTATCCGCAGCCGGCGTCGAGCACGTCGCTGCGGAATGCACCGGATCGGATGAGGTCGGCGACGACCGGTTGGGGCCCGCCGATGTTCCACGGCGGCGGGCCATCGAAGAATCCGTCCTCGCGATAGGCGCCGTCCCAGTCCATCGTGTCGATTGTCATGTCCGCCAACGGTACTGCGCCGTTGCGACAGGTGGGCTCGACGTGGGCTGTGGGTTATTTCACCTTGTCGTACGGTTGCAGGCGTGCTCGAAACGGAGCGAGTCGGCCCTTGACGATGAGGCTGAGAGCTGCTCGGGTTTGGCTGATCGATTCACTCCGGGGCCGCAACACGCCGACTTCGGGCGTCGGCGGCTTTCGGCACGACCGTCCTCTTCGGATTGGTGACGCCGTGGGAGGAAACTACCTGCAGCAGTTGGGATCTAGCACCGAGCACAGCGCGCGAAACGCGTCGGGCGCGGGTTGGTGGAAGACGTTCATTCCGCGGCGCTCTGAGACGACGAACCCCGCGCGGCGAAGCTGAGCCAAGTGATGGCTCGTGGTCGACTCGCTCAAACCCAAGCCTTCGGCGAGATCACCGCTGTTCTCCTCACCGGCAGTGGAACTGAACAGCAGGGACATCATTCTCACCCGCACCGGGTCCGCAAGCGCCTTGAGTCGCAGCGCCACCTCGAGTGCCGCGTCGTCGGTCATGGGACCTGCGGCCACCGGCGCGCAGCACACCGGGGCGGACATGTCGATCACGGGAAGCGTCTTGGGCACACCTCGATGATGCCATGGATTGACATATATCGAAAAGGTGGCATTCTGGCGACACGCAGTACTTCGACATAAGTCTCACACGTCCCGGAGGTTCCTCGTGGCCCGTGTCCAACTCGCCCTCGACGTCGATGACCTCGGTGCGGCAATCACCTTCTACTCCAAGCTGTTCAACACGACGCCCACGAAGGTGAAGCCCGGCTACGCCAACTTCGCCGTCGTCGATCCGCCGCTGAAGCTCGTCCTCCTGGAGAACCCGGGCAAGGGTGGCAGCCTCAACCACCTGGGTGTCGAAGTCACCTCCAGCGCGACCGTGCATTCGGAGATCGCGCGACTCACCGGCGAAGGCCTGTTCACCGACGAGGAGATCGGCACCACGTGTTGCTTCGCCACGCAGGACAAGGTCTGGGTCACCGGGCCCGCGGGAGAGAAGTGGGAGGTGTACACCGTGCTCGCCGACTCCGACACCTTCGGCGGCGTCTCGTCATGACCAGTGCAGCAGGTGTCGTGGGTGAGGTCGCCGTCATCGGCAAGCTGTCACGGCTCGACCGTTACCTTCCGGTGTGGATCGCGGTCGCGATGGCCGTCGGGCTCCTGCTGGGGCGGATCGTGCCCGGCCTGGGAGGCGCACTGAATCACGTTCAGGTCGACGGTATCTCACTGCCCATCGCGCTGGGTCTGCTGATCATGATGTATCCCGTCCTCGCGAAGGTGCGCTACGACCGCCTGGACTCGGTGACGGGCGATCGCAAGCTCCTGGTGAGCTCGTTGCTGTTGAACTGGATCGTCGGTCCGGCGCTGATGTTCGTCGTGGCCTGGTCGATGCTGCCGGATCTGCCCGAGTACCGCACCGGGCTCATCATCGTCGGCTTGGCGCGGTGCATCGCGATGGTGATCATCTGGAACGACCTGGCCTGCGGTGACCGTGAAGCCGCGGCGGTTCTGGTCGCGCTGAACTCGGTGTTCCAGGTCGTCATGTTCGCGGTGCTGGGGTGGTTCTACCTGTCGGTGCTGCCCGGGTGGCTCGGATTGGAGCAGACCGCGATCACCGTGTCGCCGTGGCGTATTGCCACCTCGGTGCTCGTCTTCTTGGGCATCCCGCTGCTCGCCGGGTTCCTGTCGCGGCGTGTGGGGGAGAAGGCCAAGGGCCGAACCTGGTACGAAACGAAGTTCCTGCCGCGAATCGGACCGTGGGCGCTCTACGGGCTGCTCTTCACCATCGTCATTCTCTTTGCGCTGCAGGGGGATCAGATCACCAGCCGGCCACTGGACGTCGTGCGCATCGCGCTGCCGCTGCTGGTGTACTTCGCCGTCATGTGGGGCGGCGGTTACCTGCTCGGTGCCGTGCTCGGACTCGGTTACCCGCGTACCACGACGCTCGCGTTCACGGCCGCCGGCAACAACTTCGAACTGGCCATCGCCGTGGCCATCGCCACCTACGGCGCCACCTCCGGTCAGGCGTTGGCCGGAGTCGTCGGTCCACTCATCGAGGTGCCCGTTCTGGTGGCCCTGGTGTACGTCTCCTTGGCTCTGCGCCGCCGGTTCGTCGCCCGGTCGACGGAGGCGGGGTGACGACCGCACCCCGCGTGCCGTCGGTCTTGTTCGTCTGCGTCAAGAACGCGGGCAAATCTCAGATGGCCGCCGCGCTGATGCGTGCGCTCGCCGGCGATGCCATCGAGGTGCATTCCGCGGGCACGGCCCCCGGCGCCGTCGTCAACGCGCTCTCGATGAGTGCGTTGACGGAGATCGGCGTCGACGTCACCGGTGAACGGCCGAAGGCCATTGATCCGCAGGTGATGGGATCCGTGGACGTGGTGGTCATGCTCGGTCGCGACGCCCACCTCGACCCGACACCCGGCATCGCGTTCGAACGGTGGGACACCGACGAACCCTCGTCGCGCGGCATCGACGGCATCGAGCGGATGCGTCTGGTTCGCGACGACATCGCGGCCCGAGTCGCCGATCTGCGGGACCGCTTGATTGACCAGAGGTGAGGGCGCGACTGGCGACCAACTCGACGATTGGCGCCACGCCTCGGCAGGGCCGAACCTGTCCAAACCCTGAAAGGGGTGTCCGCGGAGGGCTTGACGCACGGGTAATCTTCAGCCGCGTGGGGATGGGAAATCGCAAATGGCGGCACTACGTGTCCGTCCGGGGGCTGCTGATGACCGCCTTGATCGTCGCGACGGCGGTCGTCGTGGGCGTCACCATCTGGTATCCGCGCAGCGCGCCCACCGACGCGCCCGACGAGAAGTACCCGCCCGCGGCGACGTCCGCGCCGCCGGTGGCACCCGAGCCCGCGCCCACATCTGCGGTGGCGCCGGCTTCGCCGATCGCCACGCCGCCACCCGCGCCCGTCGAGCCGTCGACGGCCGCTCCGACCGCGACCTACACGCCGACGTACACCCCGACCTACGTCGCGCCACCGGTCGCGAACGAACCGCCCGCGGCGCCCGCCCCGCCGACGTCTGCCAGCCCGTCGCCTAGCGTCGCGCCCACCACCCGGTCGCGCCCGCGGACCAACGTCACGCGTTCGGACAATCCGTACTACGTGCCGCCCTACACCGGCGCGCCCAAGCCTTGAGGCACCGAGTTTGACGTCGTCGATTCTCGGCTAATCGCTGGCATGCGAAAGATGCCACTCCGTACGATCGTCGTCGCCGCACCCGTCGTCGCCATGTCCCTGTTGACTGCGGGGACGGGTTCGGCGGATCCGCTGAACTGCGTGAACGGGCAGTTCTGGGATCCCATCACCAACACCTGTCAGACGCCGCGACCGGCGGACGACTGTGCGCCCGGCCAGTACTGGAACGCGCTGTCCAACGTGTGCCGACCGCTCGGACAGTTGTAGTCCACCCGGCTCGCGTGGCCGCCACGTAGACTCGGCCGCGTCGCGCCCCGCACATTGGCGCACACCGAACCGCCCCCGCCTCGCCTCGCGCGACTGGCGGGGGCGGTGTCGGCGGTGGCCTTCCGGCAAACGGTTGCCCGCCGAGATTGCCGTCGCCGAGGGGTCCCGGCAGTGCGAGACTGACACGGTGCAGCACCTACCGCCTCTCGGGGTCCTCGGAGATCTACCGGCGCGGGACTTCGTGATCTCTCCAGGCTTTGCCGGCGTCGTCGTGCTGCTGGCGGCGATCATCGCCGCCGGCGCCGTGCTCCATGCGTCGCGACGAGCCCGGCAACGGTCCGAGGTGCAGCGCGAGGAGGATGAACGCCGTCTTGACCTGGCCCGAGACGACACCGAGAAGGCTCTGCTGTGGGAACGGTGGCAGTGGGTGGTCGACACCGCCGGGATCGAGCCTGCCGTCAGCGAGGACGCAACCCTGGGGCTCGGGCCGGCGGTGGCCCTGGAGCTGCTGGGTGGGCTGCTGCGCGACGCGGAGCGCCTCGGCGACGAGACCCTCGTCAAGACCGTGGCGGTCTACCAGGAGCAGCTCCTGCTGGTGCTGGCCCAGCAGGCCGGTCCGATATCCGGGATCGCGGGGGACACGCTGGCGCGCCCGTCGGGCAGGAGACGCGTCGACCACGTCGCGACCACGGGTCAGGATTCGGCCGACGCCGCGCCGGCCTCGGAGTCTGAAACTGCCGCCATTGCAACGTCTTCGGCCGCGGCGACGGAGAGCACCGGAGGGCGGCGACGCCGATGACGACCACTCGTCAACACATTCAGGACCTCGACGTCGAGCGGTGGGCGGCCTTGACGCGACGTGCTGCGGCCGACGCCGTCGCCACCGCCGAGCGATTGGGGCTTCGGCCACGCGCCGAGACCGTCGCCGTGGCGGCGATGACCGAGCGCGAGCTCGCCGGACACCGGGAGCGCAACGGCTCGCCCGTGCCCCGCCGATCGTTGGCGATGCAGGTCGTCGAGGCCGACCACTTGCGCAGCGTTGCCGAGGAGCACGCGCGCCTGGCGCATCAGGGCAGGCTGGACGCCGAGGCCGCTGCCACGCTGGCCCGTGGCGAAGCCGAGGAGTCGGCCCGCGCGGTCGCGGCGGCGGGAGAACGCGTGCGTGCGGTGGAGGCGGAGTCCGCGCGCAAGGACGCCGAACGCCGGGCGGAGCGGGCGGCCGACCTGACGACGCTACAGCAGGCGCAGGCCGACGTCGAGCGAATTCGTGCGCAGGCGGCGGCCGAGGCTGCGGCGGCGGCGGAGAAGATCCGGGCGGCCCAGGAGCGCGCCGAGGAGCGAAGCGCCGAGCGGGCAACCGAACGCGCGGCCGCGGAGCGGACCACCCAAGAGCTGCGGGCCGAGATCGAGCGGATCCGCGCCGACGCGGCTGCCGAGGTCGCGGCTGCCGAGGAGAAGGCCCTCGCGGCGCAAGCCCGCGCCGACGAACGAAGCACCGAACGGGCAGCGGAGCGCGCGACGGCCGAGGAAGCCGTGCAGCGGGTGCGCCGGGAGTTGGAGAAGGTGCGGGCCGACGCGGCCGCCGAGGTGGCTGCGGCGCAGGGGCAGGCGGTCGCCGACGTCGCCGCCGCCCAGGACGCCGCGGACGCCGCGATCAGGGCCGCGCAGGAGGTCGCCGCAGCCGAGGTCTCCCGCTGGGAGGGTCACGCCCGGGAGATGGAGCGATGGGCGCGGGCGGAGGTGGCGACGCAGCTACTGACGATTCCCATCCCGCCGTTCCAGGTGCGAGCGCGAACCGGGTCCGTCGAGAGCACGATCGACACGCTGTACCAAATCGACCACGTGCTGGAAGTCGCACTGGCCGACGTGAAGTCGTCGTTCGTGCCGGACCGCGACTTCACCCTCAACCTGATCTGGAAGGTGCAGGAGCAGGCCAAGGAAGTCACGCAGGAGCTGGCGGTGCTGCCCTCTCGGTACACCGACGACGCCCAGGCGGAGGCGGCCGCCGGATACGCGGTGGCCGCCGGCGACGCCTTTCGCGCGCTGCTCCAGCGCGTCGACGCCGCGGTGCAACGGCTGGGCACGCGTTACCGCAGTCCGGACGCCGACATCATCGAGGCGGTCACCGCGATGCTCGCCGACCTTCGGACGCAGGGGCTCTACGAGTAGGGCCGAGCGGTCCGACTGCGGCGACACGTGCGAGGAGCTTGGCCATGGACGCCGCCGACGACGCATCTGCAAGTCTGTCCCGTTGGGACGTGTCGCGCTGTCGGCAACCGCCGCAATCACTACCGAGGTCGTGGCGGCACCGAGGTGTTGCGACTGACCAGGAAATCTTGGCCGCCGAGCAGGGAGTCGCGCCGGCTACCTGGGTGCCCGATCTCGCCGAGGCAACCATGACCACGTCGACGGACCACATCGATGGACGCGAAAGTCGCTGTCGCCGAACACGTACCAGGGTCTGAGGTCACCGAGCACGACGGCGGCGCTGCTTCAGGGGCATGATGATCCCACTCGCACTGGTGCGGAGCCGTCGGGGAGAGGGGCATGCCATGAACCACGTCGAGGTCTTGGTCACCGGGTTGCTGCTGGCCGTCGCCGCGTTGGGGGCGCTGGCCTGCCGACTCTCGGTGCCGTATCCCATCATGCTGGTCATCGGCGGCGCCGCGTTCGGGTTCATCCCCGGATTGCCCGAAATCCGGCTGGAACCCGAACTGGTGCTCGCCCTGTTCCTGCCGCCCCTGCTGTACAAGTCGGCGATCTATGCCAACTTCGACGACTTCCGAAGCAACCTACGCGGTTTGACGCTGAGCACGGTGGTGCTGGTTCTGGTCACGATGACGGGCGTAGCCGCGGCGGCCCACGCGATGATTCCCGGGATGTCGTGGCAGACCGCGTTCGTGTTGGGGGCCATCCTCTCTCCGACGGATCCGGTGGCGGCGTCGACGATCATGCACCGCCTCGCGGCGCCGCGACGACTGGTCAGCGGGATCGAGGGCGAAGGGCTGTTCAACGACGCCACCGCGTTGGTGGCCTACCGGGTCGCGGTCGCCGCGACGGTGGCCGGGGCGTTCTCGCTCGCCGAGGCCGGGCTGCGGTTCGTGTTCGGGGTGGTCGCCGGCCTGGCCATCGGCGTCGCGGTCGGATTGGTGTCGGCATGGGTGCGCCGCCACATCAGCGACCCCCAGATCAGCGTCACCATCTCCTTGCTGACCGGGTACGCGGCGTTCCTGCCCGCCCAGGCCGTCGACGCGTCCGGCGTGCTGGCCACGGTCGCGGCCGGAATCGTCATGGCGATCCGCAGCCCCGAGGTGCTCGACGCCCGGCCACGTCTGCAGGGCTACTTCGTCTGGGACATCGTCGACTTCCTGATCAACGCAACGCTATTCGTCATGACCGGTTTGCAACTGCGGGCCATCGTCGGCGGACTCGACGACTACTCGCCCGGCGCGCTCGCCGGTTACGCCCTCGTCGTGACCGCAGCCGTGGTGCTCATCCGGTTGGCTTGGTTCTTCGTGATACCCACGCTCACCGACTTCGTCGACCGGCGGTCGGGACGCCCTCGGCGGCGGCTCAGCACGTCATGGCGGTTGGTCATGGCGTGGAGCGGCATGCGCGGGGCGGTGTCGCTCGCGGTCGCGCTGGCCCTGCCGCTCGCCGTCGGTGACGGATCGCCCTTCCCGCAAAGGGATCTCGTCGTCTTCCTCACCTTCGTCGTCATCTTCTTCACCCTCGTGGTGCAGGGGTTGACCCTGCCGGCGCTCGTTCGGCGCCTCGACGCGGGTGATGACGACCCGGACACCGACGAGGAGATCCGGGCCCGGCTGATCGCTGCCAAGGCCGCGTTGGCCGAGATCGACGCGCTGGACGCCGAGGAGTGGACCAGGGGAGACACCGCCGAGCGGATGCGGGGCCAATACGACTACCGGGTCCGCCGCTTCGCGGCCCGGCTGGGCAAGATCTCCGACGAGGGGTACGAGGACCGCTCCCAGGCCTACCAGGAGATGGTACGGCTGGTGTTGCAGGCTCAGCGGCAGGCACTGGTCACGATGCGCCGAGAGGGTCGGCTGTCCAACGAGATCCTCAACCGGATCCTGCGCGATCTCGACCTCGAGGAGTCGCGCCTGGAGGCCACCTAGTGCGTCGGGGTACCCCCGGCGGGCAGCGGTCGGGTCGCGGTGAAGAACGACAGCACGACGGCGACGGCGCCGATGATCGCCGCGGTGACGAAGGCGGCGTGCACGCCGGGCATGTCCGGCGCGCCGCCCGATGCGGAGGCCTTGGCCATCACCGTGACGAACAACGCGGTGCCCGCCGCGCCGGCGACCTGTTGCAGGGTGGTCATGATGGCGCTGCCGTGCGAGTACAGGCGGTCGGGCAGGGCGCTGAGGGCGTCGGTCATCAGCGGGGTGAACATCGTCGACAGTCCGACCATCATGACGGTCTGGAGGGCGACGAGTTCCCAGATCGGCGTGCGGGCCGACAGCAGCGCGAAACCGAGGAGCGACAGGAACAGCAGGATCGATCCGGGGACGACGAGTCGGCGGGCGCCGTGGCGGTCGTACACCCGGCCGACCAGCGGTCCCGCCAGACCCATCAGCAGGCCGCCGGGCAGGCTCGTCAGACCGGCGGCCAACGCGCTCTTACCCAAGACGTCCTGCACGTACAGCGGCACCATGATGATGGCGCCGAACAGGCCGGTGAAACCGATGACCACCAAGCCCACCGACACCGAGAACCGTCGGTGGGTGAAGGGCCGCAGATCGAGGAATGCGCGGTCGACGCGCTGCAGTCGTACCTGCCGCACGCCGAACAGCGCCATCGCGACCGCACCGGCACCCAGTGGCGCCCACGCCGGCACGGCCGGTCCACCGTCACCGGCGGCGCCCAGTTCCGAGAGCCCGAACACCAAGCCGGCGAACGCGATCGCCGACAGGGGGACCGAAACGGGATCGATGGGAGTGGGTCGCTCCCGCTCGTCGGCGACGTGCAGCCAGGCCCAACCCGCGACGAGCCCGAGCAGGGCGATCGGCAACACGATCCAGAACATCCAGCGCCAGTCCAGCGATCCGAGGATGAAACCGGACAGGGTGGGTCCCACGGCGGGTGCGACGGCGATGACGATCGAGATGGTTCCCATGGTCTGACCGCGGCGGTCGGCCGGGATCAGCTTCATGACCGTCGTCATCAGCAGCGGCACCATGACGGCCGTGCCGCAGGCCTGCACGATGCGGCCGCCCAGCAGAACGGCGAACCCCGGAGCCAACGCCGAGACCAGCGTGCCCGCGCAGAACAGCGACATCGCCGTCACGAAGATGGCCCGAACCGGGAAGCGCTGCAAGAGCGATCCCGACATCGGAATCACCACGGCCATCGTCAGCAGGAAGCCACTGGTCAGCCATTGGGCCGTTCGGGCCGCGATGTCCAGGTCCACGATCAACACGGGCAGCGCAACGCTCATGATCGTCTCGTTGAGGATCATGACGAATGCGGAGAACACCAGCAGCCCGATGACGACGCCCGCCCCGGGCAGTGCCTTCGGCCGTGCCACGGATCGTTCTCGGGTACTCACTGCACACTCCCTGGGTCACCTTCGTTAGTACGGCTACCAAGGGTAGGCGCGGATCACCGCTAGGGCCCAACCGCCAATTCGCACATGTCGCCGAGCGCGGCGTTCAACTGGTTGCGGCGTGTGATCCCCAGCTTCGGGAACACCTTGTACAGATGCGCCGCCACGGTGCGGTGCGACAGGTAGACGCGGTCGGCGATCTCCCGGTTCGTCATGCCCGCCGCGGCCAGGTGGGCGATCTGCAGTTCCTGGGAGGTCAGGACGCCCGCCGCCCCGCTACCGGTTCGCGACGGCGACGCGGCGACGCCGGCCGCGCGCAGTTCACGTGCGGCACGGGTGGCGAAGGGCGTCGTCCCCGCGGTGTCGAAGGCGGTGAAGGCGACCGAGAGGTGTGCGCGGGCGTCCACGATCCGACGGCGGCGCCGTAGCCACTCCCCGTAGAGCAGGTGCGTGCGGGCCACTTCCAAGTCGGCTGCGGGACCGTTGGCCGCGGCCAGGGACGCGGTGAAGCAGTCGTCGGCCTCGGCATCGTCGCGAGCGACCAACGCGTGGGCTCGGAGAACCAGGAAGCTCTCGACGCCAAGCGCTTTGGCTTGATCCTCGGTATCGGCGACGAGTCCTCGAACCGTCTCCTGGCGACCACAGCCGGCCGCCGCCTCGGCGACGTCGGCGATCGCCCAGCGCGTGCTGGTGCGATGTAGCGACATCTTCAGCAGATGGTCGAGGGCTTCGGCGTGGTTCGCCTCGCACAGCGCCGCCATGCCGGCTGCCCAGAGGACGTCGTCGTGCCACAGCATCGTGGGGTCCCCGGCCAGCCAACGGCGGGCACGGTCGAGCGTGTGCCGCGCGCTGTCCGGTTGCCCCTGCCACGCCTGGGCGCGAGCGAGGATCGCCGCGGCCGACCCGGACGTCATCGGAAGATTCATCGCCTCGGCCATGTTCAGAGCGTTCGTCGCGCTCGTCGCGGCGGCCCGAATCCTGCCCTGTGTCAGCAGGATGTTCGCCTCGCCGCGTAACCCTTCGCATTCGTTGCCCGGCGAGCCACTCGTGCGAGCCAGCCGCTGCACGTAGCCGTAGCAACGCAGTGCGCTGTCCCGATCGGCGACCGCCTCGGCCGCCATCCCCAGCGACAGCAAGAGCAGCGGCTGATCCTCGACCGCGGCGATCAGTCGGGGCAGTCCCGCTCGAATGCGCGCGCCGTGGCCGACGTCGTCGGCCAACGCCAGGCCGATGGTGAGCAGTGGGTCGGTCGGATCGTCGACGCGCCGGATGGCTGCCACGACGTCCAGGCGCGACTCCTCGGGCAAGCCGTGCATCCGACATTCGATTGCCGCCGCCCACAACAGTTCCCGCTGCCGCGGATCACCGTCGACCTGCTTGCCGGCCAGCGAGACCAGTTCGCCCGCCGTCGGTCCGGGGATGGCGGCGGTCGCGTTGAGGACGAACCGGGTGATCGCCAGCTGAGCGTCGACGGCGCCCGACGCGGTGAGCGGTTCGGCCTCCTGCAGGATCCTGATGGCCTCCTCGATGAGACCCGCACTACGCGCGACGTCGGCGGCGGTGGCCAAGCGTTCGACGCGACGATCCAGATCGGGAGTCAAGACCGCCGCGCGCCGCAACGCCGCAGTGGCCTCCGCGCCGGCACCGCGGGATCGGGCGCGATCCGCGGCCCGCTCGAGGTCGGCGGCCACGTACTCGTCCGGCCCGAACGCCGCCTCGGCCCGGTGCCAGGCCGCGCTGGTCGGATTGGTCACTGCGTCGGCCAACGCCCGATGCACCAGGGACCGCGACGACAGTGTCGCGGCGCCGTAAGCGGCGGACCTGATCAGTGGGTGGCGTACCCGTATGACGCCCCCGCGCAGCACGATCAGGCCGGACGCTTCCAGCGGGCCGAGACTCTCGGCGAAGCGTATCCCGAGAGCCGTTGCAGCGCGGTCGATTTCGGTGACGACGCCGTCGCTGGCCGAGATCAGCAGCAGTAGCAGCCGACTGTGGTCGGACAGGGCCTGGAGTTGGGTCAGGAAGGCACGCTCCACGCGACGGCTGGTCGGCAGGGGCTCGCCGGCGAAGAGTGCCGCGTCGGCGCCGTGTTCACCGAGCGTTGCGGCCAGCTCGATGACCGCCAGGGGATTGCCGTCGGCCTGTTCGAGGACGCGCCGCCGGGCGTAGGCGTCGACGATTCGGGGCGCCGCCTTCAGCGTCTCGCCGAGCAGTTCGGCGGCCTGGTCGCGGGGGAGCGGGCCCAACGAGAGGCGAGGCAACCCGTCCAGCGGCGGTGTCGAACCGTCCAACGGCGTTCGCACGGCACACAGCATCATCAGCGGGGCGTTGGTCAGCCGACGGGCGACGAAGGTCAGTACGTCGAGGGTCGACTGGTCCAGCCACTGGGCGTCGTCGACGACCAGGAGGAGACGACGACGACTAGCCGCTTCCTCCAGCAGTCCGAGCACGGCGAGACCGACCAGGAGCCGGTCCGGCGCGGGACCGTCCGCGAGCCCAAAGGCGGTCAGCAGCGCCGACTTCTGGCGCGGTGGCAGGGCAGCGACGTCTGCGAGCAACGGATGGACGAGTTCGTGCAGCCCGGCGAACCCGATCTCGGTGTGACTCTGCACCCCGGAGCAGCCAAGTCTGCCGTACCCGTTGGCACCGGCCCACAGGGTGGCGGCCTCGAGCAGCGTGGACTTGCCGATCCCGGCGTCACCGTCGACGACCAGCGCCGCCCCACGGGTGGAGACCGCCGCGAGCGACTCGGTGACCTCGGCGAGTTCGGTCGCCCGGCCCACTATCACCTGGATGAAGTTACCAGAGCTGAGTTTGGCTCGCCAACCCAGTTAGGATGCGCAGATGCGACGTGATGCCTGGTCTGAGAACGTCTGCCCGATCGCGCGCACGATGTCGGTTCTCGGGCAGCCGTGGGCCATCCTGATCCTTCGCGAGGCGTTCCTGGGCAGATCCCGGTTCTCCGAGTTTCGCGAGCAGCTCGGGGTCGCGTCCGACGTCTTGAGCGCCCGACTGGGCGAACTGGTAGCCGCCGACGTCCTCGAGGTGGTCGACTATCAGGTGGCCGGTGACCGCAGGCGCAGCCGGTACGTGCTGACCACCGCGGGGCAGGACCTGATCTCAGTCGTCGCCGCGATCGGGCAGTGGGGACACGTGCACCGCGCCAGGGCCGACAGCAGCGACTACCGCTTCGTCGAGGCGGCCACCGGCGAGCCCGTCGGCGTCGTGTTCCGCCGCCGGGACGGTCAACGCGTGCGATCCTCCGACGTCATCCTGGTGGACCGCACCACGACCTAGCGTCCCCGACCACAGTCATCTGACGGATACCCGCGGCGGGCGCGATCCGCCATCGTCGTCGTATGACGAGTACGACTGAACTCACCGCCGCGGCGGACGCACCCAACCTGCGCGTCGACGTCGCCGGTGACACGTTGGCCTACCGACGTTTCGGCACGCCGTCGACGTCGCTTCCACCCCTGGTGCTGCTGCAACACTTCCGCGGCAACCTCGACTACTGGGACCCCGCGCTGCTCGACGTGCTCGCGGCGGACCGGGACGTGATCACCGTCGACCTGCCCGGCGTCGGAGGATCCACCGGCGCCACGCCGGTCGACGTCACGGACATGGCCCGCGACGCACTGCGGTTCGTCGACGCCCTCGGTCTGAAGACCATCGACCTGCTTGGGTTCTCCCTTGGCGGGCACATCGCCCAGGAGATCGCCCTGGTGCGGCCCCGGCTGCCGCGGCGCCTCGTACTGGCAGGCACCGCCCCGCAGGGCGCCCCGGATCTGCACCGCTGGTCCGACGACGTCTACGAAGACGCCTGCGGCGACGGCATCACCCCGGAGAACTTCCTGGCGCTGTTCTTCTCCGGTTCCGAGACCAGCGTCCAGCGGGGCTGGGAGTACCTGGCCCGCACCCACGCCCGCACCGACGACCGCGACCCCGAGACCACATTGGCGTGCCGCGACGCCCAGTACCAGGCCCTCATGACCTGGGGCATTCCGGAAAGCTCGAAGCTCGAACGACTTTCGGCCATCACACAGCCGACGCTGGTCGCCGACGGCGACAACGACACCATGATGTCGACGAAGAACAGCCACCTGCTCGCCGACCGGATCCGCGGAGCCCAACTGCGCATCTATCCCGATTCCGGCCACGGCTTCCTCAACCAGTACCCGGCCGACTTCGGCCATCACATCCGCCAGTTCCTCGGACGCTGAAGGGATCGTCATGACAGACCTACTCACCAAGACGCTGCAGGCCTACGGGGGTCGCGACCGCTGGAACCAGCTGACCTCGATCAGTGCGCACAAGCGCTTCGGCGGCGCGATCTGGGACATCAAACAGGTCCCGGGAATCGTCGACGACGGCGAGGTCACGGTGTGGGTGAAGGACCAGCGCACCTCGCTGCGACCGTTCACCGCGCCCGGCCTCAAGACCGCCTACACCCCGGACCGGGTGGGCATCGAGACACTGGACGGCGACGTCGTCGAGGCAATCGAAGACCCGCGCTCGTCCTTCGCCGGGCACACCCTCGAAACACCCTGGACCACCTTGCAACTCGCCTACTTCACCGGCTACGCCATGTGGACGTACACGGCCGAGCCCTTCAACCTGCTGCTGCCCGGCGTGCACACCGAGGAGGGCGAGCCGTGGACCGAGGACGGCAAGCGGTGGCGACGGCTTCACGTGAGCTACCCCGACACCGTCGCCACCCACAGCCCGCACCAGGTGCTCTACGTCGACGACGACGGCTTGATCCAGCGGCGCGACTACCAGGTCGACATTGCAGGCGGTTCACCGGCGGCGCACTACGTCTCGGACTTCGACGAGGTCGACGGCGTCGTGATACCGCGCACCCGGATGATCTACGTCCGCGACCAGGACAACCATCCGATCCCCGAACAACTCGTCGTCTCCATCGAACTCACCGACCTCGCGGTCGACTAACAAGGGAATCCACCATGTCCAGCCAGCTCTCCGGCCACGCCGAGGACCGCTACGTCGACGGACCCCTCGGCGAGCGCTTCCACTACCGCCGCTTCGGCACGGGCGGTGACGTTCCGCTCGTGCTCTGCATGCGGCTGCGCGGAACCGTCGACCACTGGGACCCCGAGCTTCTCGACGCCCTCGCGGCCACGCGAGAGGTGGTCGTCTTCGACAACCGGGGGACCAACGCCTCCACCGGCACCGCGCCGACCACCGTCGACGGGCTCGCCGAGGGCGGTATCGCCTTCATCCGGGCGCTCGGTCTCGACCGGGTCGACCTCATGGGCTGGTCGCTCGGCGGCATCGTCGCCCAGGGCATCACCCTCGGTGCACCAGAATTGGTGCGCCGCTTGATCGTCGCGGGCAGCACGCCGGCGGGCGTGCCCGACCAACCGAAGCCCTCGGCGAAGGTCGGCGAGATCCTCACCCACGCCGTCAACGACGACGAGGACTACCTGCACCTGTTCTTCCCGGAGACCGAGCGTGCCAGGGCGGCGGGCTTGGCGTCCCTGCGGCGCTTGGACGTTCGGCTCGCCACCTCGGGTGCCGCGGTCCAGGACGAGACCTACCGTGGTCAACTCACGGCCGTCGCCACCTTTGCCGGGTACTACGACCGGCTCGGTGAGCTGACGTTGCCGGTGTTGGTCGCCAATGGTGCCCGCGACGTGATGATCAACTCCTACGCTACGTACGCCATGTCCCAGAAGCTGCCCGACGCCAAGGTCGTGCTCTACAGCGACGCCGGCCACGGGTTCCTCTTCCAGCACGTCGAGGACTTCGCCCACGAAGTCGACCGCTTCCTGCGATGACCACTTCCGAAGCGCCGACCCTCGACGTCTTCACCTCGGACTACAAGCCGATCCCGCACGGCGGGGTCACCGGCTGGGACCGGACCCGGCAGGCCACCTGGCCTGCCACCACCGCCACGCTTGTCAGCGGGCGGCGTCACGCGGTGCTCGTCGACGCCCTGCTGACCACCGCAGAAGGTGAGCACCTGGCCCGGTGGGTACCGGAGAAGACTGCGGCGGACCTCGACCTGGTCTACGTCACGCACGGCCACGCCGACCACTTCTTCGGCGCCGGGCCGCTTCTCGCCCGGTACCCGTCGGCTCGACTGGTGTCGCGGCCCGAGGTCGTCGACGAGGCTCGGCTGCAGACGACCGAGGCGTCCCTTGCCACCTGGAACTCGTGGTTCGACGGCCAATTCGATGCGACCGCAACCACTCCCGAGGCTTACCCGGGCGACGTCGTCGACCTCGACGGCCACCCGCTGCGCCTGATCGCCATTGGTGGCGCCGACGGCGTCACCGGAACCGTCGTCCACGTCCCAGATCTCGACGTCGTGATCAGCGGCGACATCGCCTACAACGGCATCCACATGTGGCTGTGGGGGTCGACGCCCGAGAGCCGCGCTCGCTGGCTGGCGTCACTGGACGCGCTGGAGGCACTGAGGCCGCGGACGATCATCGCCGGGCACCGAGACCCCCGCGCACCCGACGACGACGCCCGCCGCATCCTCGACCAATCCCGCCAGTACCTCCACGACTTCGACCGGGCCGTCACCGAGGCGGGCGCGCCTGCCGATGTCGTGGATGCCATGCTGGCGACGTACGCAGATCTCGGCAATCCCTACACGCTGTACGCGGCGGCGATGACACAGTTTCCGTCATGACCAGGAGCGCAGCATGAGCGAAGACGACGACACGACCATCACCGCCGACCTTGCGGTGATCGGATTCGGCAAGGGCGCCAAGACGCTGGCCGCCACCCTCGGGCGACAGGGCAAGCGGGTGGTGATGATCGAACAGTCCGCACAGATGTACGGCGGCACGTGCATCAACATCGGCTGCGTCCCCACGAAGTCCCTTGTCTACCAGGCGGAACAACTGACCGGCCGCAGCCCTGCCGCGTACCGCCGGGCGGTGGAGAACGAATTGGCGCTGACCGCGACGATGCGGGCCGGCAACTTCGCCATGCTCGACGGCATCGAGACGGTCACGGTGCTCACCGGCAGGGCCGAGTTCGTCGACCCGCACAGCGTGAGGGTCACCCTCGTCGACGGCGGCGGCACGGTCGTGGTGTCCGCCGAGCACCTCGTCGTCAGCACGGGATCCGAACCCCGCATCCCGGACGTCCCCGGCCTGGCGGACAGCGGCGTGATGGCCACAAGCACCGACCTGCTCGCAACGCCGGAGCTGCCCCGCCGTCTCGTGGTTCTCGGCGGCGGTTACGTCGGCCTGGAGTTCGCGGCCATGTACGCCGCCTATGGTTCGGAGGTCACGGTGCTCGAACGCCACTCCGAGATACTCGGCCAGGAGGACGACGACGTCGCCGCGTGCGCCCGAGACCTGTTGCGCGAGAACGGCGTCACCGTCGTCACCGACGCCGAGGTCCACGAGGTGCGGACCGACGGGGACGCGCCGGCCACGGTGACCTTTCACCGCCACGATGCACTTGAGACCGTCGATGCCGACGTCATCCTCGCGGCCGCGGGCCGGCGACCCGTGACCGAAGGCCTGCGGTTGGACGTGGCTGGCATCCGCCTGACCGACGCCGGGGCGGTGGCCGTCGACGACCACCTGCGCACCAGCCAGCCCCACGTCTTCGCGATGGGCGACGTCAACGGCGGACCGCAGTTCACCTACGTCTCCCTCGACGACTACCGCATCGTGCTCGACCAACTCGCCGGATCTGGCACGCGCAGCACGACCGACCGAAGGGCCGTGCCCTACGTGCTCTTCATGACACCCCCGTTGGCGCGAGTGGGCCTCACCGAACGCGCCGCCCGCGCGGCCGGGCGTCGGGTACGCGTCGCGGCGTCGCCCGTCGCGTCGATGGCGACGGTGCCGCGGGCGCGCATCGTCGACGAGGCCCGCGGAATGATGAAGGTCGTCGTGGACGCCGACGACGACTCGATTCTCGGGGCCGCCCTGCTCAGCTACGACTCCCACGAGGTGATCAACATGGTGTCCCTGGCTATGCGGCACGGCATCACCGCCACGCAGCTGCGCGACGAGATCTACACCCACCCGTCCATGACCGAGGCGTTCAACCAGCTCCTCGGCGCACTGGTGTGAGGGTTGCGGCGGTCACGGCCCGCCGAAGTACTTCTGGCGCAACGCCGCATATTCGCCGTCGTGGGTGGCGAGCCAGTGATCCGTCCACCGCACGAGGTCCTCGGAGTCCTTCGGCAACAGATAGGCCTTCTGCTCGGAGGTGAACGGGCGATCCAGCGCGACACCGCACAGTTGGGCATTCTGCGTGGTCTGCCACCGTATTTCGCTGACGTCGGTGATCATGAGGTCGGCCCCGCCGGAGGCCAGCCGGTCGAAGATCGTGTTGTTGTCCGGCCACGGCACCACCGACGCGCGGTGCAGATGAGCCTCGTCGAACGCGGCGTTCCCGCCCCCCGGGTTGACGATGACGCGCACCCCCGGTTGGTCGACGTCGTCGAGGTCGTGGAAGCGGTTCGCGTCGACGCACCGTGCGATGGCGGCCTTGCCGTCGGTCAGATACGGCGTGGTGAACCGGGCCAGCTTGGCCCGTTCGGGGCTGACGCTGATGCCGCCCATGGCGATGTCGCACTTCGCGGCGACGTCACTCACCAGCGTCTTCCACGTGGTCGGCACCATTTCCAGTCGGACGCCGAGGTCATGCGCCATGTCGCCGGCGGCATCGACGTCGAATCCGCTCCACGTCCCGTCCGGGGCGCGATAGGTGAACGGCCGGTAGTCACCGGTGCTGCACACCCGCAGGGTGCCGTCACGGGCGACGTCCGTCGGCACCCCTGCCGTCGGGGCCTGCTGCGGGGTTCCCGAGCAGCCACCCACCACGGCCACGAGGGCGGTGAGGATCACCGCGACGAGCCAGCCACGTCGTCCCACGGTGGAACTCCTCCGGTGCGTCACCTGGTGAGCGCGACTCGCGCGACCTCGTCGAGGGTGTCCCCGCCTCGAGGTTGCTCGAAGATCGCCTCTGCGTCCCGACCCGAGGTGCGCAGGGTGGCCAGGGTGTTGCCGAACAAGGGGCCGTCGACGTCACTCCACGCGAACGGCAATGGGGGACAACCGCTGTGCCGGGCCCACCGCCTGGTGACGCGTGCGAGTCGTTGCGACCAGCCAAGTTTGAAGACCGGCTTGACGAACCACGGGACGTAGTTGTGCACCGGCGAGCAGACCAGTTGGTGCACGCTCGACCGGGCGGCCGGGATGTCGGCGCGTGCGACGTAGCTGTGGTGGACGTCGCCAGAGATCACCGAGACCGTCGCCGGGGCATCGGTGTCCCGGGTGGCCACGTCGACGATGAGGTGACTGAGCTCCAGGAATGACTCGGAGAACGCCGCCCAGTGTTCGAAGTCCGCCGTCTGGCGCACGAATTCGCCGAGCTTGCCGCGGCGGCCGGGTCGGTTGGCCGCGCGCTCGTTGACCATCTGCATGTCACCCACCACCGGTGGCAACAACCACGGCAGCGACGAACCGACCACCAAGTGGTCGACGGCGTCGAGCCGATCGGTGACCTGCTCCTTGAGCCACGCGAATTCCCTGTTGCCCAACATCTTTCGTGATCCGGAGTCCAGGATGCGGGCGTTGCGGGAGTCGACCATCACCAGCCGGCTGCGCCCCATGTCCCACCGGTAGCTGAAGCGCAGTCCCTTGTCGTCGTCGACCTCGGTGTCGGCTCGGTCGGCGAGGTCGACCAACAGCGGCCAGACGTCACCCTCGGCGGCGAGCACCTTCTGGTAGTCCTCGTCGTCGCGCAGCTCGCCGGGGCTCAGATTGCCGAGGTGCTGATAGACCCAGTAGGAGGCGAGCCCCGCCCTGATCCGGTCACGCCACCACGGCTTCGAGTTGACCTCCTTGCGCCAGGCGGCGGAGGTGTTCCAGTCGTCCCTGATGTCGTGGTCGTCGAAGATCATCGCCGTCGGGACGGTGGACAGGATCCAACGGATCTCCGGGTCGCCCCAGGTGTGCCGGTAGAGACCCTCGTACTCGGTGAAGCTGACCACTTCGTCAGGTGGACGCTGGCCTGCCGAGCGCCGGCCGGCAAGGCGGCGGCGAGCATCGGGGGTGAGCTCGTCGGCGTAGACCTGGTCGCCCAGCAGGACGAGCGCGTCCGGCCATTGGTCGGCAGGCGTCGTCGGCAACCTCGCGGCGTAGACGTCCAGGGCGTCGAGGCCAAGCTTGTCGTCGAGCTTGGCGTCACCGGTCTTCGGATAGCGGCACGACCCGAAGATGATCCGCAGTCGATCGCGGGTCTCCTGCCCCCGCGTCCTGATCACGCTCGGCGGAAAGGTGGCGCCCGGCTCAGGCCACACCTGCTGGCCGTCCACGTGCACCCGATACTCGGTGACCGACCCCGCCTCGAGGCCGTCGACGAGCACCAGCGCGTAGTGGCAGCCCTGCACTTCGAAGGTCGGCGCCGAGCATCCGAGGACCTCGACGACCCCCGGCGAATGCGTCTGCACCCACACGGTGGCGCTCGTCTCGCCGACGTGACGCAGGACGGGTCCCAGCAGCAGTGACATCCGACCAGCGTAGGCGCTGTGGCCGTGGTCACTGTGATGTGAAACGTTCCAATCGCGGTTGACCACGGGCTGAACGCAATGCCAACATCGTCTTCGTGGAGTCGAGCGAACGGACCGTCATCGAGCAGCTGGTGGATCGGCTCGTGTCGAGCTACCCCGACGTCCCACCGGAGAAGGTGGCGACGGTGGTCGCGCACGAGCACGCCGAGTTCGACGGCCGCCCGGTCCGCGACTTCATTCCCCTGTTCGTCGAGCGCAGGGCGCGTCGCGAACTCGCGTCCTCCGTCGCCTGACCCGTCGCGCCTAGGCGCGCTCGGAAGCCGGCTCGGCCGCCTGACCGCTCTCGGCGGCGCCGAACAACGCCACCGCGATCGCGCCTCCGACCGCGGTCACGAACGCGACGACCACCAGCCAGCCGAGACCGGGCGCCGAGCTGTCGCCCAGCAGAAGCACCCCCACGATGCCGGGCACCACCGTTTCGCCGGCGACGAGTGCGGCCGACGCACCGGTGACCGAACCGATCTGCAACGCCACGGTGAACAGGTAGAAGCCGCCGATTCCGGCGACCGCCACCGCCCAGGCGGCCGGGTCGCCCAAGATCACGGCGAGGTGGAAGGGGTCTACTCCGTCGACCACGCGCACCGCGACGGCCATCGCGCCGAACAAGACGCCTGCCACCAGTCCGGCGGCGACGGCTCCGCGAGCACCGAGGACGTGGATCAGGAACAGTCCGAGGGCGACCATCGCGGCGGAGAACGCGAGCACGCCCCAGTGCACGGCCACGCCCGGATCGTCCTCGCCGATGTGGCCGGAGGTGAAGCCCAGAACGCACAGCGACACCACCACCGTGGCGATCGCCACCCAATCACGCGTCCGCAGGCGGACTTTGAGCACCAGGACGCCGAGGATTGCGGTCACGACGAGGTTGGCGCTCATGATCGTCTGGGACAGGAACAACGGGATCAGCCTGGCCGAGACCACGCTTCCGAGGAAGCCGAGACCGTCGAGGACCATCCCGGCGAGGAACGCCGGTGTCACCGCCGCCCGGATGGTCGCGCCGAGCGACGGCGCACCGCTGGCCGTCGTCGCGCCGACCGTCCCGCGGGCGGCGTCCGCGGCGGCGGCGCTGCGGGCACCGTAGGCCTGCAACACCGACGCCGTCCCGTAGCCGAAGCAGGCGACCAGCGCCGCTGCCAGACCGATCAGCACCGGTCGTCTCCACTGTGTGCGGTCACGTTTGCCAGTATCCAGTAGAGGGCCCCACGCCGAGACGGTCGGGAGGCGCGAGGACGGCTACCATCGCGCGGTGACGCAACTCGTCCTGTCGATACTGCTCGGCGTCGCCGTCGTCGCCGTCGTCACCCTGGCCATCCTGCTAATCGTCACCTCCCGCCGACTGTCCGACACCCGTCGCCGGCTGGAGCGCGCCCAGCGGAGCACCTCGCGGATCCGCCGCCGGCGCCGCGGCCTGGCGCCGTTCGCCATCCGCACGACGTGGCGAACCGCGGAGATGCTGCGCACCAAGGGAATTGGTGCCGTCGTGCGCAACTCGATCGAGGACCTCGCGGGCTGGGCCAGTGTGGAGCGGCCCGACCTGGCGCGGTTGACCGCCGACGGGGACGTCGTCGTGGTGTTCTCCGACATCGAGGGTTCCACCGAACGCAACGAAGCGCTGGGGGACCGGGAGTGGGTGGCGTTGCTCCAGCGCCACGAGCGGCTGGTCCGCGGGCTGGTCGACGAGCACCGTGGGCACGTCGTGAAGAACCAGGGCGACGGCTTCATGTTGGCCTTCGCCGATCCGAACCGCGCGGTGCGCTGCTGCGTAGCGGTGCAGCGCGAGCTCGCCGACCGGCCCGAACGTTGGCAGAACATCAAGGTGCGCATGGGGATTCACATGGGTGAGTCCGTGCGGCGTGGTGATGATCTGTTCGGTCTCAACGTCGCGATGGCCGCCCGCATCGCCGGGCACGCCGACGGCGGCGAGATCTTGATCAGCGACGTCGTGCGGGATGCGATCGAGCCCGCCGACGGCGTCGGCGTCACGTCGGCCGAGGTGGTCGAGTTCAAGGGCTTCAGTGGAACCTACGAGGTGTTCCCGGTCGTGATCGCCGGATAGGGCGCCGTCACGGCGCCGAGAGGCCCAGCACCCCTCGGGCATGGGCCCGCACGGTGTTCTTGGCCACCTTCCCGTTGGGCGTCAGGGGCAGCGACTCCACGAACAGGACGTGTCGCGGTCGCTTGAAGGCGGCGAGGTTGGCTCGCACGTGGGCGACGAGGTCCTCGGCGGACGTCTCGCTGTCCGGCCGCGGCACCACCACCGCGCAGATGGCCTCGCCCCAGTAGTCGTCGGGGACGCCGACCACGGCGACCTGGTCGACGTCCGGATGACCCGACAACACATCCTCGACCTCCCGGGAGGACACGTTCTCACCGCCGGTGATGACGACGTCCTTGATGCGGTCCACGACCACCAGGCGACCCTCGGCGTCGAGGCGTCCGACGTCGCCTGTGGGCAGCCAGCCGTCCACGGTGACTGGCTCGAGTCCGGGCCAGTAACCGGCGGCCACCTGATCGCCGCGGATCAGGATCTCCCCGATCGGGCCGTCGCCGCAGATGCGCACCTCGACCTCGTCGTGCGGACGTCCGGCGGTGGCCAGCACCGACGCGTCGACGTCGGCGCCGGCGCGGTGCTCGTCGGGACCGAGGAAGGTCACGTTGCCAGCGGTTTCGGTCATCCCGTAGCCCTGGTGGAAGTCGACGTCGAGACGGGCGAGCGCGCGCCGCAGGAGGTCGGCGGGAATCGCGGCCGACCCATAGGACACGTCGCGCAGCGTCGGCAACTCCGTACCCGTGGATTCCAGGTGCGCCAGCAGCGAATGCAGCATCGTGGGCGCCAGCGAACACGACGTCACGCGGTGAGTGCGGACCGCGGCGGCGAACTCGTCGGCGCGGAAGGCCGCGACCGGTATCACCGTCGAGCGAGCGAGATGGTGGACCAGCATGTTGTAACCGGCGACGTGGCACATCGGAAACGGCAAGAGGTAGACGCCGCCGGATCGTACCGACCGGCCCGCCACGGTGCCGCGGACCGCCGTCGTCACGGAACGATGCGTGTGAAGGACCCCCTTCGGCGGTCCCGTCGACCCGCTGGTGAACAGGAGCCAGGCGGGATCGTCGGGCTCGACGCCGTCGACCGGTCCTGTCGCGCCGTGTACGGCGGCGCGCCAACGGGGATCCTCGAATGCGATGGTCTCGGCCACCGACGGGGTCCTTCGGTCGAGCAGCACCGGGCCGTCCAGATAGCGGGCGTCACCGACCACGATCGCGGGTTGGGCCGCGGTCAGCTGGCCCGTCCGTTCCGCGGGGCTGAGCCGTTGGTTGACCATCGCCAGCACGCGACCGGCACGCGGGACGGCGTAGTACAGCAACGCATATGACGGCCCGTTGTCGGCGACGACGGCGACCCGGTCGCCCCTGCGGGTGTGCTCACTGACCCAGGTGGCCACCGACCGGATCTGGCGGTCGAACTCCTCGAAGGTGACCTCGGTGCCGTCGGAGGCGATGACGGCCGACCGGCCCGGGACCTCGGCCGCGGCCGCCGATATCAGTTCGTGGATGAGGTCGATCCGCGCGTGGGTCATCGCGCCGAAGGATATCCGCGGGACAGCCTTCCGCTGCGCGGTCCTACTGGGCGGTGCGGACGGGGTAGCCGTGACGGTCGGCCAGCGAGCCCAGCTGCTTGAGCGCGAAGCGGCGGCCGCGGCCCTCGCCGGGAATCAGCACCCCGGCCCACAGTCCCTCTGCACCGGGGGTTTGGCAGGCCTCCCGGGCGCACAGCCAGCGTCGCGGGCAGGAACGGCACAGAGCCTTCGCACCGTCGTCGGGCGAGGTGGTCCACCGGTCGGGGTCGTCGGTGCAGGGGTAGCCCGATCTCGACCCGCCGACGTCGGAAGCCGTCGCCGTCGCGCGTCGTTCGCGCAGCGCCACTGCGGCGACGGGTCGTCCCTGAGCCTGCATGGGGTGCCCTCCGTCTCTTCGTCCAGAACCGATTACCCAGATGTGACAATACGTATGTATTGCCCTTGACGATACAGGCGTATTGGTAGCCTTGCGCAGTGACCACCGTGTCGGAATCCTCCCCGGTCGGCGAGGTCGCCCCGTCGAGTTCGGAGCGAATCCGTGATGCCGCTCTGGCGAACTTCGCCCTGAACGGCACCGCGTCGACGTCGTTGCGGGCGGTAGCCGCCACGGCCGGCGTCTCGCTGGGGATGGTTCAGCATCACTTCGCCACCAAGTCGAGCCTGATCAAGGCGGTCGACGACTACGTGATGTCGCTGCTGATCGGCGCAATGTCACAACCCATTCCGGAGCCGCCCGCCGACTCGATCGCCGACATCGGATCGAGGGTTACCGGACTCATCGCCAACTATCCCGACGTCGCCGCCTACCTCAGCCGGGCGATGGTCGACGGCAGTCCCCTGGGGGTGACGCTGTTCGACGCGCTGATGGACGTGGGCATGGCCCGATGGGAGCTGCGCGCCGAACGCGGTGAACTACGTCCCGACGTCGATTTGACCTGGGCGACCATCAACGCGATGGTGCTCGCGGTGGGCGGGATCAGCCTCCGCGCCCACGTCAACCGCCACCTCTCCGAGCCGCTCACCTCACCCAACCAACTTCGTCGGTGGCAAGCGGCCACGGATGACCTGCTGCGTGAGGGACTCATCAAACGCACCGACGACTGACGACTCAGCGGGGCGCGGCCAGTGACGGTTCGGTCGCCGGGCCGGATCGTCTGGTGGCCAGCACCGACCCGCCGAGGATCAAGGCCAGTCCGGCCAGATTCCACGGCGTGAGTGGCTCGTTCAGCACGACCACCCCGGCCGCGAGCGCCACCGCCGGATTGACGTAGGTGAACACCAGCGCCCGAGTGGGTCCCACCTCCCGGATGAGGGCGAAGAAGACGATGAACGCCAGCGCCGTGCAGACCACGGCCAGGGTTGCCACGGCCAGCACTACGCGCATGGACGGCATCTCGGCCGGCCAGGTCGCCGCCGCGGGCCCCGCGTAGACGAGGGCGGCGACAGCGAGGCAGCCTGCGGTCATCGGCAGGGCGGGGACGTCGGCGAGGTGACGGGCCGCCACCAGCGGGGCGATCGCGTAACACGTTGCGACCAAGATGACTTCGGCGACGGGCCAGGCGCTTCCACCGGTGATCTCCGGCCCGGCCAGCACCGCGACACCGGCCAATCCGACCGCCAATCCGGCGATGCGTTTGCCGCCCAGTCGGCGCTCACCACCGGTCAGCCGGTCGAGCGCGGCGGCGATGATGGGGGAGGCCGCAATGAGCAGACCCGTCAGCGAGCTCGAGATGTGTCGTTCGGCGTCCGAGAGCATCAACCAGGCGGCGACGATCTCGAAGAAGGCGAACGTCAGCACCGGTTTCCAGCACCGCCGGACCGGCGCCCAGGCGGCGCGGGACAACGCCAGCGGGATCAACACCGCCGCGCCAATCACGGTGCGCGCGAACACCAGTACGGGTGCCGAGACACCCTCGACCGCGATCTTGATCAGCAGGTACGGGATGCCCCAGATCACGCTCATCGCCGCGAAGAGCAGCCACCCTCGCGCGGTCACCTCCGGGTGAGTCGTGCGTAACGCGTCACGTGGTGGTCGGTGGTGCCGTATTCGTACTGCACCGCGGTGAGTCGCTTGAAGTAGTGCCCGATCGCGAGCTCCTCGGTCATGCCCATCCCGCCGTGCAGTTGGACGGCGTTCTGCCCGACGAACCGGGCCGCCCTGCCGACGGTGGCCTTGGCGGCCGACACCGCGCGCTCTCGCTCCGCGGATTCGGCGTCGAGGTTGAGCATCGCGAGATGTACTGCGGCGGAGGACTGTTCGAGCTCCATGTACATGTCGACCATGCGGTGCTGCAGGGCCTGGAAACTGGCGATCGGCTGGCCGAATTGATGGCGTTGCTTGGCGTAGGTGACGGTGTCGGCCACCACGCGGCGCATCGCGCCGACCGCCTCGGCGCACACGGCCGCCGCACCCTCGTCGCGCGCCAGCCCGAGGGACGGCCACGCCCGCCCCTCCTGCCCGAGCAGCGCGTCCGGGGGCAAGGGCAGATCGGTCAGCACGAGGTCGGCCGCGCGACGGTCGTCGACGGTCCGGACGCCGTGCAGACCGAGGCCCGCGTCGACCGTCTCCAGCTCGACGAGGAACAGCGAGACGCCACCACCGTCGGTGCGGGCCGTGACGAGCAGGTGCGTGGCGATTGGCGCACCCATCGCCATCGTCTTCTCACCGGAGAGCACCCATCCGTTGCCGTCGGGGCGTGCGGTGGTGGTCACGTCGCGCCAGTGGTCGCCGCTGTGTTCCTCGGACGCTGCGAGGGCGACGACGGCCGTGCCCGCGACGATGCGTTCGACGACCTCGGTCGCCGCGGCGCCACCCGCCCGAAGCAGCAATCCGGCTGCGACGACGGCGGTGTCGACGTAGGGCTCGACGACCAGGGCGCGGCCGAGAGACTCGGCGATGACCATTACCTCTAGCGGCCCCCCGCCGCTGCCGCCCACCCGTTCCGGGAGCGCGGCGCCGAGGATTCCCAGTTCGTCGGCGAACGCACGCCAGACGTCGGGCTGCCATCCGGCGCCGGTCTTGGCGGCGGCGCGGCTACTGGCGAGGTCGTATCGCGACGCCAGGAACTTGTCGAGACCGCTGCGCAGCATTTCTTGCTCGTCGGAGAGCCGGAAGTCCATCACAGTCCCAGCGCCGCCTTGGCGAGGATGTTGCGTTGAATCTCGTTGCTGCCGGCATAGATCGAGCCAGCCCGGTCGTTGAGGTAGCGCAGCGGCGCCACGGCCTGCCAGGGTTCCCCGCTGACATAACCGTCCGGCGGTGGCTCGTATTCGGCGATGGGTCCGCCGGGCCGGGTCGCGTGCGGTTGGTAGGCACGGCCTCGCGGGCCGGCGGCCTCCATCGCCAATTCGGTGAGGGTCTGGCTGAGTTCGGTGGTGAGGATCTTGAGCATCGAGGATGCCGGGCCGGGGTGTCCGCCGTTGGCCAGCGCCGAGAGCACCCGGTACTCGAGGATTTCCAGCACGTCGGTGCGAATGCGGGCGTCGGCGAGCTTTCTGGCGAAGGCGGCGTCGTCGATCAGGCGTTCCCCGTCAGGCCCAGGTTGCGAGGCGGCCGCGGTCGTCACCTCCTCGGCCATGACCTGCAGGGCGGGTGCGGCGGCCCCACCGCCGCGTTCGAACTCGAGAAGGTACTTGGCGACCGTCCAGCCGTCGTTCACGGCACCGACGACGTTGGTCTTCGGGACGCGCACCTCGTCGAAGAAGACCTGATTCTGGATCTCCTCGCCGGAGGTCATCACCAGCGGCCGGATCTCGACACCGGGGGAGGTCATGTCCAGCAGGACGAAGGTGATGCCCTGCTGCTTCTTCCCACCCCTGGACGTGCGCACGAGGGCGAACATCCAATTCGCCTCTCTGGCATGGGTGGTCCAGATCTTGCTGCCCGTGCAGACGAAGTGCTCGCCGTCGTCGACGGCCGACATCGACAGGGCTGCGAGGTCCGACCCGGCCTCGGGTTCCGAATAGCCCTGGCAGAAGAACACCTCGCCGGTGAGGATGCGCGGCAGGAAGTAGTCCTTTTGAGCCTCGGTGCCGTAGGCGATGATGGCGTGCGCGACCATGCGAATCCCCATGGGCGACAACGACGGAGCGCCCGCCAGGGTCGACTCGCGACTGAAGACGTAGTGCTGGGTGAGGCTCCAGTCGCAACCGCCGTACTCGACGGGCCAGGCTGGCGCGGCCCACCCGCGCGCGTGCAGGATCGCCTGCCACTGCAGGCTCGCGTCGTGATCGCTGTAGACACTGGTCATCAGTCGCCCGGATCGACGCAGCTCCGGCGTCAACTTCTCCTCGAGGAAGGTACGCACCTCGTCGCGAAATGCGATGTCGCTCGGCGACCAGAGAAGATCCACTGTCAGCCTCCGTGGTTCCAGGTCCGCCTACGGTCGTGGGCGGGTGTGCGTCACGCCGACGGCGGTTGCTGCCGTCCCGCCTGGCGGGCCAGGAACTCCCGGTAGTAGCCCAGCGACTCGTCGGTGATGATCGCAGGCAGCAGCAACTCCCAGTTCCGGGCGAAGCGGGAGCGCAGGTCGGACCCGTCTGCCAGGGCACTGGACAACAGCTCCGCGCCGAGCATGCCGGCGACGACGCTGGCGGCGGTCGACTCGGCGTCGAGACCGTCTCGCAGATCACCGTTGGCCGTGGCCGCCTTGAGGCGGTCGGCGAGCTCGTCGACGAGCGTCTGAAGGGTGTCCCTGGCGGCGGGGTTGAAGCTGGCGAAGGTGCGCAACAGCCGGGCGCCCGCTCGCGCCACCGTGTCGTTGCTCAGCACGTCCGTCATGACGAAGGAGGCGTGGAGGATGCCCTCCATGCCGGCGGGTCTCGTCTCGGCCGCACCCCGAAACGCGCCCATCAGGCTCTCGGAGCCCTCTTCGATGATGGCGGTCGCGAGGGCTTCCTTGGAGTCGAAGTGGTAGTACAGCGCGCCCTTGGTCAGTTCGGCACGCTCGATGATGTCGCCCAAGCCCGCGGCGGGATATCCGATCTCGTTGATCAGGTCGACCGCCGACTCGATGATCTTCCTACGCGTCGCCTCGGATCGAGCCTGGCGCACCATACTTCTCGAGCTCCTCTGTCGATCCGTCCAGGCCGTGGGCGTTGGACTGGGATCATAGTTCGTACGCCCCCGACCGGTCTGCATTCCCGATCGCGAGCGCCGACCGATCCCCTGGTGAGTCCGGTCGGACAGGCGAGTTGGTTCGGGCCACCAGGCCCTGGTGGGCCAGCTGGGGAACCCGCCTCACGAGGCCCGACGAACTACTCGGCGTCGTACAGGTTACTCGCCGGTCGCGCGCGGGTTGACAACGTGGGTGGTCGATCGGTGACGCCCGCCGACGACGTGGGGAATGGGCGACCCGGGCTGCAAAAAAGACTAAAAGTATGTAAAGTACGGCCCGTGGCGACTTTCGGTCTGAAACTGCTGCACCGGGGCATCCCGGACGGCCGACACGCACGTGTGCGTGTCGTCCCGCCACGCGTCCCGCGTGCTGCCAAGCCCCCCGGCCAGGCATGACACGCGATCAGCTCAGTAGACCAGCGACCACGGAGTACGTAACGCCTATGTGGGACACCGAAGTCGACGTTGCGGTCATCGGCGCTGGCCTAGGCGGCCTCGCCAACGCGATCGCCGTCGTGGACGCCGGCGGCGAGGTCCTGGTGGCCGCCGCGCTGTCAGACACTCCCGAGAACACGGGGGCGTTGCCCGGCACGTCGTCGGGCGCTCTGCGCGAACTCGTCGGCGCCAAGCGCGGCTGGCTCGTCCACGACGGCGTCGACCTCGAGACGAGCGACTACCTGACCGCTGTCGCCGACTGCGTGCTGGACGCACCGGTCGACGCGGGCGACGGCACCGTTCCGCGGCGCGACGCACGCAACCTGTCGAGCGACGAGGCCTTCAAGCGGCCCGTTGAAACGTTCGTAGGGTCTCGACTCGCCGGCTGGGCCGCGAAGTGCATCGCGTCTCCCTACGGCCTGATGTACACGAACATGCGGGACTGGCGCACCACCACGATGACGTCCGACGGGGGCGAGTCCGTCGAGGCGCTGTCGATCGGCGCCATCGAGTGGGCCGACGGATTCGGCCGGGGCGCACTTCACCGCTGGATGACGGCTCAGGCGCGCGAACGCGACGTCGAGGTGGAGGTTGGCACCGCGCTCGACCGGATCGTCTTCGAGGAGGGACTCATCGCCGGTGTCGTCCTCAGGACGCCGGACGGTCCCCTCGCCGTTCGTACCAGGGCGGGGATCACGTTCGCACCCGCCGATCGGGACCCCGGCGTCGCGGAGCATCCCGGCGGTCCGCAGGACGTTCTCCAGGTGTGCCTCGTCGGCCGAACCGCGAGCCGCTTCGGCCGCGTGGAGCTGATGGCCACCGAACCTGCGGCTCCGACGCGCCCGGTGTGCACCGGATCCCGACGTCAGGTGCGCGAGGGCCTGCACGACGCCCGGCAGCAGCACCTAGACGGATGGCGTTGCGGAAATGTTCACGGGTACCCGGCCCTTGGCCAGTAGGGCCGCCATGTCGTCCCCGGCCAGTGGCCGTGAGAGCAGGAATCCCTGCGCGCGGTGACACCCGTGGTGTAGCAGCGTGTTCGCGGCCACCACCGTCTCGACTCCCTCGGCCACGAGTTCCAGCTCGAACGCCTCGGCGAGCGCGATCACGGCACGGACGATCGCGAGGTCGTCGGGGTTCTCGCCGAGGTCGGCGACGAAGCTCCGGTCGATCTTCAACACGTCCACCGGGAGCGACTTCAGATGTGACAACACGCTGAAACCGGTGCCGAAGTCGTCGATCGCCACCTTTACACCGACATCGCGCAGACCCGCCAGGGTGATGCTGGTGGCCTCCATGTCCTGGACGACCACGCTCTCGGTGATCTCCAGGCACACCGAGCCGGGATCGAGACCGAACTCGGCCATGACGGCGGCCACGGTCTCGACGAACCCGTCGGTGACCAACTGAACCGGCGAGACGTTCACCCTCAGGACGATCCCGTCGGCCACGCCGAGGGCACGCCAGCGGGCGAATTCCTCGCACGCGGTGCGCAGCACCCAGCGACCAAGGTCGCCGGCCAGGTTGATCGACTCGGCGACGGCGATGAACACCGCGGGGGACAACAAGCCGCGGGTGGGATGGTTCCACCGCACCAACGCCTCGGTCGCGAGCACCTCGCCGGAGCGCATGTCGACCTCGGGAAGGTACTGCAGGAACAGAGCACCGTTCTCGATCACGTCCCGCAGGTGCAGTTCGATGTCGTTGCGGTAGTCGGTGCGCAAGGACATCTCGGTGGAGAACACCGCGACCTGATTGCCACCTGCCGCCTTGGCCTCCAGCACCGCCTGGTCGGCACGGCGAAGCAGATCCGACGTCGAGTCGCGTGCCGGGGTGCCCAGCGCGACGCCGATGCTGACCGTCCTGGTCAACATCTCACCGTCCACCGGCACCCGCTCCCCGAGGATGGTCAGCAGCCGGTTGGCGAGCCTCTCGGCGTCCGCCGCGTCCATCGGTGCGGACGGTATGACGACGAACTCGTCACCGCCCAGGCGCGCGATCACGCCGGCGTCCTCGGCGCCGCGTCTCAACCGCTCGGCGATCACCCTGAGGAACCAGTCGCCGACGTTGTGGCCGAGGTAGTCGTTGATCGTCTTGAGCCTGTCGAGATCGAGGTACAGCGCGACCACCGGCCCGGGCTGATCGGCGGCCAGCCGCGCCTCCAGGTGATCGATCAGGGCGCGCCGATTGTGCAGACCCGTGAGGTCGTCGTGGTCGGCGAGATAGCGCAGGCGCTCCTCGGCCTGCACCCGGGCTTGCACCTGGGCGAACAGGGACGCGATCGCCTCCAGCGCGTTGAGCTCGGCCGGCGTCCACTCGCGGTCGCCGACCTTCACGAATCCCAGCACCCCGGTCGTGACGTCACCCGAGGTGAGCGGGGCGGCCGCCATCGAGGTCTGCGGGATGTTGCGTCCCTCCTCGATCCGCTTCTGATAGTCCTGGTTCTCGGGGCGGAAGACCATTGGCGTCTTGACGTTCTCGGCCAACGCGAACACCGGGTCGGCATCCTCGTAGTACACGACGCGCAGCGGGTCGGGGTCCGGGACATCGGGACGCAGCGGCCACTCCGCGATGAGGATCGACGCCCGAATCGAATGGTCGTTGTACCGCAGGAAGCTGAAGTCGACGTCGAAGTATTCGAGGAGGACGGCGAGCACTTCTCCCGACACCTGTGGTGAGGTCGCCGCGTTGGCCGCCATGAGCCGGACGGCGACAGTGGTCACCAGCCGTTCCAGGCTCAGGGGCGTATTTTCGGCGGACACTGGATCAGGGTAACGGTGCCTCGCCGATATCGATGGAGCGCCGGCGGCTACGGACCGTGGCGGGTCCCGCGACCGACAGCCGCAGCACCAGCACCAGTGAGTCCTCCGCCTCGTCACCGGCATCCACCACGTCCCGGAACCGACGCTGCAACACTGCCAGCTCGTCGGCATGCCGAGGCGAGACCCCGTGCAGCTCTTCGTCATTGGTCGCGTACAGGAACGGCGGCGAGATGGGTTGCACTGCCAGGCCGAGGTCTTGGGCCGTGATCCAGGTCGCCTCCACCGCCGAGCCACCCCGCGCGTAGTCGACGAGCTCGCGGCCAGCGACCTGCACGACGCCCACGGCCGAACTGGCCCGAAGGCCCTCGGCGGTGTCGTCGCCCAGGACGGAACCCGCGTCCCACTGCAGGAGTTCTGCCATCACGTCGGGTCGCCGCACGATCTCGAGAGCGACGTCACCCCGAGGTCCCAATTCGAGGCTCGACACGTCGATCCCGGTGTCGGGATCCTCGTCACCGGGCCATCTCAGCTCGGACACCATCTCCGCGTGCAGCCTGGACGTGAGGTACCGAATCCTGTCGGCGGCGGCGAAGACCTCGGCGATCTCGTCGATCTCGGCACGCGACTCGACGACGCGGAGCCGGGCACCCTCCGATCGCGCGCTGTCGACCAACTGCTGGACGAGGCGGGCCGGCAGCGGCGCGCCGGTGCCACGAACGCGGTTGGTCTCGCGGCGCCACATCGCGTCATAGCTGACGGTTGGCGCGGGGGAGTGGCCCTCGGAGAATCGAATGCGGGCCAGCAGCGGGGTTCCGGGTGTGTCCGTCGTGTACGCGACCTCACTGGAGACAGCGTGTGCTGCGGCGGCCACCCGGGCGTTGTACGCCGCGGCCCCCACGGCCACAGCGCTGCCGCGCATCGCGACGTCGATGGTCGAGGTGCGCTCTGGATCGAGTGCGATGACGACGCCGTCCTCGGTCGCCTGCATCGTCCACGGCTGAACGTTGCCACCCGATGGTGCGCGTGAGGCCGCGGTGAGAACTGCCGTCACCACGTCCTGTGCCGGCCCGGAATCGGTCGTGGGGTGCTCCGGTTCGCGGACGGGCTCCGTCGACGTTGGGGTCGAGGTGGACAGCCCGTCGAGGGCCGCCGACGAATCCAGGCGGACGCGGCCCGACGAAAGCGGTTCGCCGAGGCCGATTCTGCGCACCGCCTCGGCGATCGGACCCGCGCCGAGGGTGACGTCACCGGCGACCTGAGGCCACGTGGCCACGGCGTGACCGACCTCGAGAAGCGAGGCGGCCGCACGCGCGGACAAACCGCTGACCTCGATGAGGCGCATGACGTAGGGCACCTTGTCCTCGGAACTCAAGCCCGTGAGCGTCACCGGGTCGACGTCACCGAGCAGGCCGTGGAAGATCGGCCGGTCGGGTTCGAGGTCGAAGCGCTCGACGTCGACGAGACCGCGGTCGCTGGTCGCCATCAGGACGGGCAGCTTGCGGGCGCGCGCCGCATGCCGGATGCCGACCTTGAGATCCAGCGAGTCGCATTCCTCCACCACGACGTCCAATCCGTCGAGGAAGTCGTCGATGTTGTCCGCGTCGACCCCCGACGGCATGGTGCGCACCACGAGGTAGGGGTCCACCTCGGCGATTCGGCGGGCCGCGACGACGGTCTTGTTGACGTCGAGGTCGAACAGCGTGGCGGGCACGCGGTTCAAGTTGGACAGGTCGAGTTCGTCGAAGTCGGCCAGTCGCATCTCGCCGCACAGGCCCTGCATCGCAAGGGTATGGGCGATGACGTGGCCGGCGCTGAGCCCGATGACGCCGACGACCAAGCGGCCCAACCGATCTTGTTCCTCGGAGGTGATCAGGTTCCGGTTGCGGTCCAGCCGGAGCCGGCGAAACGACCGCGGACCCAGGATCTTCACCACCGCCCGGCGCCACGGGTAGTGGACGAAGCGGGGTGTCTCGGCGAGCACCTCCTCTTCCGGTGGCGGGCGAAGGCCCTGGAGCGAGGCGCGCTGAGTCGACCAGGAGTCGACGAATTCGATCCGTGGATCCGCGCGCAGACCGTCGAGCAAGCGAGCGTCCCCGTCCTCGGTGGGGTCCAGTACGTGGGCGACGCCCGTGGGTCTGGCGGCGGTTTCCGTCACTGGGCGGCCGCGCGGGCCGCGACGTGAGCCCCAGCCTGCGCCGAGACGGCGTTCATCTCGCGTAGGATCTTCGGAATCTGATCGGAGGCAGCATGATTGGCGAAGGTTCTCCGGTCGTACCACATCATCTTGGTACGGTACCTCTCGTCCGGGTACGGCGTCGCGGGAATGGGGGCGACCACGGCCCCCGACGTGCGCCACCTCTCGAGGATGTGCGGGGCGGATGTCGCCATGCAGAACTGGATGTCCAACAGCGTCATCGCGTGAAACGGCGTGCGCGCCAACGCGGTGGAGATGACGCGCGCCTTGTCACGGTCGTCGGTGGTCCACGCGGTCTTCATCTCGAGGACGCCGAAGGGGACGCGGTCGTCGATCATCTTCCGAACGGCGGCGAGCCCCGGTTGTCCGGCCCATTCGACCGTGGCGTGGGAGTCGTCGGCCGACAGCAGGGGACCCTTGGCGCGCAGGCCGCCGATGACGCGGCCGGTCGAGTCGAGCGTGGCCCAGAACATCGCCGTGTCGGCCCCATCGCGCACGGCGGCGACGTCGATTGCCCGCTCGACGCCGTGGCGTCGGTAGCTCTCGACGGCGCCGCGAAGGAACTCGTTCCACAACGCAGGATCGGTGTCCGGTCGCGACAGCACGATCGTGGCCTCCGCGTCGGAGTCCCACCAGCTGATGTTGTCGGTGAGTCCGCAGTCGGCCGTGATTCCGAATTCAAGCGGTTGGGGGTGCATTTCGACCTCATTCGTGGAGCGTCTGGCGTCGGTGAATTCGGCGCAGTCCGCGGTGCTGACAGGGGGTTTCTCGGGAAACTCCAAATAAGTATCGGTCTCATGAGGACTCCATCCCAGCTAGGTTTGAAAAGTTTTCTGAGAGCAACGTCGGCAATGCCTAGCTGGCAAAACGTCGGGCTAACCGCCTGCTTATTACGGCAATCTCGAATATTGACGTCTGTGCAGGCCAATGGTGACCGGGGGGGAAGCCGATGAATTGCTGTCCAATTTTGGGCAACTATTTGCGTACGTTTGCCAATGAGTTGAGATCGGAACGAACGTGAACGGCAAAGGGGTTCGGATTTCCCGGAATGCCCCCGACGAGAGGAGAGAAACGTGAAGGTATTTCAAGATCTGACCGAGTTCGCCGCGGCCCGCGGGGCCCAATTCGGACCTACGGAGTGGCTGCGTGTCGACCAAGATCGGGTCAACCTCTTCGCCGAGGCCACCGACGACCGACAGTGGATCCACGTCGACCCCGAGCGTGCGAAGGGTGGGCCGTTCGGTGCGACGATCGCCCACGGTCTACTCACGCTGTCGCTGCTGCCGCACTTCTCCCAACAGCTCTATCGAGTCGACGGCGTGAAGCTCGCGGTCAACTACGGGTACAACAAGGTGAGATTCATCACTCCGGTGAAGGTGGGCGTGAACATCCGGGCGCGGGGTGAGATCACCGCCGTAGACCAACTCGAGGGCGCCGTTCAGGCGACGACCACGATCACCGTCGAGATCGAGGACTCGGGGAAGCCCGCCGCCGTGGCGGAGTCCATCGTCCGCTACATCGGCTGACGCGCGGAGCTACGCCCGCGTCCTGGCGGCCTTGACGAGACCCCCGCCGATGATGAGGCGCTGAATCTCGCTGGTGCCCTCGTAGAGCCGTAACAGGCGGACGTCTCGGTAGATGCGCTCGACCGGGACGTCCCGCATGTAGCCGGCGCCGCCATGCACCTGCACCGCGAGGTCGGCCACCTTGCCGACCATCTCGGTGCAGAACAGCTTCGCCGTCGACGGCGCGATACGGCGGTCCTCGCCGGCAAGCCACATGCTCGCGGCGTCGCGCACCAGGGCACGGCCGGCCATGGTCCCCGCCTGCATGTCGGCCAGCATCGCCTGGACGAGCTGGAACGTGCCGATCGGCGTTCCGCCCTGAGTTGCGTTGGCGGCGTACGTGATCGACTCGTCGAGCGCTCGCTGTGCGGCGCCGACCGACAGTGCGGCGATGTGAATGCGGCCCCGGGCCAGGGAGGTCATCGCGGCCCGATAGCCCACGTCGACCGCGCCGCCGACGAGG
Organism: Mycobacterium sp. NPDC006124; assembly: GCF_040614235.1. Taxonomy (NCBI): domain Bacteria; kingdom Bacillati; phylum Actinomycetota; class Actinomycetes; order Mycobacteriales; family Mycobacteriaceae; genus Mycobacterium; species Mycobacterium sp. NPDC006124. The sequence continues at coordinate 238,221 of NZ_JBEXUA010000008.1, read as the reverse complement.
GCGTCGTCACCGACCCGCACGTCGTCGAAGGTGACGTCGGAGGTCCAGGCGCCCTCCTGACCCATCTTGGCGTCCTTGGCACCGACCTCGACGCCGGGTGCATCGGCGGGTACCAGGAACACCGCGATGCCCGGCCCGTCGGAGTCGGCCGGACGGGTGCGGGCAAATGCGATGAAGAGGTTCGCCATGGGTGCGTTGGTGATGTACTGCTTGCGCCCGCTGATCACCCACTCGTCACCGTCGCGAACGGCCTTGGTGCGCAGCCCTGCGGGGTTGGAGCCGGCGCCGGGTTCGGTCAGCGCGAAGGATGCGACCACGTCACCGGAGGCGATGTCGCCGAGCCAGCGGGAGCGCTGGGCGTCGGTGCCAAAGCCGACCAGGACCTGACCGGCGATGCCGTTGTTGGTGCCGAACATCGACCGCAGCGCCAAGGTGGTGTAGCCCAATTCCATCGCCATCTCGACGTCTTGGACGATGTCGAGCCCCAAGCCGCCCCACTCCTGCGGTATCGCGTATCCGAAGAGTCCCATGGCCTTGGCCTGGTCACGGATGTCGTCGGGTATCCGGTTGCCGTTCATGATCTCGACCTCGCGCGGCATCACGATCGAGCGAACGAATTCGCGTGTGGCGCCGAGGATGTCGCGGAAGTCGCCGTGACCGACCTCGGACGGGGGCGTCGGATCTGCCATGCGTCGTCTCCTCGAGGCGGGGGCGGGGTGCGTCGGCTCCAAGCAATATCATATTTTATGTTCGATACTTCAGCGGGTCACGAGAGGACGGAGCGTCGAATGTCATTGCTCGAGGGACGAACCGCGGTGGTCACCGGCGGCGCCCAGGGAATCGGCTTCGCCATCGCCGAACGCTATGTCGCCGAAGGTGCCCGGGTGGTGCTCGGCGATCTCGACCTCGCGGCGACTGAGGCCGCGGTGCAGCGGCTCGGCGGCAGCGAGGTCGGCGCGGCGGTGCGCTGTGACGTCACCGATGCCGGCGAGGTGGAGGCACTGGTCGCCGCCGCGGTCGACCGGTTCGGCAGTCTCGACGTCATGGTGAACAACGCGGGCATCACCCGCGACGCCACGATGCGCAAGATGACCGAGGAACAGTTCGACCAGGTGATCTCGGTGCACCTCAAGGGCACGTGGAACGGCACGCGCATCGCCGCCGGCGTGATGCGCGAGCAGAAGAGCGGCGCCATCGTCAACCTCTCCTCCATCTCCGGCAAAGTCGGACTCGTCGGGCAGACCAACTACTCCGCGGCCAAGGCGGGCATCGTCGGCCTGACCAAGGCGGCGGCCAAGGAGGTTGCCCACCTGGGCGTGCGAGTCAACGCCATCCAGCCTGGGCTGATCCGCTCGGCAATGACCGAGGCCATGCCGCAACGCATTTGGGATGCCAAGCTCGCCGAGATCCCGATGGCTCGCGCCGGCGAGCCCGCCGAGGTCGCCAACGTGGCGTTGTTCCTCGCCTCGGATCTGTCGTCCTATATGACCGGCACCGTGCTCGAAGTGACCGGGGGAAGGCACATTTGACGATCAACGCAGTCATCTGCGAACCCGTGCGTACCCCCATCGGACGCTACGGCGGAGCTCTGCGATCGCTCACCGCGGTCGACCTCGGCGTGGCTGCGCTGCGGGGGCTGCTGGAACGCACGGCCGTTCCACCCGAGGCGGTCGAGGACGTCGTCCTGGGGCACTGCTACCCGAGCATGGAGGCGCCGGCCATCGGTCGCGTCGTGGCGTTGGACGCCGGTCTGCCGGTCACGGTCCCCGGCATGCAGGTCGACCGGCGCTGCGGGTCGGGACTGCAGGCGGTCGTGCAGGCCTGCCTGCAGGTGGCTACCGGCCAGAACGCACTCGTCGTCGCCGGCGGCGCCGAGTCGATGAGCAACGTCGTCTTCCACTCGACCGACATGCGTTGGGGCGCAGCGCGCAGCGGGGTGACCGTGCACGACGCGCTCACCCGCGGCCGGACCACCGCCGGCGGGCGCCACCACCCGGTGCCCGGCGGCATGATCGAGACCGCCGAGAACCTGCGCAGGCAGTACGGCATCGGCCGCGAGGAGCAGGACGAGCTCGCGGTGACCTCCCATCGCCGGGCGGTGGCTGCCCAGCGCGACGGCCACACCGCCGAACAGATCGTCGAGCTCACCGTCGCGGGTCAGGTGGTCGACACCGACGAACATCCCCGCGCCGACACCTCGGTGGAGTCGCTGAGCAGGCTCACACCGCTGATGGCGCAACGAGATCCGGACTCGACGGTGACGGCGGGCAACGCGAGCGGGCAGAACGACGCAGCCTCGATGTGCATCGTCACGACGGAGGCCAAGGCCGCCGAGCTGGGGCTGACGCCGCTGGTGCGACTGGTGTCGTGGGGGGTCGCGGGCGTGCCACCGAGCCTGATGGGCATCGGCCCGGTGCCGGCGACGGAGGTGGCCCTCGGCAAGGCGAACCTCACCCTCGCAGACATGGACCTCGTCGAGCTCAACGAGGCCTTTGCTGCGCAGGCGCTGGCAGTGATGCGGGAGTGGAACTTCACCGCCGCGGACCGAGACCGCACCAACGTCGCGGGTTCGGGCATCTCGCTGGGCCATCCGGTGGGGGCGACCGGCGGGCGCATGCTGGCAACCCTGGCCCGTGAGATGCACCGGCGCGGGGTTCGCTACGGGCTCGAGACGATGTGCATCGGGGGCGGTCAGGGTCTGGCCGCCGTATTCGAGAGGATGCCGGCGTGACGACACGGCTGGCGCAGACCGCAGGGCTCACCGACGTTCAGACCGACATCGTCGCCGCGGTGCGGGACTTCGTCGACCGCAAGGTGATCCCGACCGCCGCCCAACTCGAGCACGCCGACGCCTACCCCCAGGCAATCGTGGACGAGATGGCCGAGATGGGCCTGTTCGGGCTGATGATTCCGCCGGAGTACGGCGGTCTCGGCGAGTCGCTGCTCACCTACGCCCTGTGCGTCGAGGAGTTGGCCCGGGGCTGGATGAGCGTGTCCGGCGTCGTCAACACCCATTTCATCGTCGCCTACATGCTCCGCCAGCATGGGACCGACGAACAGAAGCGTCGGTTCCTGCCGCGGATGGCGACCGGGGAGGTGCGTGGCGCGTTCTCGATGTCCGAGCCCGAGCTGGGTTCCGACGTCGCGGCGATCCGCACCCGGGGGGTACGCGAGGCCGACGGTGGCTACGCCATCACCGGTCAGAAGATGTGGCTCACCAACGGCGCCAGCTCCACTCTCGTTGCAGCGCTGGTGAAGACCGACGAGGGTGGCGACAAACCCCATCGAAACCTCACCGCCTTCCTGATCGAGAAGCCCGCCGGTTTCGGCGAGGTGCTGCCGGGGCTGACCGTTCCGGGCAAGATCGACAAGCTCGGTTACAAGGGCATCGACACCACCGAACTGATCTTCGACGGCTATCACGCCGATGCCGCCGACGTGCTCGGTGAGGCGCCGGGCCAAGGCTTCTCGCAGATGATGGACGGCGTCGAAGTCGGCCGCGTCAACGTCGCGGCCCGTGCCTGCGGGGTGGGCCTGCGTGCCTTCGAATTGGCGATCCGGTACGCGCAGCAGCGCAGCACCTTCGGCAAGCCCATCGCCGAACACCAGGCCATTGCCTTCCAGTTGGCCGAGATGGCCACCAAGGTCGAGGCGGCCCACCTCATGATGGTGAACGCCGCCCGGCTCAAGGACTCCGGTGAGCGCAACGACGTCGCGGCCGGCATGGCGAAATACCTTGCCAGCGAGTTCTGCTCGGAGGTCACCGAGCAGAGCTTCCGCATTCACGGCGGTTACGGGTACTCCAAGAAGTACGAGGTCGAACGCCTGATGCGCGACGCGCCCTTCCTCCTCATCGGCGAGGGCACCAGCGAGATCCAGAAGACCATCATCAGCAAGAGCCTGTTGCGTGAGTACCGACTCTGAGCCGCGCTTCGCACCGCGACCGCAACTGTCCAACGACGTGGCGCGCTACGTGCGGCGGCGCATCTTCGACGGAACGCTGCGCGCGGGCCGCTATCTGAGGCTCGACCAACTGGCGGCCGACCTCGGCGTCAGCGTGACACCCGTGCGCGAGGCGCTGCTGCACCTGTGCGCGGAGGGACTGTTGGTCCAGCGGCCGCGGCGCGGCTTCATGGTGGTCGAGTTGACCGCCCGCGACGTGGCCGACGTGGCCAACGTGCAGGCCTTCATCGGCGGCGAACTCGCGGCGCGAGCGGCCGAGAACGTCACCGACGAGCGGCTCGTCGAGCTGCGCGCCATCCAGGACCATCTCGAACGGGCCTATCGAACGGGTGATCTCGAACGAACGGTGCGGCTGAATCACGAATTTCACCGCCTGGTCAACGTGCTCGGGGACTCGCCCAAGCTCACCCAGTTCATGTCCGCCATCACCCGCTACGCGCCGGAGTCGGTCTTCCCCACGCTCTCGGGATGGCCGGCTCGGTCGACGAGTGACCATCGCCGGGTCATCGACGCACTGGAGCGCGGTGACGCCGCAGCGGCGCGGTCGGCGATGGCCGAGCACTTCACCGGCGGCGTCGCGCCGCTGACGGAGCATCTCGTCGACCGCGGGGTCATCGTCGCCGCCGACACCGCGACGCCGTGCTTATAGTGACCGTGTCAAACTCCATCCGAGGAACCCGAGGGGCAACGTGGCCGACGAAGTTCTGACCGAGCGCCGAGGGCGCACACTCGTCATCACCATCAACCGACCAGAGGCGCGCAACGCGTTCAACCTTGCGGTCGCCCAGGGCCTCGCGGACGCGATGGACGAACTCGACGACACCGTCGAGCTGTCGGTGGGCATCGTGACGGGTGCCGGCGGAAACTTCTGCGCGGGAATGGATCTCAAGGCGTTCATGGCCGGTGAGGTGCCGTCGATTCGCGGCCGGGGCATCGGCTTCACCGAGCGGCCTCCGCGCAAGCCCGTGATCGCCGCCGTCGAGGGCTACGCCCTTGCCGGTGGCACCGAGATCGTGCTGGCGACCGACCTCGTGGTCGCGTCGAAGGACGCGAAGTTCGGCATCCCCGAAGTCAAACGCGGGCTGGTCGCCGCCGGAGGTGGACTGCTGCGCCTGCCGCACCGGATTCCGTATCAGAAGGCCCTCGAGCTGGCGTTGACCGGGGAGAGCTTCACCGCCGAGCAAGCTGCTCAGTGGGGTTTCGTCAACGTCGTGACCGAGCCGGGTGGGGCCCTCGACGGAGCCTTGGCCCTCGCCGAACGGATCTCGGCGAACGGCCCGCTCGCGGTGGCGGTGACCAAGGAGGTCATCGTCAAGTCCGCGGGCTGGAGTGACGACGAGATGTGGTCCAAGCAACGGGAACTCATCAATCCGGTGTTTGCCTCGAAGGACGCCATGGAGGGCGCCACGGCGTTCGCCGAGAAGCGGGCGCCGAACTGGACCGGCGAATAGGGTGACCGACCGAGTGCTCGACGAGTTGGGGTACTACCTGCTCGCCGGGGCCGGCGGTTCGGGGCCCGCCGCTCTGATGGACGAGGCTCGCCGCGGCGAGGAACTCGGCTTCGGAACGGCGTTCATCTCCGAGCGGTGGAACGTCAAGGAGGCTTCCTCGTTGGTAGGCGCGGCGTGCGCAGTGACCCGTCGTATGCGAATCGCCACCGCGGCAACCAATCACAACACCCGCCACCCGCTCATCACCGGATCGTGGGCGACCACGATGCACCGGTTGTCGGGTGGACGGTTCACCCTCGGCATCGGCCGTGGGATCGCGGCCATGTACGACGCCTTCGGGGTGCCGGCGGTGACCACTGCGCAGATGGAGGACTTCGCGCAGGTGATGCGCAGGCTCTGGCACGGTGAGATCGTGCTCGACCACGACGGACCGATGGGCAAGTACCGCGTGCTGTTCCTCGACTCCGACTTCGACGAAGACATCAGGCTGGGGTTGGTGGCCTTCGGTCCGCAGACGCTCGCCCTCGGGGGTCGTCAGTTCGACGACGTCATCCTGCACACCTACTTCACGCCCGAGACCTTGGCGCGCAGCGTGAAGACGGTCAAGGACGCCGCGGAGCAGGCGGGCCGCAACCCCGACGACGTGACGGTGTGGTCGTGCTTCGCCACCGTGGGCGATCACCTCCCCGAGGAGCTCCGGCTGAAGAAGACCGTCGCGCGGTTGGCCACCTATCTCCAGGGCTATGGCGATCTGCTGGTGTCGACGAATGGATGGGATCCCGCCGTGCTTCGACGCTTTCGGGATGATCCCGTCGTGGCCTCGGTGCCCGGCGGCATCGACCACAAGGCGACGGCCCCGCAGATCGAACACATCGCGACGCTGATTCCCGACGAGTGGCTGGAACCGTCGGCGACCGGCACCGCCGAACAGTGCGTCGCCCGGATCCGCAAGGAGTTCGACTACGGCGCCGACGCCGTGATCATGCACGGCGCCACGCCCGACGAGCTGGAGCCGATCGTCACGGCGTACCGGGCGGATGCCTAGGAGCGTGCCCGAGGAGCCGCCGAAGCGCGTCGTGCAGTCGCAGCTTGACCACTTCGGAGGGTAGGTCGACGACATCGGCGATGCGGTCGACCGACCAGTGCAGGGATGCCGCACAGAACAGGATCTGGCGTTCATCGGCCGGCAGCAGCGCCATGGCGTCGGCCATTGGCAGCCCCGACGGCGGCCCGACGCGGCCGCCGTCGACCGTACGTCGAGGCACGCTCACACCGCTGCGCGTGCCTGGCCGAGCCCGCCGCCTACCAGCTCAGCAACAGTTGTTCGAAACTGAACCCCGGCCCCATGGCGAGCATGACGCCCAGGGAACCCCGCTCCGGTGGCGCGGCGAGGGTACGGCCGAGGACGTCGAGGACCGATGCCGAGGAGATGTTGCCGTGCTCGCGCATCGAGTTCCAGCTGTGCGCGAGTGCCGCGGGCGGCATGCCGATCGCGCGCTGGATCGCCTCGAGCACCCGTGGGCCGCCCGGATGGCACATCCACGTGGAGACGTCGTCGGTGGACAGCCCGTGGTCGGCGAGGAAGCCGTCGACCTCGTCGCGCAGGTGGGCGTCGGCCATCTTGGGCACGTCCTTCGACAGCACCAGGCCGAACCCGTTCGCGCCGACGTTCCATCCCATGACGTCCACGGTGTCGGGAATGAGCCGGCTTCGGGTGGCCAGCACCCGGGGCGCGGACTCGGCTCCCGGAGGCTCGGTCGCGCGGTTCGCGCCACGGGCCAACACCGACGTGGCACCGTCCCCGAACAGGCACACACCGATCAGGGCGGGGATCGACGTGTCATCGTGCTGCATTGTCAACGAACACAATTCGACCGACACGAGGGCTGCCACGTGACCAGGAAAGCCACGGAGATAGTCGTGGACTCGCGCCATCCCCGCCGCACCCGCGACGCACCCGAGGCCGAACAGGGGGATCCGCTTGACGTCGGGTCGCAGGCCGACCCTGGTGGCGACGCGTGCGTCGATCGTCGGGACCGCCACCCCCGTGCTCGACACCAGGAAGATCGCGTCGACGTCGGTGGGTGCGAGGCCCGCGGCGTCCAGCGCCGACGTCAGTGCCTCCGCACCCCATCGCGTGGCGACGTCGATGTACGCGCAGTTCGCCTCGGTGAAGTCGGCCATCGTCGGGTAGCGAGACAGGGGGAGTGCGAGGTTGCGGTGGTCCACCCCGCTGGTGCGGGCGAAGCGCATGAAGTCCGGGCCGTTGACCTTGGTCAGCTCACGCGCCACGTCGTCCTGGTGGTAGCGGTGCGGTCCGAACGCGGCTCCGGTTCCCGCGATGGTCGGCGCGCCGATCCTGCTGACGCCGAGGAGATCTGAGTGGACTTGGATGTCATGGGTCATACCGGTCATGACGTAACGACGGCTGCCTCGGTTCGACGCCGAGGGCCCATTGTGAAGCTAAACACTCCCACTGCAGATCGGGAATATCCACCGCTTCGGTGCCTTCAATTGCGTTGCGGTGAAGCCAGTTTCGAGTGCGCAGCTTAACCTCGACGCCCTCGGTCCAGCTGTCCCGGGCCTGCCGGTCTCACGAGATCACGCTGCCACGTGGCTGTGGGTCAGGGGGTCAGGGAGTCAGCAACAGCGTGTCTGCACCTCGCCGGTGCGGTACCGCATGCGCCAGTAGTCCCGCTCGGACATGACCGGCTCACCGGGATGCGTGCGCGCCCGCAGCGCGACGTAGCGCCGGTAGTGGTTGTCACCCATCAGTGAGCCCCAGTACCAACCGATCTGGCGGCCGGCCCGGGTGACCCGGGAGGCAAGGCGTCCCATCGTTTCTGCACCTCCTTCTCGGCGGCAGTCGTTCTCAGGCCCGACGGCGCAAAGATGCGCGACGGGACCAGATCGTCGGCGCTCAGCGGCAAACCCCCGCCACGAATCGCCTTGAGCACCATCACTACTCCAGCGACGAACACGATCATCACCAACACGGCGAAGATGACAGACAGGGTGCCCTGGATGAAGGTGTTGCGGATGACGGCGTCGAGTTGGTCGGGATTCTTGGCTGCGCCGAGCGCCGTCTTGCCCGCGTCCTTGGCGTCGCGGTACTGAAAGTGCTGGGTCCAATACCCCAGCTTGGGATCTGCCGAGAAGATCTTCTGCCACGACGCCGTCATCGTCACGATCAGGTCCCAGGCCAGTGGGACGCCGGGAATCCACGCCCACTTCAGCAATCCGCACTTGACCACCACCACGGTGACCAGTGTCAGGGCGATGGCGGCCAGCAACTGGTTGGCGATGCCGAAGAGCGGGAAGAGCGTGTTGATGCCGCCGAGCGGGTCGGTGACGCCCATCAGCAGGATGCTGCCCCAGGCGGCCACCACGATCACGCTGCACGCCCATGCCCCGACGCGCCAGCTCGGGTCACGCAGCTTCTTCATGGGCCCACCGAGATTGGCGAGCCCGTCGGAGAGCATGAACCGGGCCACCCGGGTGCCGGCGTCGACGGTCGTGAGAATGAACAGCGCCTCGAACATGATCGCGAAGTGGTACCAGAAGGCCCGTAGACCCTCCCCGCCGAACACCTGGTGCAGCACCTCGGACATGCCGAACGCCAACGTCGGCGCACCGCCGGTGCGTGACACGATCGACTGCTCGCCGACGCTCGTCGCGGCCGCGGTGATCTCGGCTCCACTCGTCGGCGACCCCGACAGACCGAGGCCGTTGACGTAGTCGGCTGCGGTCTGCGCGGTGGTGCCGGTCTGCGCGCTGGGTGCGTTGATCGCGAAGTAGAGGTGCTGATTGAGGATGGCCGCGGTGATCAGCGCCATGATCGCGACGAACGACTCGGTGAGCATGCCGCCGTAGCCGATCAGCCGCATCTGGCTCTCCTTCTCCAGCAGCTTCGGCGTCGTGCCAGAGGAGATGAGGGAGTGAAAGCCCGACAGCGCGCCGCAGGCAATGGTGATGAACAGGAACGGGAACAAGGAACCGGCGAACACCGGGCCGGTACCGCTGGAGGCGAACGTCGATATCGCGGGCGCCTCCATGACGGGGCGGGCGACGAGGATGCCGATCGCCAGCAGGATGATGGTGCCGACCTTCATGAACGTCGACAGGTAGTCACGCGGAGCCAGCAGCAGCCACACCGGCAGCACGGACGCGGCGAGTCCGTAGGCGATGATGCACCACGATAGGGTGACCTTGGACAGGGTGAACCAGTCGTTGCCCCAATCGGTTTCGGCGACCCAGCCGCCGGCCACGACGGCCAGCAGCAACAGCGCCACGCCGATGACCGAGACCTCCGAGACGCGGCCCGGTCGCAGGAACCGAAGGTACAGGCCCATGAAGAGGGCGATGGGGATGGTCATCGCAATCGAGAAGACGCCCCACGGGCTCTCCGCGAGCGCGCCGACCACCACGAGGGCGAGCACCGCCAGCAGGATCACCATGATGACCAGCACGCCGACGATCGCTGCGACGCCGCCCACCGTGCCGAGCTCGTCGCGCGCCATCTGTCCGAGGGAGCGGCCGCGCCGGCGCACCGAGATCGCCAACACCAGGTAGTCCTGGACACAGCCGGCGACGAGTGCGCCGACGATGATCCAGATGGTGCCGGGGAGGTAGCCCATCTGCATGGCGAGCACCGGGCCGACCAGTGGGCCCGCACCCGCGATCGCGGCGAAGTGATGACCGAACAGCACGCGGCGGTCGGTCGGCATGTAGTCGGTGCCGTTCTCGAACACCTCGGCCGGGGTGGCGGCGTCGTCGCGGGGCATGACGATCTTCGTCTCGATCAGCCGCGCGTAGAACCGGTATCCGATGACATAGGTGCACACCGCGGCGACGACGAACCAGACCGCGTTCACCGTCTCTCCCCGGAAGAAGGCGATCACCGCCCACGCGACCGCACCGAGAAGCGCCACGATCGCGAACACGACCTTGTGCGTGGTCGTGATCGGTGACCGGTCCACGATCGCGACGGGTGGCAGGTCGGCGTCGGTGCGGATGTAGGTGATGTCGCCGTCGGTGTCTTCCAGACGAGCCCCGGCGGCGGGAACGGGGGGTGAGGCCATGGGCCGATCCTTTCACCGCGGGTCCGCGGGTTTGGCCGAAACTCCGGCATTCGTTCAGGTGTCGTACAGGATTCGCACCGTGTCCAGGGTGTCGGCCTCGGCGGCGGTCTTGTCGTCGCGGTACCGCAGCACGCGGGCGAAGCGAAGCGCCATCCCGCCCGGATAGCGGCTCGAGGTCTGAACGCCGTCAAGGGCGATCTCGACGACCTGCTCAGGCCGCAGCCGCACCGTGTACCCCTCGGTGTGACCGTCGGCCAATTCGAGGAACCTGGCGGTCTGCCACTCCAGCATCTCGTCGGTCATTCCCTTGAACGTCTTGCCCAGCATCACGTATCCCCCGTTTGCCGGATCGCGTGCGCCGAGGTGGATGTTCGAGAGCTTCCCGGTGCGTCGGCCCGAGCCCCATTCCGCGGCGAGCACCACGAGGTCGAGGGTGTGCACCGGCTTGACCTTGAGCCAGCCGGCGCCGCGCCGGCCCGCCTCATACGGTGCCGTCGGCGACTTCGCCATCACACCTTCGTGACCCGCGGATAGCGTCGTGGCGAGGAAGGCCGCGGCCGCGGTGCCGTCGGAGGTGATCAGGCGGTCGACGCGGTGCGTGGCGGGTACCAGCGCGTCGAGGGTGTCGAGCCGCTCGGTGGTCGGCAGGTCCAGCAGATCGACGCCGTCGAGGTGCAGCAGGTCGAAGAAGAACACCGACAGCGTCTCGGTGGCCCGCGCGGCGTCGCGTCCGAACCGCGACGCGGTCACCTGAAACCGGTGCGGCCGCCCGTCGGGCCGCAGTGCGATCGCCTCGGCGTCGGCGATGAAGGAGGTGACGGGCAGGGCGAGGGCGACCTCGACGACCTCCGGCAGGCGCGCGGTGACGTCGTCGAGACTGCGGGTGTACACCGACACGACGTCCCCGGCACGGTGGATCTGGACGCGCGCGCCGTCGAGCTTGGCCTCGAGCACCGCGGTTCCGCCTAGCCGTAGCAGCGCGTCGTCGATGCCGGTCGCCGGTTGGGCGAGCATCGGGCCGACCGGGCGGCCGACCTGCAGGACGAACCCGGCGAGCGCGGCCTGGCCCTGCGTCAGCACCGCGGCCGCGACCGACGGCAGTTCACCGCTGAGCATCGAGGCCCTGCGCACCTCGGCGGCGGGCACCGCGGCGGCCTTGGCGACGGCGTCGGTCATGACGCCGATCAGCGCGCCCTGGCGCAACTCACCGCTGAGCAGGCGCTTGAGGAACGTGTGCTCCACCTCCGTGGCAGCGGCGAAGAGCGCCGCGATCGACTGGGCCCGGCGACTTTGCGAGCCCTTTCCCGCGACGGCACCGATCTCGCTCAACGTCGCGTGTACCCCCGCCACCGTCAGCGACGGCTCCGCGGCCGGCGGCGGCAGGGATCGAAGCGCTGCCCACCCGACCCCGATCTGCCGCTGCGGCAGGTCACCGGAGAGCCAGGACACCACCACGGCGACGAGTTCGGGATCGCCCTCGGTGGCGGCCGCGGCCAAGACCTCCGCAATGCGTCCAATCTTGGCCGTGCGCGCCGAGAGGGCGCCCACCGCGGCCGACGTGGCGGCAACCTCCGAGAGTTTCACCTCTCCACCCTGACACGGGCAACCGACACCGCCACACCCTCGTCCAAGCAACATCGCAGCCGACGGTCAGGAAGCCACGCCACACTCGCTGCTACTCGACCAACCCCGACCGAAGGACGACCGTGCTGACCCTGCCCGTGATTGGCGTGATCACGTGGAGGGGGTTCGAGCACCCCTGGCTGCTTCTGTTCGGCCTGGTACCGCTGGCGCTCCTGGTGGCCTACGTCGTGATTCAGCGGCGGCGAAGACGCCGGATCGCACGCTTCGTCGGCACGCCGCCCGGGGGATCGGCCCCGGGCACGGCGACACTGCACTGGCGTCACGTACCGCTCGCCCTGACCCTCGTCGGGCTGATGGTGTTGACCGCCGCACTGGCAGGGCCCACCAAGGACGTCCGGATTCCACGCAACCGCGCCGTCATCATGCTCGTCGTCGACGTGTCGCAGTCGATGCGCGCCACCGACGTCGACCCCACCCGTCTGGTCGCCGCCGAACGGGCAGCCAAGCAGTTCGCCACGGGTCTGACGCCGGGAATCAATTTGGGGCTGATCGCATTTGCGGGCAGCGCCAACCTGCTGGTCGCGCCGAGCCCCGACCACCAGGCCACCGTCACCGCGCTGGACAAGCTGCAGACCGCCGACAAGACCGCCACGGGGGAGGCCATCTTCACCGCACTGCAGTCGATCGCCACGGTCGGGGCGGTGCTCAGCACCGACGGGGACACCACGCCCCCGCCGGCCCGCATCGTATTGCTCTCCGATGGCGACGAGAACGTGCCCGGCGACCCGAGCAACCCCCGTGGCGCCTACACGGCGGCTCGCTACGCGAAGGATCAGGGGGTCCCGATCTCGACCATCGCCTTCGGCACGAGCGACGGCTACGTCGACCTGAACGACGAGCGACTTCCAGTTCCGGTGGGCAAGGAGACGATGACCAAGATAGCGGAACTCTCTGGGGGCCAGACGTATTCGGCCACCAACGTCGAGCAGTTGAACCAGAGCTATGAGTCGGTGCAGCGGCAGATCGGATATCAGGTGTTGCCCGGCCCGGCCAGTGAGGGGTGGGTGCGCCTGGCCGTGCTGCTGGCGACCGTCGCCGCCGTGCTCGCCCTGATGGTGAACCGGCGGCTTCCGACATGACGGTGCCGCTTCTCGGGCCGCTGGCCCTGTCGGGCTTCGCCCACGCCTGGTACTTCCTCTATCTGCTGGTCGTGCTCGGCCTCGTCGTGGCCTACGTCGTCGTGCAATTCGGCCGCCACCGGCGGGTGCTGCGGTTCGCCAACATGGAGTTGCTGCAGCGCGTCGCACCGGCCGAGAGCCGCCGTCGATGGCGTCACGTACCGGCAGTCCTCCTGGTGATCTCGTTGGCCACGTTGGCGATTGCGCTCGCCGCGCCGACCCATGACGTGCGCATCCCACGCAACCGTGCGGTCGTGATGTTGGTGATCGACGTGTCGGAGTCGATGGTCGCCACCGATGTGGCGCCCAGCCGGTTGGAGGCCGCCAAGGAGGCCGGCAAGCAGTTCGCCGACGAACTGACTCCCGGAATCAACCTGGGGCTGGTGGCATTTGGTGGAAGCGCGACGCTACTGGTCTCACCGACCACCAACCGCGCCGCCATGAAGAACGCGATCGACGGGCTTAAGGCCGAGGAACGCACGGCCACCGGGGAGGGCATCTTCACGGCATTGCAAGCCATCGCCAGCGTCGACGCGGTGATGGGCGGTGGCGACACGCCGCCACCTGCGCACATCGTGCTGGAATCAGATGGCGCCGAGACGATTCCGCGCAATCCGGACGAACCTCGGGGTGCCTACACCGCCGCCCGGGCGGCCAAGGATCAAGGTGTGGCCATCTCCACGATCTCCTTCGGCACCCCCGACGGCGTCGTGACCATCGACGGGCAACAGATTCCGGTGCCCGTCGACGACGCGACGCTGCAGCAGATCACCGACATCTCCGGAGGCAAGACGTTTCACGCGGGCAATCTCGACGAGCTGAAGAAGGCGTATTCGGAACTGCAGCAACAGATCGGCTACGAGACCATCCGCGGCGACGCCAGCCAGGCGTGGATTCGCATCGGCGCGGTGCTCATGGCGCTGGCCGTTCTGACGTCGGTCGCCACCAACCAGCGGGTGCCGGTCTGACCGGGCGGTATCACGCCACGTCGAAGGACACCGAGTGCCAGCCCGTGGCGCCGTCGGGGACGACGTCGGCCTCGTCCTGAGTCTGGACCGTGCCGGTGGCATCGGTGGCGCGCACCGTGATCTGGTGTGATCCGGGCGCCGAGGCCTGCCACGGGAAGCTCCACAACCGCCAGGTGTCGTTCGAATAACTCGCCCCGAGTTGGGCCGGCTGCCACGGCCCGTCGTCGATGCGCACCTCGACCGCGGTGATGCCACGGTGCTGCGCCCACGCCACGCCGCCGAACGTGGTGGCGCCCCTGGGGACTTCGGCACCCGGACGGGGCACGTCGATCCGCGACTCGGTCTTGATGGGTCCGCGGGCCGACCAGCCGAGCTTGGTCCAGTACGCCTCGGCGCGGTCGAAGCGCGTGAGCTCCAGGTCGGCCAGCCACTTGGTCGCCGAGACGTAGCCGTAGAGGCCGGGGACCACCAGGCGGGCGGGATAACCGTGCTCGGTGGGCAGCGGGGCGTCGTTCATGCCGATCGCGAGCAGCGCGTCGCGTTGGTCGGTGAGCGCCTCGACCGGCGTGCCTGCGGTGAAGCCGTCGACCGACGTCGACAGGACCATGTCGGCGTCGGGGTGAATGCCCACCTCCGCCAGCAGGTCTCGAACGCGGTAGCCCGTCCACTTCGCGTTGGAGATGAGGTCGCCGCCGACGGGGTTCGACACGCACGTCAACGTGACGATCCGATCCACGGGCGCGAAGCGCTGCAAGTCGTCGAAGGTCAGCGTGACTTCGCGGTCGACCATGCCGTGGATGCGCAGTCGCCAGTCGGCCCGGCTGACCTGGGGCACGCTCAGGGCGGTGTCGATGCGGTAGAAGTCGGCGTTGGGCGTGATGAACGGCGTCTGGGTGAAGCCGGCGGGTTGCACACTGGGCGGCACGACCGGCGGCGCCGCACCACGCGGGGTCGGAAGGGTGAAGGCGGTACGGTCACCGGCCACCGAGGAGTTCAACCGATTCAGCAGCGAGCCCGCGACGCCCGCCACCGCGCCGACACCGATGAGACCGAACGTCAGCAGAGACAGTCGGCGGCCCGGGTCGTGATCCGTCGTCGACGAGGGGGAGTCGGCGGGGGCCGTCTGTTCGGGGGCGCGGCCGACGGCCAGCCAGCGCAACACCAGCACCCCGCAGACGGTGCCGACCACGGTGGGCACGACGTCGACGGCGGAGGCGCCGGCCCGGCTCACCACGGCGGCGCAGCCGAGCACACCGGCCATCACGATGACGACGCTGCCGATCGGTCTGCGGCGCGTCTCGTGCTGCGCGGTGATGGCCGCGATCACGGCGATCACCACCAGCACGACGATCGAGAGCGCGAGCTTGTCCGACGTTCCGAACGACTGGATCGCCCATTCCTTGACCGGCCCGGGCGTCACGTCGATCACGGCGGAGCCGACGGCGGTGCGCGAGTCGGCATGGGGACCGAAGGCCACCGCCGCCAGCTGGGTCACGCCCAGCGCCACCGCCGCCGCGGCGACGCCGATCCAGGGGCTGGGACGCGTTGCCGTTTCGACCATGCCGCCAAGCTACCGACTGCAGAACCCGCAGTTCTTACGGCGACGTGACGACCTTGCTCCAGTAGGGTGTCTTCGGCGCGAAAACCGTCGCCGCGCGAACGTCTCCGCGCTGAAATCGCAGGAAGTGACCCGGATGGCGACCATTGCGAGTCAGATCATCGCCGCCTTGGCGCGCAGCGGTGTCCGTCACGTCTACGGACTGCCGGGAGACAGCCTCAACGGATTCACCGACGCGATCCGCCGCTCGGAGGACGTCACGTGGGAACACGTCCGGCACGAGGAGACCGCGGCGTTCGCCGCGGCAGCGGACGCCGCGCTGACGGGCCAACTCGCCGTGTGCGCCGGCAGCTGTGGACCCGGCAACCTGCACCTGATCAACGGACTGTTCGACGCGCAGCGTTCGCGGGTGCCGGTGCTGGCGATCGCTGCGCACATTCCGCGCAGCGAGATCGGCTCGGAGTACTTCCAGGAGACCCACCCGCAGGACCTCTTCGGCGAGTGCAGCGTCTATTGCGAGTTGGTCAGCACACCCGAGATGGCGCCACGCATCGTCGAGATGGCGATGCGTGCCGCCGTCGAGGAGAACGGCGTGGCCGTCGTCGTCGTGCCGGGCGAGATCTTCCTGGCCCGCGCCGTCGAATCCCAGTGGCTGGCCAAGCCGATCCTGCCGAGCAGTTCGGTGGTGCGACCCGACGACGAGGGGCTCCGACGCGCTGCGGACCTGCTCAACTCCGGCGAGCGCGTCACGATCCTGGCGGGCGCCGGGGTTCAGGGCGCGCACGACGAGGTGGTGGCGTTGGCGGGCACACTCAAGGCGCCCGTCGTGCACGCGCTGCGCGGCAAGGAGTTCGTCGAATGGGACAACCCCTACGACGTCGGCATGACCGGACTGCTGGGTTTCGCCTCGGGTTACAAGGCCATCAAGGAAGCCGACACGCTGCTGATGCTGGGCACCGACTTCCCCTACCAGCAGTTCTATCCGGACCACGCCCGCATCATCCAGGTCGACGTTCGCGGCCGGAATCTGGGCCGGCGGGTGCCCGTCGACCTGGGGTTGGTCGGCACCGTCGCCGACACCGTCGCGGCGCTGCAGCCGCTGCTGGTCGAGAAGTCCTCCCGCGAGCACCTCGACCGCTCGCTGCGCCACTACGCCAAGACCCGCAGGTCGATGGACGGCCTGGCCGTCAACGATCGCGACAAGGCGCCCATTCGGCCGGAATACCTTGCCGCCCTTGCCGATCGGCTGGCCGCCGAGGATGCGGTGTTCACCGTCGACGTCGGCTCTCCGGTGGTGTGGGCGGCCCGATATCTCACCATGAACGGTCGGCGCCGGCTGGTCGGCTCGTTCAACCACGGCACCATGGCGTGTGCCCTGCCGCATGCGATCGGCGCCCAGACCGCGTTCCCGGATCGGCAAGTGGTGGCGTTCGCCGGCGACGGTGGCCTGACGATGCTGTTCGGCGAACTCATCACGCTGGTGCAGAACCGTCTGCCGGTCAAGGTCGTGATCTTCGACAACTCGTCGCTCAACTTCGTCGAACTCGAGATGAAGGCGGCGGGCATCGTCAACTTCGGCACCGAGCTCGTCAACCCGGACTTCGCCGCGGTGGCCCGTGCGATGGGGGCCTTCGGCCGCCGGGTCGAGCATCCCGGCGAGTTGGAGGACGCGCTGCGGGAGGCCTTCGCGCACGACGGACCGG
This sequence comes from Mycobacterium sp. NPDC006124, assembly GCF_040614235.1. Classification (NCBI taxonomy): domain Bacteria; kingdom Bacillati; phylum Actinomycetota; class Actinomycetes; order Mycobacteriales; family Mycobacteriaceae; genus Mycobacterium; species Mycobacterium sp. NPDC006124. The sequence goes on along the minus strand of NZ_JBEXUA010000008.1, from coordinate 220,735 downwards.
CGATCGTCGACGTGGTCACCGCGCGCCAGGAATTGTCCATTCCCCCCGCGATCAGTGCCGAGCAGGCGAAGGGCTTCTCGCTGTACGCGATCCGGACCATCATGGCGGGCCGGGCCGACGAGTTGCTCGATCTGGTCACCACGAACGTGTCGAGGCGAATCCTGGACTGACCGCGGCGCACCGCCCGTGTACCCGTCGGCGGCGAGGGTCGGGATGACGGCACGAGTTCTCGCTCACAATTCCCCGAGGAATTCGTCGGTTTGGGAAAGCGTTGGGCGATTATGAAGTTCTTCTAAATAATCTCTAGACCCACGTGGACCACCGAAGGGGACGTCGATGTCCGTTCAGAGCAAGACTCACCTACTTCTGGCGGGCCTGACGGCCGGGGGGCTGATCGGCGCGGGCCTCGCGGGCGGGGGCACGCCCGCCGCCTCGGCCGCTCCGCGGTGTTCGGACGTCGAGGTCGTGTTTGCCCGTGGCACTGACGAACCCGTCGGCGTCGGTCGGGTGGGTCAGGCGTTCGTCGACTCGCTCAAGGGCGACCTCAAGGGCCGCAACGTCAGTGTGTACGCCGTGAACTATCCGGCCTCACACGACTTCATGCAGGCGACCGCCGGCGCCGCCGACGCGAGCGCGCACGTGCAGGCCACGGCGTCATCCTGTCCCAACACCAAGATCGTGCTCGGTGGATACTCTCAAGGCGCCGCCGTCATCGACGGCATCACCGGTGATCCGGCGAGGCTGTTCGGGCTGGGACAACCCATGCCTCCGGAAGTGGCCGACCACGTGGCGGCCGTCGCCGTCTTCGGCAACCCGCTCAACCGCTTCGGTGGACCGCTCACCGCGCTCAGTCCGCTCTACGGTGCCAAGACCGTCGACCTGTGCAACGGCGCGGACCCCGTGTGCTCCCCGGGTGACGATCGGCCCGCACACAGCCAGTACGTCGACGCCGGATTGACCAGCCAGGCCGCCTCATTCGCCGCCGACCGGGTCAGGACGTTCCCGGCTCCCAGCGTCTAGGGCGTCGGAAGGGTCCAGCCACGGCGACTTCGGTCGAACCAGCGACGCGGTGTCGCGCAGGCGACGACGATGTGAGCATGACCGATGACGTCCCCACGCTGACCGACGGTGACCAGCGAGCGCTTCGGGAGTGGGTGCGCCAGACCGGTCTCGGCGCGCAGGTGACGGATGTGGAGCCGCTGACCGGCGGCAGTCAGAACATCGTGGTGCGACTGCGCGTCGACGGGCGTCCGATGGTGCTGCGCCGCCCGCCCCTGCATCCCCGTCCGACGAGCGACAAGACCATGCTGCGCGAGATCGCCGTCCTGCAGACCCTGGCGGGCACGGGAGTTCCGCACCCGGCGTTCATCGCCGGCTGCGAGGACCTCGACGTCCTCGGAGTCGTCTTCTATCTCATGGAGGAGGTCGACGGCTTCAATCCCGGCAACGAGATGGCGCAGGCCTACGTCGACGACGCGTCGTTGCGCCACGACGTCGGACCCGCCTATGCCGCCAGCCTGGCCAGGCTCGCCGGGGTCGACTGGGAGGGCAGCCCGCTGGCCACGCTGCGTCGGCCGGGTTCGTTTCTCGCACGCCAAGTTCCGCAGTTCCTCGGTCTGCTGGAGAGCTACCGCCACGAGGCCTACGACCCGGGCACGCTGGGCGGGGTGCCGGAATTGGCGGCATGGCTGGACGACAACCGGCCCGACGACGGCGCGCCAGGCGTCATGCACGGTGACGCCCACCTGAACAACGTGTTGCTGCGCCGGGACCGGCCGGAGGTGGCGGCGTTCATCGACTGGGAGATGTGCACCATCGGTGAACCGCTGCTCGACCTCGGGTGGCTGCTGGTGTGCTGGCCTGCCGACCCCAACACGATCGACGCCGGGTCTGCGCTGGCGGCCCTCGGAGGGCTGGCCAGCCGCGCCGAGTTGGTCGAGGCGTACCTCGACGCCGGTGGTCGGCGCACGGACCGATTGGACTGGTTCAAGGCGCTGGCCTGCTTCAAGCTCGGCATCGTCATCGAGGGCACCTGGTCGCGCTACCTGGCTGGGCAGGCGAGTGTGGAGGCGGGGCAGCGCCTGCACGCCTCGGCGGAGTCCCTGATCGGGTTGGCCACGCTGATCGTCAAGGGCGAGGACCCCTTCGTCTAGCGGTAGGCGTCGAACCCGAGCTTGAGGGCCAACGCCAGACCGGCCACGGCGATCGCAAGGCGCAGCGGCCGCGCGGGTGCGCACCGCACGATGGCCGGCCCCAGCCGCGAGCCGACCAGACACCCCAGGCCCAGCGGCACCACGGCCAGCCAGTGAACGTCGGCGAACACGGCAAAGGCAAGGGCGGCAACGCCGTTGGCGACGCCGAGAACCACGTTCTTGGTGGCGTTGGCATGGGCCAGCGCCTGACTTCCCGTGCGGAGGAACAGCGCGAGCATCACCACCCCGGCGGCAGCGCCGAAGAAGCCGCCGTACACGCAGATCGCGAGCACGCTAAGGCTCTCGAGGACCATGCGCCCGACGGTGGGCTCGTCGTCGGCGACACGCTGCCGCAGGGGCAGCGCGATCAGCACCGCGGAGGCGGCCAGCAGTAGGGGCACGACCTTCTCGAAACCCTCGGCCGGGATCGTCAAGAGCAGCGCCGCGCCGCCCGCGCCCCCGAGCAACGCCATCGGAATCAGCCGTGTCAATGCGGAGCGTTGGCCTCGTAGCTCCGGCAGCGACGCCGACACCGACCCGACGCCGTTGAACACCAGAGCCACGGTGTTGGTCACGTTGGCGGCGACCGGGGGCAACCCGATCAGCAGAAGCGCGGGGTAGGTCGTCAGGGAGGCCAGGCCGGCGATGCTGCCGCACAGTCCGCCGCCGACTCCGGCAGCAAACAGCAGAAGGGCGTGCCACCAACTCATGTCGTCATCGGCGATGAACCCTAGTGGAGGGCGAATGGGCTTGCGTCCCGTGGTGGGGGAGGCCTAGCATCTCTGGCGTGCCGAAGCGACTCGTAGTAGCAACCCGCAGCGGGGTCTGATCCAGACCGACCCCTCGCTGTGGGTCGTCGCTACACCGTCGGTCGAATCCTCTTTCCACAGAGAGACCGGCACGTGTCCATCACCTCGTCCATCTTGCCCACGCGATCCACCCTTCCCGCTGCGTCGTTCGCCGCCCGATTCCGCGGGCCCGTCCCTCGCGCGCTACGCGAGGAAGCCGAGTCGACACCCGCCGAGGCGTTCCTGGCCCGCTATGCGCCGTCGTCGGGCCCGTTGCGGCTCGGCCACTGGCAGTGCGTCGACCAGGATCGACCGGCGAGTCGCCTTGGTCCGCAAGCCCGCAACTATCAGGCGACGATCGCCGTGGGCGACCGCATCGGCACGTCGACCGCAGCGGCCGGCGGACCCGTCGGCGCGCTGACCGCGATGCTCTACGAGCTAGCCATCCCGCTGGAGATCACGGCGTTCCATCAGCTGCCCGCCCCGGGCGGCACGGCGACCTTCGTCCGCGGGACCGACGGCGTCGGTGACGAGTGGGCGGTGGGATGGTCGCAGGACGCCACGGAGTCCGCCCTGCGGGCCGTGATCTCCTGCGCGAACCGGCTGGCGAGCTGACGTGGAATCCTGCCGGTTAGCGGGTGTCCTCGCGCAGCAGCCACAGACCCAACGCGACGGCGGCAGCGGGCACCGCGACCAGCCCCGTCGTCGACGGCGGCAGGGAGCCGTCGCGGCGGCCGATGACCGCCGCGGCGCCGTCGGCAGCGTCGCACAGCAGCCCGAAGGCCACCAAGGCCCGCCGCTGCTCATCCGAAGCCCGCAGCGTCGCGGTGCCCAACGCCACGTCCCGAATCCCGAACAGTCGCCACGGATAGACCGCGTCGGCCGTGGCAGGGCCCCGCATGCCGAAGAGCCTCCTGGTGGTCGACGGACTGGCCCACGCCAGCGCGCCGATGCCGATCCTCATCGCCGACAGCGCGACGATCGTGGCGCGCGTGGCCCTCACGTCAGCGCAGCGGACGCAGGACGATCGGCATGCCGTCCATCGGCACCGGCATGCCGCCGTAGTCCCACCTCTGCTCGCGACCGGGGTGCGCCAGCTCGAGCCGGTACTTGCGCAGCAACCGGTGCATGATCACCTTGACCTCGAGCTGGCCGAACATCATGCCGATGCACTTGTGCGACCCACCGCCGAACGGAGTGAACGCGAAGCGGTGCTGCTTGTGCTCGTTGCGCGGCTCGGCGAACCGGTCGGGGTCGAACTTCATCGGATCGGTCCAGAACTCCGGCAACCGGTGGTTGAGCCCCGGGTAGGCAATTACGTTGGTGCCCTTGGGAATGTGATAGCCGAGCAGGTCGGTGTCGCGGACCGCCCGGCGCATGGCCCACTGCACCGGGGTGACCAACCGCATCGACTCGTTCATGACGAGATCGAGTGACTCCAGCTTCTCCAGGGACTCGATGTCGACCGGTCCGTCGCCCAGGCGGTCGGACTCGTCGCGGCAGCGTTCCTGCCACTCGGGGTTGGCGGCCAGGAAGTACGACATGGTGGTGGCCGTCGACGTCGAGGTGTCGTGCGCGGCCATCATGGTGAAGATCATGTGGTTGACGATGTCCTCGTCGGAGAACTTGTTGCCGTCCTCGTCCTCGGTCTGGCACAGGACGGTCAGCAGGTCCGACCCCTCGGCGCCTCGGCGCTCCTTCACGCGAGCGGCGAAGTAGTTCTCCAGCAGCTTGCGTGCCTGCAGACCGCGCCACCAGGTGAAGGGCGGGACGCCGGTGCGGATGATCGCGTTGCCCGCCCTGACGGTGGTGGTGAAGGCGTTGTTGACCTTGGTGACCAGTTCGTGGTCGGTGCCGGGTTCGTGGCCCATGAACACCATCGAGGCGATGTCGAGGGTCATCTGCTTCATGGCGGGGTAGAGCAGGAACCGGGGGTCGTTGGCGACCCAGTCGTTGGCGACCACCTTGGACACCACCGTGTCGACCTGCTCGGTGTAGCCGACGAGGCGGGTCCGGACGAACGCCTCCTGCATGATCCGCCGGTGGAACATGTGTTCTTCGAAGTCGAGCAGCATCAGGCCGCGGTGGAAGAACGGTCCGATGACCGGGATCCAGCCCTCCTGGGAGAAGTCCTTGTTGCGGTTGGAGTAGATGGCCTGCGCGGCGTCGGGTCCCAGGGCCGTCACCGCCGGCAACACCGGTGAGTCGGCGTAGTACACCGGGCCCTTGGTCTTGTAGATGTGCATCAGGTATTCGGGTCCACCGCGGAACATCTCGACCATGTGACCCAGGACCGGCAGACCCGCGTCGCCCATCACCGGCTTGAGGCCACTATTTGGCGGCGGTTCGGCCAAGACCCGTTGCGGGAAGTCGGTGCGCAGCAGCTTGCGTTCGAGGGCGCCCATCCCGGGAAAGTTGTTGATCGACGGCGTGAAGCGGCGCTTCGCTTGGTCTCGCAGGTACTCCGTGGTGCTGATGGTCGCCATGGGCATGCTCCTGGGCTCAAGGACGTCTGTGGTCGACGTCACTGACTCACCCCATCCTGTCGCCGACACTTGACGCATGTCAAGTTTTGATCTGGCGTGGCGTCGGTGCAAAGGTTGTACGCGATGACCGCCGAATCCGCCCCCAGTGAGGCCCGCCAAAGCCGTGGTGACCGGCAACGCGAGGCGATTCTCAACGCCGTGCACGAACTGCTTCGGGAGAAGCCGTTCTCGGAACTGTCGGTCAGCCTGATCAGCGACCGCGCCGGCGTCGCCCGGTCGGGTTTCTACTTCTACTTCGACTCCAAGTACTCGGTGCTCGCGCAGATGCTCGCCGAGGCCATGCAGGAACTCGAGGAGCTGACCCACTACTTCGCCCCCCGCGGCGACGACGAGTCGACCGCCGCATTCGCCAAGCGGATGGTCGGCAGCGCGGCGCTGGTGTACTCCCACAACGACCCGATCATGTCGGCGTGCAACGCCGCTCGCAGCACCGACGCGGAGATCAGGGACATCCTCGACCAGCAGATGGCGTCGGTGATCGACCAGATCGTCAAGATCGTCGAGGACGAGACGAGGGCGGGTACGGCCCACCCCATCTCCGACGACGTGCCGACGCTGGTGCGGACCCTCGCGGCCACGACGGGGGCCACCCTGTCGGGCGACACGTCCTTCGTCGGCGGGCACCGCGACATGTCCCGGGCCGTCGCGGTGCTGGAGCGGCTGTGGCTGTATTCGCTGTGGGGCGGCGGGAGCTTGACCGGGGAGTGACCCGCGATGGGTCACGATGGGTAAGGTCGCGCCCATGGTCGGTAGCTTCGCGGGTAAACGGTGTGTGCTCACCGGTGCGGCAAGCGGAATCGGTCGGGCGACGGCGCTCAAACTCGCCGACGACGGCGCCGAACTGTTCCTCACCGACCGGAACGCCGAAGGTCTGGAGGAGACGGTCGCCGACGCGCGCGCCCGTGGCGCAACCGTCACCGTGCACCGCGCGCTGGACGTTTCCGACTATGACGAGGTGACGGCCTTCGCCGCCGAGGTGCACGACGCCATCGGTGGCCCGACCCCGGCGGTCGACGTGGTGATGAACGTCGCCGGGATCTCGGCCTGGGGCACGGTTAGCCACCTGACCCACCGGCACTGGGAATCGATGATCTCGGTGAACCTGATGGGTCCCATCCACGTCATCGAGAACTTCGTGCCCGCAATGGTTCTCGCCCGTCGCGGCGGACACGTCGTCAACGTGTCATCCGCCGCAGGACTGGTCGCACTGCCGTGGCACGCGGCCTACAGCGCCAGCAAGTACGGGCTGCGCGGTCTGTCGGAGGTGCTGCGATTCGATCTCGCCAGGCACCGCATCGGGGTGTCGGTCGTGGTCCCGGGAGCAGTCAAGACGCCGCTCGTGCAAAGCGTCGACATCGCCGGCGTCGACCGCGACCACCCGCGGGTGCAGAAGTGGGTGGAGCGGTTCAGCGGCCACGCGGTGTCCCCGGAGGTGGTCGCCGACAAGATCCTTCGCGGTGTCGCCCGCAACAGGTACCTCATCTACACCTCGCTCGACATCCGGGCGTTGTACGCGTTCAAGCGGGTGGCATGGTGGCCCTACAGCGTCGCCATGCGACAGGTGAACGCCATCTTCACCCGCGCACTGCGACCGCCTAGGACCGGTTGAGTCCGAGCGCGTCGGTCATGGTGAAGAAGAGGTCGGTCTGATCGGTCAGCGCCACGACGTTGGCGGCGCGGGGGCCGAAGGCGGCCAGGCGCAACTGAGTTCCGGTGTGGCCCTGGTCTTCGATGCCGACATCGGCCGACGTGCCGTAGCTGACCAGCATCTCGGCGTCGTCGGCCGTGGTCAACAGGCGAGTGAGGCCGGGATACATGATGTCGCGGACCCGTTCGATCGGCTGCTTGGTGTCCTCGGCGATGCCCTGCAGATCCTCTTCGCTGTAGGGTTCGGCGATCTGACTCGTGTGGGCGTGGTCGGCCGTCGCGATCACCAGCGTGTTGCCGTCCTTCTTCGCGAACTCCAGCGCCGCCTGCACGGCCTCGTCGAAGGCCACCGTCTCGCCGATCTGGCCGCACGGATCCGCGGCATGGTCGCGCTTGTCGATCGAGGCACTCTCGACCTGGAGGAAGAAGCCCTTGTCCTTGCCCTTGTCGCTACCGGAGAGCAGGTCGATCGACTTCTTCGTCATGGCTGCCAACGTGGGCACCTCGGCGCCGCGCTTGGGGTTGTCGGCGCATCTGGCCGCTGGCTGAAGGTAGCCCTGCCGGACGGCGGCGGGACCGGTCCAGCTGACCGGCATGTTGCCGTCGGCGAAGAGACCCAACAGCGGAGCATTCTCGTCGGCCTTGGTGATCGACGTCAGTTCGTCGGCGGTGCGGACCATCTGGAAGCCGCGCTCCCTTGCCTGTGCCTCGAGGGTCTTGCCCCTGAAGTCACCGCCGGCGGCGGTCTCGGCGAAGGTCTCGGCGCCACCGCCCATCGTGACGTCCGGTCGCGTGGCGAGCAACTGCTCGGTCACCGAGCCGAGGCCACCCTTCTCGAGGGCTTCCGACGCGCAGTCCTCGGCGGTCTCCTTGGGGCCGTAGCAATCTCGTTCGGAGATGTGCGAGAACAGGGCCGCGGGTGTGGCGTCCTGTATCTCGGAGGTGGTGATGTCGCCGGTTGCTCGGCCCTGGGCGATCGCGAGTTCGAGGATCGTCTTCTGCGCGACGCCCTTGACGTCGACGCCGAGCGCACCGTTGTAGGTCTTGGTTCCCGTTGACCAGCCCGTCGCGCTGGCTGCGGAGTCGGTGACGTAGTTGGGCTTGCCGTTCTTCTGGAGGGCATAGGTCGTGTACTGGCCGGTCAGCGGAAGGGCGTCGAGGCCGGCGAAGAAGCCACCCGCCCCCTTCTCGTAGTTGCGGGCCAGGGTGATCTCCGAGTCGCCCATGCCGTCGCCGATCAGCAGGATGACGTTCTTGGCGCCCGAGGCGTTCACCGCGTTGCGGACGGCCTCACTCTGGTCGCCGTCGACGCGGTGCGCGCCGCCGTTGGTCGCGAGATCGCCGGTCGCAGCGCGCGTCACCCCGTCGCCGTTGGACGCCGTCTCGGTGTCGCCGCCGCAGGCCGCCAGCGGCAACATCGTGGCCGCGGCGACCACCAGTGCCAGCTTCCGACCGAGCATCTTCGCCATCCGTGTCTCCTCGTTCGCGGTGAACTGCCTGGCAGATTGAACGGGACTCCGCTGAACGAACGCTTATGCCGCGGCGAACAGCGGAAGCCGTCAGCGCTTGCCCCAGTCCCACGGCGGCGTGCTGAGCAGGGTCTGGTCGACGATCTGCGTCTCGCCCCACTGTTTGTAGAGCTCGATCTCGCTGGCCCCGTCGACGTCGAGAAGCGCGCGCATGGCCCCGGAATGGGTCACCACCACGACCTGGGTGACCGCCGCCGCGGCACGGATCATCGCCGCCAGCGGGGGCACCAAATCGGGGTGCAGCGAAGTCTCCGGCTCGTTGAGCACCATCAACGACGGTGGCCGAGGGCTCAGTAGCGCGGCGCCCCAGAGCAGGAAACGCAGTGTGCCATCGGATAATTCGGCTGCGCGCAGCGGCCGTAGCATTCCCGGTTGACGCAGCTGCAACTCGAAGAGCCCGTCGTGCACCGCGACCGAGGCCTCGGCTCCGTCGAACGCGTCGGCGATCGCCCTCGGGAGGTCGCCGGACCCCACCTCGAGGATGGTCTGCACGGCCGCCGCCAGATCGCCGCCGTCGTCGGACAGCACCGGGGTCCTGGTGCCGATCCGATGCCGCCGGGCCGGCGCGTCGGCGTCCACGCGGAAGCCGTCGTAGAACCGCCAGTCGCGCAACCGGTCCCGCACGGAGGTCAGCTCCGGCAGGGCGAACTCGGCCAGCACGCTGCGGTAGGCCGGCATTGCGCGGGTGAGTTCGGTGACGCCGCGGCCGGTTTCGTCGGCAGCCTCCGCATAGTCACCGCTGCGACGGATCAGCGTCGCACTGGGCCGCAGGCGCGGACCGGCGAAGACCATCTCCCGCTTGATCTCGGGGTCGCGCGCGAACAACGAATTGGGCCCGGCGTATTGCGGCAGACCGAGGTCGACGAGGTAGCCGAGATCATCGGAGGCGAAGCCGAGTTCCAGGGCCACGGGCCGGGTGCGGGTGGTGCCGCGCGTCTCACCGGTGCGACGGGCACCGGCGGTGTTCTCCGGGCCCGCCCACAACACCGACTCCAGCCCACCCTCGCGTGCCAGCGAGCCGATCACCTCGCCGCGGCCGCAGTCGGCGAGCAGCTTGAGGGCGCGGTACACCGAGGACTTGCCCGTGCCGTTGGCGCCGGTGACGATCGTCAGCGGCGTCAGGGGCATGACGACCTCGCGCATCGACCGGTACCCGCGAATGGCCACGGTGTGCAGCATGGTGACGAGGCTAGGTGGCGGCGGTGACATCCGTTGGCATGACCAATTCGAGGCGCACGCCGAGCAGTCGCACGGGTCGGTCCAACACGAACTGGTCGAGGACCGAGAGCGCGGTGTCGCGCACGACCGACTCGGTCACGCTCGGGGCCGCGAGCCTTCGGATCTTTGTCCTGGTGAAGAACGTCGACGTACGGACCGTGACGGCGACCCGCGTCACCGTCCGTCCCTGGTCGACCACTTCGGCGAGGGTCTGACGAGTCAGCTCGACGATCGCCGCGTCCATCGCGGCCCGGTCGGTGAGGTCCTCGGCGAAGGTGATCACGTGACTGCGGGACCTGGGAACCCACGGCTTCGTGCTGACCTCGGTGTCGCCACCGCCCTTGGCCAGGAGGAGGATTCCCAGCCCGGTGCTCGGGCCGAACGTCGACACCAGCACCTGGGCGTCGGTGGCGGCCAAATCGCCCACCGTGGTGATGCCAAGGGCGGCAAGACGTTTGACGGTCTTGGGCCCGACTCCCCAGAGGTCGCCGACGCCTCGGTCGCCCATCACCGCCATCCAGTTCTCGTCGTCGAGGCGGTAGACGCCGCCCGGCTTGCCGAAGCCGGTGGCCACCTTGGCCCGCTGCTTGTTGTCGCTGATGCCGACCGAGCACGACAGTCCCGTCTCGGCCTGGACGACCTGGCGGATGCGCAGCGCGAGCTCGCGGGGATCGACGACGTCGGCCCCGAGGTAGGCCTCGTCCCAGCCCCACACCTCGAGAGGATGACCGAGCCCGCGGAGCACGTCCATCACCTCATCGGAGGCCGCGTCGTAGGCGGCGGGATCCGACGGCAGGAACGTCGCCTCGGGGCACCGTCGCGCGGCGACTCGCAGCGGCATGCCCGCATGCACGCCGCGCTCGCGCGCTTGGTAGGACGCGCAGGTGACCACCTTGCGTGCTTCGCCGGGGTCGCCGTTGCCGCCGACGACGACCGGCAGGCCGACGAGGTCGGGTCGCCGCCTGAGTTCGACCGAGGCGAGGAACTGGTCGAGGTCGACGTGCAGGACCCAGGCCATCGCGTACTAGTTCCCGCAGAGCTTGCGCGCCACGCTCTCCCACCCGTCGCCTTGGCGGTCGAGATCCTGCCCGACGTCTTGGACCTGGTGGGTGACGTAGTCGGCGTCCAGGAGCGACAGCAGCCCCTGGGTCTGAGCGTCGAGGTCACCGGTGGTGCCCGCCGACTCCAGGAGCATGCGCACGTGGGTGCGGTGCAGGGTGGCTGGGGCGTTGAAGCGCATGTGCGGATCGGTGTTCGCATCGGAGAGCAGCGCGCGGTGGTCCCAAACGAACCTCAGCCGCTCGCGGCCGTACGCGATCAGCCTGGTCAGCGGCGGGGCGCCGGGGCCCAGGGGTGGGGGACCGAACATGAACGCCCGTTGCTCGGCCTGCTCGTCCTCGTCGAGGAGTACGACCATCAGGCCGGCGCGGCTGCCGAAGCGGCGAAACAGGGTGCCCTTTCCGACGCCGGCGGCAGCGGCGACGTCGTCCATCGTCACGGTGTCGGCGCCGTGCTCGTCGATCAGGCGCCGGGCGGCGGCCAGCAGGAGGGCTCGATTGCGGGCGGCGTCACCACGCTCGACTGGCGCGGAATCGGTGACCGGTAGCCCGACCAGTCCGTCTCCAACGCTCATGCCTGCACTTTAGCTCAGCCGGAATGATTCGGACCGCGGTCCGGTTGTGCTGTGAGAAGATCGGGACGAATCGACCGAAAGGGTTCTTGAAACATGGCAGACGTGAAGATCTTGGTGCTCGTCGGCAGTCTGCGCGAGGCGTCACTGAATCGCCAATTGGCGCAGGTGGCGAGTGAGACGGCGCCGGCGGGAGTGTCGTTGCAGCTGTTCGACCGGCTGGGCGAACTGCCCTTCTACAACGAGGACGTCGACGGCGACTCGGTGGACGAAGTGGTGCAGGCCTTGCGCCTGGCGGCGGCGGAGTCCGACGCTGCGCTGGTGGTGACTCCGGAGTACAACGGCAGCATTCCCGGTGTGCTCAAGAACGCGATCGACTGGCTGTCGCGGCCGTACGGGAACGGTGCGCTCAACGGCAAGCCGTTGGCCGTCATCGGCACCGCGCTGGGTCAGTACGGCGGGGTGTGGGCCCACGACGAGACCCGGAAGTCGTTCGGCGTCGCCGGACCCCGCGTGGTCGAGGGCGTCAAGCTGTCGCTGCCGGCGTCCGTCTTCGGGGACGAGCATCCGCGCGAGAATGCCGACGTGGTCCAGCAGGTCCGCGAGGCCGTCGAGAAGCTTGCCGCCGAGGTCGGCTGACACCAGTCCCACGACGCCGCCGGCGACCCCGAGAACGGGGTCGTCGGCGGCTTTGCTGTGGATGGAGCCTGTGGAGAACCTGTCGGGGGTCGGTGGTAGACCTAGACCGGCAGCACGACACGTCGGTCTCGGCGCGCGCGACACGCCGGTGATTTGGGGGCGAAGTGGGCTTACGACCAGGGAATTTCATCAATGTCGTTCAGAACATCTTGTATCTCTTCTGAATGTCGGACACTAGGTGTAGTGTTCTGCAGACCGACAGGCCCCCACGGTACGAGTACCGCTTCAGGTCAGCCGGAGCCCTGGAACCAGGCGAATCGGGAGGATTCCGCCAGCAGTCCCCGGGCTTTGGCGGCAGGAATTCGAAGGGTCGCCGGGCTGCTGAACTAAATGGGGATAGCAGTAGCCAGTTAGATAGCCTTCGAAGAGGAGTCGAGCCGAAGATGACCGTCACCGTCTACACCAAGCCCGCCTGCGTCCAGTGCAACGCCACCTACAAGGCGCTCGACAAGCAGGGCGTCGTCTACGAGGTCGTCGACATCACCGAGGTCCCCGAGGCGCGTGACTACGTCATGGCGCTGGGCTACCTGCAGGCTCCCGTGGTCGTCGCCGGAAACGACCACTGGTCGGGCTTCCGACCGGACCGGATCAAGTCGTTGTCCAGCGCCGTCGCAACCGCGACCGCCTGAACCAGACCGACCCGGCGGGTAGGAGAGGAGGGGTCGTGGGCAATCTGGTCTACTTCTCCAGCGTCTCGGAGAACACGCACCGCTTCGTCGAGAAGCTGGAGCTACCCGCCATCCGCATCCCGCTCCGTGACCGCATCAAGGTGGTCGAGCCCTACGTGCTGGTGCTGCCGACCTACGGCGGCGGACACGCCAACGGGCCCGACCCCGACGCCGGGGGCTACGTTCCCAAGCAGGTCATCGCCTTTCTCAACGACGAGCACAACCGGTCGTTGATCCGCGGCGTCATCGCGGCGGGCAACACCAACTTCGGTGCCGAATTCGGCTACGCCGGCGACGTCGTCTCACGCAAGTGTGGCGTCCCCTATCTCTATCGCTTCGAACTCATGGGCACCACCGACGACGTCTTCGCCGTTCGCGCGGGCCTTGCCGACTTCTGGAAGGACCAGACGTGTCACCAACCGTCACTGCAGAACCTTTGACCACCGGCGTCCACGCCCTGCCGGGCGAGACCGACTACCACGCGCTCAACGCGATGCTCAACCTGTACGACAAGGACGGCAAGATCCAGTTCGACAAGGATCGCGAAGCCGCCAACCAGTACTTCCTGCAGCACGTCAACCAGAACACCGTCTTCTTCCACAACCAGGACGAGAAGCTCGACTACCTGGTGCAAAAGGAGTACTACGAGCGCGAGGTGCTCGACCAGTACTCACGCAACTTCGTGAAGTCGCTGCTGGATCGCGCGTACGCCAAGAAGTTCCGCTTCCCGACGTTCCTCGGCGCGTTCAAGTACTACACGTCCTACACGCTGAAGACGTTCGACGGGAAGCGCTACCTGGAGCGCTTCGAGGACCGCGTGGTCATGGTGTCGCTGACGCTGGCCGCCGGTGACACCATGCTCGCCGAGAAACTGGTCGACGAGATCATCGACGGCCGCTTCCAGCCGGCCACCCCGACCTTCCTCAACTCGGGCAAGAAGCAGCGCGGTGAGCCGGTGTCCTGCTTCCTGCTGCGCATCGAGGACAACATGGAGTCCATCGGGCGCTCGATCAACTCGGCGCTGCAGCTGTCCAAGCGCGGTGGCGGAGTTGCCCTGCTGCTGAGCAACATTCGCGAGCACGGCGCACCGATCAAGAACATCGAGAACCAGAGCTCGGGCGTCATCCCGATCATGAAGCTGCTCGAGGACTCGTTCTCCTATGCCAACCAGCTCGGAGCCCGCCAAGGCGCCGGTGCGGTGTACCTGCACGCCCACCACCCCGACATCTACCGCTTCCTCGACACCAAGCGCGAGAACGCCGACGAGAAGATCCGCATCAAGACCCTCAGCCTCGGCGTCGTGATCCCCGACATCACCTTCGAGCTGGCCAAGAAGAACGAGGACATGTACCTGTTCTCGCCGTACGACGTCGAGCGCGTGTACGGCGTGCCGTTCGCCGACGTCTCGGTGACCGAGAAGTACTACGAGATGGTCGACGACGCCCGGATCCGCAAGACGAAGATCAAGGCGCGCGAGTTCTTCCAGACCCTGGCCGAGCTGCAGTTCGAGTCCGGCTACCCGTACATCATGTACGAGGACACCGTGAACCGGGCCAACCCGATCGAAGGCAAGATCACCCACAGCAACCTGTGCTCGGAGATCCTGCAGGTGTCCACCCCGTCGCTGTTCAACGAGGACCTGAGCTACGCGAAGGTGGGCAAGGACATCTCCTGCAACCTCGGCTCGCTGAACATCGCCAAGGCGATGGACTCGCCGGACTTCGCGCAGACCATCGAGACGTCGATCCGCGGGTTGACTGCGGTCAGCGACCAGACTCACATCTGGTCGGTGCCGTCGATCGAGCAGGGCAACAACGACTCTCACGCCATCGGCCTGGGCCAGATGAACCTGCACGGCTACCTGGCTCGCGAGCGGATCATGTATGGCTCCGAAGAGGGCGTCGACTTCACCAACATGTACTTCTACACCGTGCTCTATCACGCGCTGCGGGCCAGCAACCGCATCGCGATCGAGCGGGGCACGGCGTTCGGCGGCTTCGAACGCTCCAAGTACGCCTCGGGCGAGTTCTTCGACAAGTACACCGATCAGGTGTGGGAGCCGGCGACCGAACGCGTGCGCCAACTGTTCGCCGACGCGGGCATTCGCATTCCCACCCAAGAGGATTGGTCCAGGCTCAAGGAGTCGGTGCAGACGCACGGCATCTACAACCAGAACCTGCAGGCGGTGCCGCCGACCGGGTCGATCTCCTACATCAACCACTCGACGTCGTCGATTCACCCGGTGGCGAGCAAGATCGAAATCCGCAAGGAAGGCAAGATCGGTCGCGTCTACTACCCGGCGCCGTATCTGACCAACGACAACCTGGAGTACTACCAGGATGCCTACGAAATCGGCTACGAGAAGATCATCGACACCTACGCCGCGGCCACCCAGCACGTGGACCAGGGGTTGTCGCTGACGCTGTTCTTCAAGGACACCGCCAGCACGCGCGACGTCAACAAGGCGCAGATCTACGCCTGGCGCAAGGGCATCAAGACGCTGTACTACATCCGCCTGCGCCAGATGGCGTTGGAAGGGACTGAGGTGGAGGGTTGCGTCAGCTGCATGTTGTGACGGCTGGCTCGGCTCAGCCCTCGCGCGCCTGGTCGTCGTGCATGGCCTTGACGCGTCGCTCCTCGCGCAGCACGGCCTGGTAGCTCTCGCGCTCGGCGACCAACCAGTCCGGCTTCTCCTCGAGTAGGGCGTTGATCTGGTCGGTGGTCAGTGCTTCGGTGACGCCGCCGCGCGCGAGACCGGCGATCGAGACGCCCAGCTTCGCCGCGACGAGGTTCTTCGGATGCGGTCCGTTCTTGCGGAGGTCCTTGAGCCATTGCGGCGGGTCGTCCTGCAGGGCGGCCAGCTCAGACCGGGTGATCGCGTTCTCCTGGAACTCCGCGGGCGTTGCCGGCAGGTACACGTCGAGCTTCTTCGCCGCGGTCGTTGGTTTCATGGATTGCGCGTTCGGCCTGCTCATGACGGGAATGCTATCGGTAGCCTGAGCCGGTGGTCTCATCCTCGGCATCCTCGCCGACCGCGCTCGTGGTGGGGTACGTCCCCGGTGTGACGCCCGCGAAGTGGGCCCGAACGTGGGCGCAGCGCCACCCCGACGTCCGGTTGGACCTGCGCGCCGTCGCCGCTGCCGAGGCCGCCGACGCGGTGCGCACCGGTGCGGTGGACGTGGCCTTGCTCCGACCGCCCGCCGACTCGTCACCGTTGGCGCTCATCCCGCTCTACGACGAGACGACGGTGGTGGTGGTGCCCACCGAGCATCTGCTGAGCGCCGCCGACACCGTCACCGCCGAGGACCTCGACGGCGAGCCCCTACTGGTGCCACTCGACGACGTCGTCGACTGGACGCAGTGCCCGGGCGAGCGGGTGGCGCACCGTCCTGAAACAGTCGGCGAGGCAATCGAACTCGTCGCGGCTGGCGTCGGCGTGCTCGTCGTCCCGCAGTCCCTGGCGCGGCTGCACCACCGCAAGGACCTCACCTACCGCCCGATCGCCGACGCCCCCACGTGCCCCGTCGCGCTGGCCGTTCCCGGCGGTGAACAGTCGGCGCTGGTGGCCGAGTTCATCGGCGTCGTGCGGGGTCGCACACCCAGCTCGTCGCGTGGGCAGGCCGAGGCCGCGCCGAAGCGGTCCGCGCGAGAGAAGACACTGGCCAAGCAGGCCGCCCGAGCCGCCGCGGGCAAGGTCGCCCGCACGCCGGGGCCGACCAAGCGCGGACGCCGCTGACGGTCAATCTGCCAATAAATCAGTGGAATTGATGCGGCGAGTGGCTCACCCTCGTAGGCATGAACGTTCACCTGCACGCGACGCCGGACGGCTTCGGCCCGGTGGCCCGCTGGGTGTATCGCCGTGACCCGGTGCGGTTCACCGTCGAGCTGACCACCCTGCGCACCTCCGTGTGGCCGGCCGATCATCTGCTGCTGGCCGCCTTCGACTGCGACGGAGCCGTGGGTGCCGCACTGCAGATGCGGGATTCGGTGCTGTTGGTCAACGGGCTGCCGCCGACCTTGGCCAAGGAGGCCGCCACAGCTCTGGCGCCGGTGCGAGCCGACCTCCCTGCCATCCGCGGAACGCGCGACACTGCAACGGCATTCAGTCAGGCGTGGGTCGCGGCCACGGGAGTCTCCGCGGAGCAGTCGTTCTCCGAGACGTTGTACCGATTGGGCGACCTGGTCGAACCGGCCGGCGTGGTCGGTGAACCGCGGTTGGCCGGCGACGAAGATGCCGACTTGATCGCGAGCTGGTTCGACGCGTTCTTCACCGAGGCGTTCGGCGCGGCGTCGGATCCGGCGGCGCACCGCAACGTGCTCGGCGCCGTCGCCGCCGCGGGCGGGCGCGTAGTGCTGTGGACCGTCGACGGGGAGCCCGTCGCGATGGCCCGGGTGCACGGCGTCCTGCTGGGCATGTCTCGGATCGGTCCGGTGTACACCCCGCCGCAGCGCCGGGGTCGGGGGTACGGCGCGGCGGTGACCGCGGAGGCGGTGCGACACGCCTGGCGCCGGGGCGCCCGTGACGTGGTGTTGTTCGCCGACGACGCCAACCCGGTGTCGAATGCGATCTACCGCCGACTCGGGTTCGTGCCCGTCGGCGAGAACGTGCAGTACGCGTTCACGGCGTGACCCGCGATCAGAGGCCGGGAATCTGCAGTCCGCCGGGCGTGGCCGGGCTGGCGACGGGCGCCCCGAGCGTCGGGGCCGCCATGTTGGTCAACGAGTTCAACCCGGCCGGCATCTGCCCGTTGGACAGCGAGGTCATCCAGCCGGGGCACTGTGACTGGATCACCATGGTGGCCACCCAGCCCGCGATGGTCGGCGCCAAGCCGTTTTGACCGGACATCTGTGCCGCCATGGTGGCCAGCTGGCTTCCCGGCTGCACCAGCATCGGGCAAATCGACTGTCCCGCTCCGGCAATGGCCGTGCTGACCGGACCGTTGTTCCCAATGCCGACGCCGTTGAGCACGTTCGTCGTCGAGTCCCCGGTGACGTCGGCGTGGGCGTGGGTGGGCCACATGACGGCCGCGGCGGCGATGCCGAGCGTCACCACCACGGGCCGGAAGATCAGGGCCGCCACGTCGACGACGTTCGTCCAGGCGATTCCTTGGCGCACCACCATGGCGTTGCGCAGGGTCGGCGAGGTCCAGGATCGGTGGATGGTCAGTGACGTCATGTCGTACTCCCGGGTCGCCGGTTACGAATGCCTCGTTGCACTCATTTCACTTCGGTAACGATGGGCTACTCATGTCACAGGAACAACACGAAACGGTCAAGGTTCGCAACGTGGGCGTTTTCTTACCGTTGTCTCAATGAGGTGGATGCGAAACTCCCCGGCTCCGAGCGGGCGGCCGCACCGGGGGGCCCGAGATGGCCGGACGACGAGGATGGGCGAAGCTGGGTCGGGGTCGAGAAGTGTTGTCCGACAAGCGTTGTCGAGGATCGTGCGGGACTACTTCACGCGGTGCTGCGGTCCCTGCTCCTTCTTGTACAGCGCCTTGAGCATGCGATCGCGGAAGAAGGCGTTGTCGATCAGCTTGATGCCGTTGTTCGCCACGGCCGGGATGCCGGCGAGCTTGTGGAAGTAGCGACCCCGCCGGTACTCCCGGCCCCACGCCGCTTCCATCCGCTGCGAGTAGTTGGTGAAGTCGTCGGGCCCGCCGTTGGTCAGCGCCGCGATCGCGCACTCGCCGGCCGCCAGGCCCGACTCGAGCGCCTTGGAGATGCCCGCACCCGAGGCCGGCTTGCCCGCCCCCAGCGAGTCGCCGGTGAACAGCACGCCCGGACGCCACGGCGGCCACGCGGTGAAACCCATCGGCAGGCGCCACGCCCGAACGAGCTTGTCCTTCTTGAGTTCCTCGATGGGTGGCAGGCCCCACTCGCGGGGCAGCGTCTGCATGAACTCGCCCATGAACTGGGTCGCGTTGATCTTCTGCCAGTCCTTGTAGCTGTTGACGTAGCCCAGGCCGATGTTGATGCGGCCGCCGCCGAACGGGAACACCCACGCGTACCCGGGGAGCTGATCGCCGTTGAACTCGAGGTTGAGATAGATGTCGAGGGAGTCGGAGTCCGGCTTGTTCGCCGGCATCTCGGCCCGAATCGCGATAGCCGAGTAGCCGTTGTACTCCGAGTCGATCTTCAGGGCTCGCTTGATGGGGGAATACGCGCCGTCGGCGGCGATGACCGCATCGCCGAGGACCTTCTCGCCGCTCTTGAGGACGACGCCGACGACGCGACCGTTGGCGTCGAGTTCCGGGCCCGTCACCTCGCACGACTGCCGAATCTCTGCGCCGGCTGCCTCGGCATGCTTGAGCAGCAGCGTGTCGAGGGCTGGGCGGGGTGCGACGTACCCGTGGTTCGGCATGCCCGGGCGGGTCGGGAAGGACAGCTCCCACTGCGACGGGCTGTAGACCGTCACCCGGTTGACCCGGTGGAACTCGTCGACCTCCTTGGCGAGGCCCATCTTCTGGAGGTAGCTGACCGCGCGGGCCGTCAGACCGTCGCCGCAGGGCTTGTCGCGCGGGAAGTCGGCCTTGTCCAGGACGACCACCTTGGCGCCCGTTCGTGCCGCCTGCCACGCGGCCGCGGAGCCGGAGGGCCCGCCGCCCGCAATCACCAGGTCGTACCGCTGCGTCATGATTCTCGTCTCGCATAGCTGGGGGATATCGGCTCCAGATGCTACCTGCGCGGGTCGGCGTGCACCCGGTCCGAGCGTGCCCCACACGCGGTTGTGGCAGGTCAGCCGTGTTCAGCCGGTACAGTGAGTCCGTGCGCAGACCGTCTCGGCCCCATCCGGGCACCCCACCAGGGGTGAAGGTCGACGCCAGAAGCGAGCGATGGCGCGAACATCGCAAGAAGGTCCGGGCCGAAATCGTCGACGCCGCCTTCCGCGCGATCGACAAGCTCGGCCCCGAGCTCTCCCTGCGGGAGATCGCCGAAGAGGCGGGCACCGCGAAGCCGAAGATCTACCGGCACTTCACCGACAAGTCCGACCTGTTCCAGGCAATTGGCGAGCGGCTGCGAGACATGTTGTGGGCAGCCATCATCCCGTCGATCAACGTGGGCACCGACCCGGCCCGGGACCTGATCCTGCGCAGTGTCGAGAAGTACGTGCATCTCGTGGACGAGCATCCCAACGTATGCCGGTTCCTGATCCAAGGACGGTTCGCCGAACAGAGCGAGACGATGCGCGCGCTCAACGAGGGACGCGACATCACCTTGGCGATGGCGGCGATGTTCAACGACGAACTGCGTGAGATGGAGCTCGACGGGGCGGCGATGGAGCTGGCCGCGTTCACGACGTTCGGGTCGGCAGCCGCGGCCACGGAGTGGTGGCTGGGGCCCGGTCCGGACAGTCCGCGGCGGATGCCGCCGGAGCAATTCGTCGCGCACATGACGACGTTGATGCTGGCGGCCATCTACGGCACGTGTGACCTGCTCGGGATCAAGATCGATCCCGATTTGCCGCTGCACGAGGGTGTTCGCCGCCGCGAGACCGTGGCCTGATACCCGGTACCTGCGTTCCCAAGTATCGTGGCGACATGACGATCGCCGAAGAGGCAGGCGCCGCCACGGCGCAACAGAGCCCCGTCCGCACCCGCGCCGTCATCATCGGCAGCGGCTTCTCCGGTCTTGGCATGGCCATCGCCCTGCAGAAGCAGGGCTTCGGCGCCCACGACTTCGTCATCTTGGAGAAGGCCGACGACATCGGTGGCACCTGGCGGGACAACACCTATCCCGGCTGCGCTTGTGACATCCCGTCGCACGTGTACTCCTTCTCCTTCGAGCCGAAGCCCGACTGGACCCACATGTGGTCGCTTCAGCCCGAGATCTTCGACTACCTCAAGGGCGTCGCCGACAAGTACGGTCTGCGCCGCTACATCCGATTCGGCTCGCGGGTCGAGCGAGCGCGCTGGGACGACGCCGAGATGCGTTGGCACGTGGTGACCGCCGACGGGAGTGAGTTCGTCGCCCAATTCCTCATCTCGGGCGCCGGGGCGCTGCACATCCCGCTGATCCCCGACATCGAGGGCGTCGACGACTTCGCCGGGGCCGCCTTCCATTCCGCGCAGTGGGATCACTCGGTGGACATCGCCGGCAAGCGGGTCGCCGTCATCGGAACCGGTGCCAGCGCCATTCAGTTGGTGCCCGCGATCGTCGACGACGTCGCCGAACTGCAGGTCTACCAACGCACACCCCCATGGGTGATGCCACGACCCAACAACGCTCTGCCGCCATGGGTTCGGCAGATGTTCACGAATGTCCCGGGCGCGCGAGCCTTGGCACGGGTGCTGCTCTACTGGATGCACGAGGTGGTCGGTTTCGGCATGACCAAACAGCCCTGGTTGCTCAAGGTCGGTGCGCTGCTGGGCAAGTGGAACATCCGTCGTGCGGTCAAGGACAAGGCGCTGCGGCGCAAGCTGACTCCCGACTACCGGACCGGATGCAAGCGAATCCTCAACTCCGACACCTACTATCGTGGCATCGCCAATCCCAAGACGCAGGTGATCACCGAGCGCATCGAGCGGATCACCCGCGACGGCATCGTCACCGCCGACGGCGTCGAACATCCCGTCGACGTGGTGGTGTACGCCACCGGCTTCCACGTCACCGACTCGTACTCCTACGTCGACGTCACCGGCCCCGGCGGCGAGGACCTGGTGCAGCGGTGGAACCGCGAGGGCGTCGAGGCGCACCGCGGCGTCGCCGTCGCCGACATGCCCAACCTGTTCTTCCTGCTGGGCCCCAACACCGGACTCGGCCACAACTCGGTGGTGTTCATGATCGAGGCGCAGATCCGCTACGTCGCCAAGGCGGTTGCCGCGGTCGACCGGGCGGGCGCGCAGGCGGTGGCGCCCACCCGTGCCGCGCAGGACGCGTTCAACGCCGAGTTGCAGGACGGTCTGTCCAAGACGGTGTGGAACACCGGTGGGTGCCGCAGCTGGTATCTGGACTCCCACGGCGTCAACCGGGTGCTGTGGAGCGGCATGACCTGGCAGTACTGGTTGGCGACCAGGCGTTTCAAGCGTGACGAGTACCGGTTCATCGGGCGCTGATTACGACACGCGGACACAAGTGGTTGTGTTGCGACGCGATGTCACACCCCAGTTGTAGTGTCGTGGGAGCTACTCGCCACGCATCGAATTGGGGTTCACAGTGTCTGATGGAATCAAGTTGATCGACCGGGTCTCCGCCATCAACTGGAACCGCGTTCACGACGAGAAGGACGCCGAGGTCTGGGAGCGCCTGACCGGCAACTTCTGGTTGCCGGAGAAGGTCCCGGTGTCCAACGACATCCCGTCCTGGGGCACGCTCAACGAGCACGAGAAGCAGCTGACCATGCGCGTGTTCACCGGCCTGACGCTGCTGGACACCATCCAGGGCACCGTCGGTGCGGTGAGCCTGATCCCCGATGCGATCACCCCGCACGAGGAGGCCGTCTACACCAACATCGCGTTCATGGAGTCGGTGCACGCCAAGAGCTACAGCAACATCTTCTCCACGCTGTGCTCGACGGTGGACATCGACGAGGCGTTCCGCTGGTCGGAGGAGAACCCCAACCTGCAGCGCAAGGCCGAGATCGTGATGAACTTCTACAAGGGCGACGATCCGCTCAAGCGCAAGGTGGCCTCCACGCTGCTGGAGAGCTTCCTGTTCTACTCCGGCTTCTACCTGCCGATGTACTGGAGCAGCCGCGCCAAGCTCACCAACACCGCCGACATGATCCGGCTGATCATCCGCGACGAGGCCGTGCACGGGTACTACATCGGCTACAAGTTCCAGAAGGGTCTGGCGCAGGCCGACGAGGCCCGCAAGGCCGAGCTGAAGGACTACACCTACGAGCTGCTCTTCGAGCTCTACGACAACGAGGTCGAGTACACCCAGGACCTCTACGACGGGGTCGGGCTCACCGAGGACGTCAAGAAGTTCTTGCGCTACAACGCCAACAAGGCCTTGATGAACCTGGGCTACGAGGCGCTGTTCCCCAAGGACGAAACGGACGTCAACCCGGCGATCCTGTCGGCGCTGAGCCCCAACGCCGACGAGAACCACGACTTCTTCTCCGGGTCGGGGTCCAGCTACGTCATCGGCAAGGCCGTCAACACCACCGACGAGGACTGGGACTTCTAGACCGCGACGCTGGCGGCGCTGGGGGCGACGCTCGGGATGACGACGGTATAGCCGATGTCCTTCAGGATGCCGAGCTCGATCGGGCTGAGCACCCGCACTCCCAGCCCTGTGTCGGTCTTGGCGTTCATCATCTGCTCGTTGGCCCCGGTGAACGTCGTGTCGTCCAGATGGGACATCGAGCTGCCGTCCTCCCACGGATTCGGCGTGTAGAGCGGGACCAGACCACCGTAGGCGGCCACGGCGTTCGCGCCGCCGAAGTAGAAACCACCGGCGGCGCCGGTGAGATTCGGATCGTAGGCGGCGTTCCACCTGTAGTCGTAGGTGACCGGCTTCGCACCGCCGGAGGTCTGGATGAAGCCGTCGAGCACCGTCCACTCCCCGTCGGCGTTCTTCCCCGGTGCGTCGATGACGGACAGGAATCCAAAGGAATGCATCAGTTCGTGCATCGCCGTCGACACGAAGTCGTAGTTGTCGGCGCTGACGGAGTCGCCGTAGTCCCAACCCTTGGCGAAGTTCCAGTCGATCGAGCCGTCGGCCGCATCGCCGTTCGCATCGACGCCGGTGAGCAGCTTGCTTTGCACGACCGTTTGCCAGAAGCCGGGGTCGGTGCTGACCAGACCGCTGCCCGCCGACGCGAGCTTGGAGCTCGCCGTCGAGTCTTCGCCGGTGACGTCGTAGGTGAGCGTGACGGGGCGGGTGACGAGGAAGTAGGCGGTGACCCGGTTCGCCGACGATGCGAGTGCGGCCCTGGCCTCGTCGGACCAGAAGTTGGCCCCTGTCGTGTAGTTGAAGTCGAACTTGATGGCGCCTTCGTTGACGAGCGCACCCGCCGAGGTACCCGGTCCGCGGAACGGGTTGAGCAGGTTGACGTGCAGTCCGAGATCCTGGGCAAGTACGACGAAGGACGCCACGCCGTCGAATCCGTCACCCGGGGTGTAGGTGAAGCTGCCGTCGGAGTTGAGCTGCAGCGTGCCCGACGCCGGTCCCTGCACCACGCGGTAGGCGATCTGATCCCCGTCGGGATCGGAGGCGCTGACGCGGCCCGCGACCGCGGTGTCGGAGGTGCCGGTGAGTTGTAGTGGCGTCACGGTCGGTGCCGAATTGTAGAGGCTGCGGCGGACGGTGTAGGCGGTGCCGCTCAGTGCCGCCTTGAGAGGGTCGGGAAGCGGAGCGCCGGCGATCAACGCCTGCACCGCACCGAAGAACCCGGCGACGTGATAGTTGATCGCGTCCGAGTACGGGTCGCTCGAACCCGTCACCTGTAGAACCCACGGGATCGTCGGAGCCGCCGCGGCCGTCGTCACGGAGGATTGCGAATTCGACACCGCGGCAACGGGTTCGGTAACCGGGGCCGCGACGAGCGCCGCGGTCTTGCTCTCCGATGCCGACGGGGCGGCCGCGGGTGCGGGCACCGAGGTGCCCGACGCCGCAGCCGCGGGTGACGACCCCGAGTTGACTCGAGCCGAGACCGTGGAATGCTCGCCGCTCGACCCGGCGTCATCGGATCCGACGGAACCCCGGTTCGTTTGGGCGCTGACGGTCGTCTTGTCGTCGGCGGACACCGTCGTGGTCGAAGCGGACGTCGACGAGGGGGAGGACTCCGACGTCGTCGTAGGGGTCGACGACGATCCGGCCGACGCCGTCTCGCCGGACGCGGGCGTCGAGGTCTGCTGCGCCGGCGCCGAGGAACCCGCCGACTCCTGCGGCCCTGCCTCGCCGGCCGGCGAGCTCGCACTGGACGACGAGGATGCCGGCGACGACGACGATCCCGAGTCGTCGGCCAGAGCGCTCGCCGCCAGCGGGGCGGCCAGCGAGGCTCCGAACAGCGCGGCGCCCATGCCCGCCGAGGCGGCCCCGACCCGCAACCACCGCCGAACGCCGAAGTCCTCGGACCGATGTCCGCCGCGCCGCTTCCGATCCTCCGCCATGATCTGACCCCCCCGTCAATTGTTGGAGATCAGTTATACCC
The DNA here is from genome assembly GCF_040614235.1 of Mycobacterium sp. NPDC006124. Classification (NCBI taxonomy): domain Bacteria; kingdom Bacillati; phylum Actinomycetota; class Actinomycetes; order Mycobacteriales; family Mycobacteriaceae; genus Mycobacterium; species Mycobacterium sp. NPDC006124. The sequence goes on along the minus strand of NZ_JBEXUA010000008.1, from coordinate 195,718 downwards.
GGTGAACTCCCACCGCGCAGCAAATCTCATCGGCGAGTCGACGACTGGGTAAGGGGGGTCATCAGGCTCCCGCGATCGAGTCCCGTGAGACCATCTCGACGGCGACGGGCCCGCCCGACTCCAGCGAGGCGACGCCCGCCGCGCACACCGCTGCCGCGGCGTAACCGTCCCACGCGCCCGGACCGTCGACGTTCACCCCGGCGCGGACGGCGTCGACCCACCGCTGAATCTCCACGTCGTAGGCCAGTCCGAAGCGTTCCTTGAAGCTGGGCGTGATCTGACCACCCCGGTGCCCGGGCGCGCTCGTGCGAACCAACCCGACGTCGAGGCCGATCATCGCGCTACCCCGTTCGCCCACGACCTCGGTGCGGACCTCGTAGGCCACCCCGGTGGTGACGAACACCTCGACGTCCACGTGCTTGCCCGTGGACGTGGTGAAGATCGCGATCTGCGGATCCTGAAGTCCCTGCGGTGCAGCGGGATTGGCGGCGGGCTTGATGACCTGGACGTGGGTGATCTCCTCGTCGAACAGAAAGCGCGTCACGTCCACCTCGTGGACGAGGGAGTCCTTGACGATCATCGAGCTGTCGAAGTTCGGTGGCACGACGGGGTTGCGGTGTGCGCAGTGCATGACGAGCGGCGTGCCGAGCTCCCCGCCGTCGAGCATTGCCTTGAGCGCCACGTACTCCGCGTCGAAGCGGCGCATGAAACCGACTTGGATCAACCGCCTGCCGAGTTCGGCCTCGCGCTTGACCACGTCCAGCGACGTCGCGACGTCGGTGGTCAGCGGCTTCTCGCACATCACCGGCTTGCCGTGCTCCAGGCAAGCGAGGAGCTGCTTCTCGTGGGTGGTGCCCGGGGTGGCCAGCACGACGGCGTCGACGTCTGGGTCGGCAATCGCGTCCAGGGGATCGGCGATGGCCCGGCAACCGGGGATGGTCGCGGCGAGCTGCTCGGCCTTCTCGGTCACGAAGTCGTTGACGACGGTGACCCGGGCTCCGGCGATCCTCGAGCCGATGCGTGCGACGTGGTCGGCACCCATCATCCCGACGCCGAGGACGGCGATGCGTAGATCTGACATGCAGTGAGGCTCCTAGCTGAATCGGACGGACGGCACGCCGCAGGACCCGAGGTATTGCCGGGTGCGCTGGGCGATGGGCAGGGGGGCGTCGACGGCGCAGGGGTACATGTCCTGCTCGACGATCGCGAAGACGTCGACGCCGAGCCGCTCGACGGCGGCCAGTAGCGGCGGCATGTCGGGGATGCCCAACGGCGGCTCGGTCATGGCACCGAGTCTGACCGCCTCGCCGAACGGCAGGTTCTCGGCCTCGACCTTGGCGCGCACCACCGGGTCGACCTGCTTGAGGTGCAGGTAGCCGATGCGTTCGGGTGCCCGTTCGATGATGGCGATGTTGTCACCGCCGCAGTAGCTGATGTGTCCGGTGTCCAGGCACAGGTTGACGAACTCGCCGTCGGTGCCGTCGAGGAAGCGGTACACGTTCTCTTCGGTGTCGACGTGGCTGTCGGCGTGCGGATGGTATTGCGCACGGACACCGTACTTCTCGAACATGGCCTTGCCCAGCTCGTTCATGCCGGTGGTCTTCTGGGCCCACTGGGCGGTGGTGAGATTGCGGTCCTCGAGCACCGCGCCGGTGGCCGGGTCGCGCCACATCTCGGGGATGACGACGACGTGCGTTCCGCCGACGGCCGCGGTGAGCTTGGCGACGTCCTCGATCTGGCGCCACACCGAGTTCCACGCGTCGTCACCCCGCGTCTCGGACTGATGCAGGTGCTCGAATACCGTTCCGGCCGACAGCTTCAGGTTGCGCTGGGCCAACTCGTCGGCCAGCTTCTCGGGGTCGGTCGGCAGGTAGCCGAAGGGACCGAGTTCGATCCACTCGTATCCCGACGCGGCGACTTCGTCGAGGAATCTTCCATAGGGGGTCTGCTGCGGATCGTCGGGGAACCAGACGCCCCAGGAGTCGGGGGCCGAGCCGACCAGGATGTTGCTCATCGGGGTGGGAATCCTTTCGTAGCGGGGGTTGATCGCGGCGTCACGCCGACGCCGCGAGGGTGCCTTCGGCTTCGAACCGGTCTTCGAGTTCCTCCAGGGTGGTGCCCTTGGTCTCGGGCACGCAGCGAAACACGAAGTACAGCGAGACGAGGTTGACGAGGACGAAGAGCCCGAAGGTCCCGGTCGACCCCAGCGCGGAGTTGAGTACCGGGAACAGGAAGGAGATGGCCGCGTTGGTGCACCAGAGGATGAATACCGCGATGCCCATGGCGAATCCGCGGATGCTCATCGGGAAGATCTCGGACAGAAGCAGCCAGACGCAGGTGCCGATGAACATCTGGACGAACGCGACGAACACGATCATGCACCCCAGGATGACGTAACTGCGGGTGGTGGACTCCGACAGCAGGAACGTGAGAGCGAGTGCAGCCTGCGAGGCCGCGACACCGCTGAACCCGATGAGCAACATGGTCCGGCGACCCACGAAGCCGAGCAGGATGATGCCGATGATCGTGGTGACCACTGACGTGACGCCGACCGCGATGGTGGCGATCAGCGACGCACTCACCCCGAGGCCGCTTTGCTCGAGAATCGTTGGGGCGTAGTAGTTCACGGTGTTGATGCCGGTGGCCTGCTGCACGATGGCCAGGCCGCAGCCGATCAGCACGACCTTGCGGATCCAGGGGACGTCGCGGATGACGGTCCAGGGGGTGCGGCTGGTCATGGTGCGTTCGGCGTGGGCGACGATGGCCTCGAACTCCTCGTCGGCCTCCCGCGAGTCCAGGCTGTAGCCCAGCACGGTCCGGGCCTCCTCGAAGCGTCCCTTGAGGCCGTACCAGCGGGGTGAGTCCGGCAGGAAGAGCATGCCGACCAGTAGCGCGACGGCGGGAATCGAGGCAACCGCCAGCATGATCCGCCAGACGTGCGGGTCCTGGATGAGATGGTCCAACAGCGCGTTCATGGCGAAGGCCAGCATCTGTCCGGTGACGATCATGAGCTCGTTGATCGTCACCATGCGGCCGCGGCGGTCGGGCGGGGCCATCTCGGCCAGGTAGAGCGGGCAGGTCACCGAGGCGGCGCCGACGCCGAACCCGAGGACGATGCGGGCGGCGACCATGATCTGCACCGTGGGTGCCAGCGCGCAGCCCAACGCGCCGACGAGGAAGATCGCACCGCAGAGCAGGAGCATCCTCTTGCGACCGATCCGGTCGGCGATGCGTCCGCCGAGGAGCGCGCCGAGGGCCGCGCCGGGGAACAGCAGTGAGCTGACCACCGTCGCCTCGCCGAAGGCGCTGAGGTCGAGGTCGTCCTTCATGTAGAGCAGGGCCCCGGAGATGACGCCGGTGTCGTAGCCGAACAGCAGGCCGCCGAGTGTGGCGATGACGGTCAGCTTGGTCAGGAAGCGACCCGCCGACTGTCGGGTTTCCGTCGTCGATGCCATGGGATCTTCTCTCGAATGGATGAACTAAAGCGCGTTAGTAACGCGCGTGAGGTCTACTATGAACGTGTCGACCAAGACGTGTCAAGCGTCACAGCGAGGGGAGTGGCCCGTGGCCGCGCAACGTCCGACCATGGCCGACGTCGCCGTTCGTGCCGGGGTGTCGCGCACCCTGGTGTCGTTCGTCCTCAGTGGCAAGCCCGGTGCGAGCGAGCAGACCCGTCGTCGCGTACTCGAGGTCGCCGACGAGATCGGCTACCGTCCGGACTCCGCCGCCCAGCTCCTGGCCCGCGGCCGAAGCCGCACGATCGGCGTGCTGATGGATCTTCGCCAACCGTTTCAGGCCGAGATGGTCACCGACGTCTACCCGGCGGCCGAGGCCGTCGGCTACGACGTGGTGCTGACGGCCAACTTGGCCGGGCGGAACGAGACCGAGTCCATCGAGTCTCTGATCAGCCACCGGTGTGGCGGGCTGATCCTCCTGGGACCTACGTCGGAAAGGCCTGCGCTGCAACGTATCGCCGATCGGCTGCCGATCGTCGTGGTGGGAGTCGACGTGGCAGGCAAGCCCGTGGGCCGCGGCCTGAGTTCGGTGCGCACCGCCGACACCAAGGGGATCCGCCAGGCGGTGGACTATCTGGTCGAACTCGGGCACCGTGACATCGTCCACGTCGATGGTGGGGGTGGCCCCGGGTCTGCCGAACGCCGACGCGCCTACCGGGCCGCCATGCGCAACCACGGACTCGAGGCGGCCGCCCGGGTGATCGCCGGTGCCCACACCGAGGAGGCGGGGGCCCACGCGGCCGACGCGCTGCTGGCCGAGTCCCCCCTCCCCACGGCCATTCTGGCGAGCAATGACCGGTGTGCGCTCGGCCTGCTCGACGTGTTCACCCGCTCGGGGGTGTCGGTGCCCGCCGACGTGTCCCTCATCGGGTTCGACGACAGCCGCCTCTCGGACTACCCCCTGATCGACCTGACGACGGTCCATCAGGACGCCTCCGGCATCGCCAAACATGCGGTCCGACTGGCCGTGCACATGATGGAAGATGAGAAGGGTGACTTCCACGACGACGTCGTCCTCGAACCCACTCTCGTGGTGCGCGGCACCACCGCGCGCCCGCGGGCGTCGTGACGGCCACAGCCAACCGTGAACTGGCGGGTCGGCGTCTTCGGCGGCGCCGTGCTAGGCGGCCTGTTCTGGGGTCTGGTCGCGGCGGTGACGATCGGGGCGCCCGGTGACGAGGCGTCTCACGCCGCCGCCGACGGACATCGATTGGCGATCGCCACGGTGTGCTGGGTCGCCCTGGCTGCCGCGGGCGCCGCGCTGGCGCGGTTCGGTGGGCATCGATGGGCGCGGACCCTCGGGCTGATGCTGCTGATGGGGCCGACGGGCGGATGGCTGGTGTTCGGTTCCCTCGCCGTGCAGAGCCAGATGTTCGGCTGGGGGATGGCCTGATGACCCCGGACGCCGAGCGCCCGCCGACCGTACGGGTCGGTCGAGAACCCGGATCACCCTGGATGGCAGTGGGATTCGCACTTGGTCTGCTGGCGATGTCGCCCGGTGCGGTCCTGTACTACTGGTTCTTCGCGCCGGTGGCCGCGCTGCTGTTGGCCGGCGCGCTCAGCCTGGTCGCCGCCGTCAGGAGCCGGGTGTGGCCAGTGGCCGAAGGGGCCTTTGCGGCGGCGCTGTTCGGCATCGTGGCGGTCGTCGTCTTCGCGGTCGGGGTGAATTGAGCCCGGCTCAGATGACCACGGTGGGCGGCGCGTCCGGGGCCGCGTCGGGTTGCGGTGCCGCGTCGTTGAGCACCAGGGGGCTGGTGGGGCGTAACACCGTCATGACGAGCGCGATCGACGCCAGCGCCCCGGCCAGCGCTGCGGGGGCCAAGAATGCCTGTTCGCCGTATTGGTGCTGGAGCACCCCGCCGAAGATGGCGCCCGCCGTGAGTCCCGCCCACAGCGGACCCTGGATCCAAAATGACGGCGCCGGCTTGTGCAGCAGGATGTTGGCCAGCCCCGCGCCGAATCGGATCACGGTGCCCGTCACGTAGGTCAGCGCCAGACTGCGGCCCGCCTCGTCCTGCAGGGTCGCGTTCTGCAGGCCAAGGGCCAGGACGACCGGATAGGCGTGCAACGGGAACGAGTCCGGGCCCTGCGGCATCAGCAGGCCGACGGTGAGCAGCAGCGCCGTGATCACCAGCAGGGTGGACAGCCGCCACCGCCCGGACCACGCCGCGATCAGGGTGCCGAGGAAGGCGCCGAAGCAGAACATCGCGATGACCGTGCCGAACCGGGCGACGCCCACCCAGTCCAGCGAGCTGGCGGCCTCACCGAACCGGGTGGTGTTGCCACTCATGAACGACATGAACAGCTGGCCGTACTCCAGGAAGCCGATGGTGTCGGCGACGCCGGCGACCACCGCGAGGCTGACGGCGAAGAACGTTCTCGTCGTGTCGTCGGCCGGAAACGCCTTGCTCGACATGGGGTCCTCTTCATGGAGACGTGCGGCACGCAACGGCGTGAACCACGACAACGGAGCGCTGGGAGCGACGCGCCATCGCGTCACGCACCCTGTAGCCAATCCGGACCTCGTGAAAACATGCAGTGGCGCAAGACATTTGACGCCGACGCCAATTGGTGAAACGCAAAGGTCCCCGCACGCCTGGCGTGCGGGGACCTCGGCTGGCGGTGTTCTTGGTCAGGCGTCGCTGCGCTCGTGCGCGTCCTCCATGACCGTACGGCCGATCTCGGCGTAGACCGTCGGCTTGGCGGTGCGCAGCCACACCGCGTAGCCGAGACCGATCACGAAGACCGCGAGGATCATGTACGGAGCGACCTTGAACACGTCGGACTTCGCCGCGAGCCCGGCCGCGAATTCGCGGTTGTCCCACAGCAACCACACCACGTAAAGCATGGCCAGACCGCCGACGAGCGGGCACAGCAGCGTGGTGATCACGTTGCCGCGGTGAGCCTTCTTGACCCAGAAGAACCAGATGACCGCCGCCGAGCAGATGGCCTGCACCAGCAGGATGGCCGCGGTGCCGATCAACGCCAACAAGCCGTAGACGTTGACGTAGGGCACCAGGGCCGGGGTGTCCACCGGCGTGCCGTCTGCGTCGGGCACCTGGACGGCGGTGAAGAAACCGAAGGCCAGAACGATCAACAGCGTGATGACGCTCTGGATCGTCGAGGCGATGTAGGGCGAACCGTGCGTGGGATGCGTGCCGCCGACGGTGGCCTTGATCTTCTCCGACGGCATCTCGCGCCCGAGTGCGTAGAGATAGCGCGACGCCGCATTGTGGAAGGCCAGCGCGCAGGCGAAGGACCCGATGACCAGAAGACCCTTGTAGACGTCGAGCAGCACGCCACCGAGGTTGGCCTGCACGAGGTTGAAGAAGAGATCCAGGGGCGACGCGCTGATGGAGGCCTCGACCGACGTCTTCGCGCCGTTGCCGGCGATCACCATCGCCGAGATGAACGTGTAGAACAAGCCGAGACCGACGACGGCGATGATGGTCGCCCGCGGGATGATCTTCTTCGGGTTGCGCGACTCCTCGCCGTACACCGCGGTCGTCTCGAAGCCGACCCACGACCAGAACGCGAAGAACAACCCGATGGCCATCGAGCCGGCCGCGGCCGCGGTGCCGAAGGCGCCGGCCGGCAGGCCCTCGAAGGCGTTGTTGAGCAACACCGTCTGGTCGAGCATCAGACCGTCGGGCCCGCCGCCGGAGAAGATCACCGAGAACGCGAGCGCCAGCAGGATGAGCACTTCGGCGGTGAGCGTGACGCCGAGAATGGCTGCGGTGAGGCTGATGTCGAAGTAGCACAGGACCGCGATCGCGACGATCGCGACGACGGCGATGACGAGCCAGGGCACGTCGACGTCGAAGATGGTCTTGAGGGCGTCGTTGGCGAAGTACGCACAGCCGCCGATCAACGATCCCTCGAACACCACGTAGGCGAACGTGGCGAGCATTCCGCTGGCCATTCCCCAGATCTGACCGAGGCCGTGGGAGATGAAGCCGTAGAAGGCTCCGGTGGTCGTGATGTGACGGGCCATCGCCACGTAGCCGAGTGCGAACAGCGTCAGGATGATGGTGGCGAACAGGAAGCCGGCCGGGGCGCCGAGCCCGTTGCCGAAGCCGACGGCGATGGGCACGTTGCCCGTCATCGCGGTGATCGGGGCGGCGTTGGCCACGGCCATGAAGATGACCGCGACGATGCCGATGGATCCCTTCTTCAGGCCGTTGGCCCGGGCGGCAGCCGGGTCGTCGGTGGTTGCGGAATCGGCACTCATCTGGGCCTCCAAGCTTCGGATTCAGTGCGAAATCGGGTCCGCAGGCGTGCGGTCTGTTCCAGAGCGTCGCACCATCACCTGCATCCGACAACTCGAACGGCAACATTCGCGTCAATTCACAGTCTGGGGAGTCTGCCGATCAGCGTGACGCCCCGTGCCTGGTCGGAGACGCAAAACGGCCCAGACCCGATGCGGGTCTGGGCCGTGGTGCGTTTGCTACAGAGTCGAGGTGTCGATCACGAAGCGGTACCGCACGTCGCTGGCGAGCACGCGCTCATAGGCCTCGTTGACGTAGTCCGCGCCGATGACCTCGATCTCCGGGGCGATGTAGTGCTCGGCGCAGAAGTCGAGCATCTCCTGGGTCTCGGGGATGCCGCCGATCATCGAACCCGACAGGCTGCGACGCTGCGCGGCGAGCGGGAAGAACGGCAACTCCATCGGCTTCTCCGGCGCGCCGACCTCCACCAACGTGCCGTCGGTGGCCAGCAGGCTCATGTACGCCGCCAGGTCGAGATTCGCCGACACGGTGTTGACGATGAGGTCGAACTTGCCGGCCAGCTTGGTGAAGGTGTCGGGGTCGCTGGTCGCGTAGTACTCGTCGGCGCCGAGGCGCAGGCCGTCCTCCATCTTCTTCAGGGACTGGCTCAGCACCGTGACCTCGGCGCCCATCGCGTGGGCGATCTTCACGCCCATGTGGCCCAGGCCGCCCAGGCCGATGATGGCGACCTTCTTGTCGGGTCCGGCGCCCCAGTGGTGCAGGGGGGAGAACAGGGTGATCCCCGCGCACAGCAGCGGGGCCGCCTTGTCCAACGGGATGCTGTCCGGGATGCGCAGGACGTAGTTCTCGTCGACCACGATGGCCTGGCTGTACCCGCCGTAGGTCGGGGTGCCGTCCTTGCCGGTGGCGTTGTAGGTGCCGACCATGCCGCCCTCGCCGGTGCAGTACTGCTGCAGTCCGGCCTTGCAGTTGTCGCACTCGCGGCAGGAGTCGACGAAGCAGCCGACGCCGACGTGATCGCCGACCTTGTACTTGGTCACCTCGGAACCGACCTCGGTCACGACGCCGGCGATCTCGTGGCCCGCGACGACCGGGTAGTTGGGCTGGCCCCACTCGGCCTTGACGGTGTGGATGTCGGAGTGGCAGATGCCTGCGAACTTGATGTCGAACGCCACGTCGTTCGGGCCGACGTCGCGGCGCTCGATGGTGGTCTTGGTCAGCGGCTCGGTCGCCGACGTGGCGGCAATTGCGGAAACTGTGGTGGTCATCTTCTCTTCGTACCCTCTTGTCGTCTGGTGAAGCGGTTTCGTGAGGCATTCGTCACCGCCAGCCGTGGCGGTGGCACCAAGAATGGGCGCGTCGTTGCGCCCCGACGAATGCCAACCCGGACCGGCGGCGAATTAATCCCCGGCTCCCGTGACGATCTAATCAGGTGCCGGGATGCCCGGGAAGTCGTCACACGACGGACACGCGCGAAGCCTGTTGTTAACCCGACGCCCGTCATCGGTTACACCGCGGCAACCACCGGCGGCGTCCGGCCGAGAAAACTGTCATCTGACAGATATGTCGGTCGACGACCGACGCCATGAGCCCCTGGAGTAGCCGTGACCAGCGACGTGCGTGACTCGCCTCCCGCCGACCACCCGGATACCGCCACCACCGCGGGCGCCATGGCGCATGCGAGGGCGCAGCACGGCCGCACCGCCGACGCCATGCGCCACGTGCCGGCCGCCGGCAGCCCGAACGCCCCGGACGGCGTGCCGGTCGCCAGCCTCACGTGGTCGGAAACCGTTGCGCCAGGCGGATATACGACCGCCGTCCTCGCACGTGGCACCCGCATCAGGTTGGTCGACCTCGAGGGTGACGCCTGCGCGCACGTCCTGATCCACCGGGCCGACGCCCCACACGAGCGGCTCAACGTGGCCGACACGGTGAAGGTGCCGTGGCAGGCCTATCTCGGAACGGGACACCCGCTGCTCAGCGGTTTCGGCCGGGTGCTCGCCACCGTCGTCGACGACACCTCCGGTCGGCACGACGCGCTGGCCGGCACCACCACCCGCCACGGCAACGACGAGCGTTACGGCGCGGGAGCACCTGAATCCGCGTCGCCGGCGGGCCGGGAGCTCCTGGTGCTCGCGGCGCTGAAGAACGGTCTCGGGCCGCGCGACGTGCCACCGTCGCCGTCCTTCTTCAAGGGCGTGCGGGTCGACGGGGACGGCAGGTTCGACTGGCAGGGCTCCGCAGGCCCGGGTGCCCACGTCGACCTGCTGCTGCACGTCGACGCGATCGTGTCCCTGGCCAACACCGCTCACCCCCTGGACCCGCGGCCGGCCTTCGCGTGCTCGGCGTTGCGCATGCTCGCCTGGCCCGCCGTCGCCGATCTGGACCGCCTGCTGGCCGGTGACCTCGTCGGGCCGCTGCGCCCCGAGCACCGGCAAGCCGCCGCCAACACCGACGCCGACCTGCTCGCCCGAGGAGTCCTGTGAACGCCCCGACCGCAGCCGCCGACGCCGCACTGGTGTCCGGCACCCCGATCCTCGACCAACGGGTCGACGCCCGCGCCGCCTGGTCGGCGGTCGTCGCCGCGGGTGACGTCCTGACCATCGTCGACCTGGAAGGCAACCAGGCCGTCGACTGTCTGCTCTACTCCGCGGCCGACACCAGCGTCCGCTACAGCGCCTCTGAGACCGTCGCGCGTCAAGGCGGGATCGTGCTGACCACCGGTTCGGTGCTGCGGGCCGACACCGGCGCAGCCCTGATGACCGTCGTCGGCGACGAAGTGGGCGTGCACGACACCCTTGGAGGAGCCTGCTCCAAGGAGTCGAACACGCTGCGCTACGGCCAACACACGCGCGCCCAGCACGGCTGCATGGAGAACTTCCTGCTCGAGGGCTCTCGCCACGGGCTGGGCGCCAGGGACCTTGCCAGCAACATCAACTGGTTCATGAACGTGCCGGTGGACCCCGACGGAGCGCTGGGCATCGTCGACGGCTTGTCGGCCCCGGGCAAGCGCGTGGCCCTGCGCGCCAAGGTCGACGTGCTGGTCCTCGTCTCGAACTGCCCGCAGGTCAACAACCCCTGCAACGCCTTTCATCCGACGCCCGTTCGCATGATCGTCACCCGGCCGGGTGAGGCCGCGTGAGGCAGAGCGTTCTGATCGCCAACCGCGGCGAGATCGCCGTTCGTCTGGTTCGCTGCGCGCACCTGCTCGGCCTGCGCACCGTCGCGGTGTTCTCCGACGCCGACCGCGGGGCGCCCCACGTGCGCCTCGCCGACGAGGCGGTCCGGCTGGGACCCGCGGCCCCCGGTGAGAGCTACCTCCGCGTCGACGGGCTCGTCACCGCGGCGACGGCGACGGGTGCCGACATGGTCCACCCCGGGTACGGATTCCTCTCCGAGGACGCCGAATTCGCCGCCGCGGTCGAGTCCGCCGGCATGGCGTTCGTCGGCCCGACCCCGCGCCAGCTGCGCATCTTCGGGACCAAGCACACCGCCCGCGCGGCGGCCCGAGCCGCCGGCGTGCCGGTGTTCCCGGGCTCGGAGTTGCTCGACGACGCGGCGGCCGCCCGCGCGGCCGCCGACGAGATCGGCTACCCGGTGATGCTGAAGGCCACCGGTGGTGGCGGCGGAATCGGCATGCAGGTGTGCCGCGACGACGCCGAGTTGCGAGCGGCCTTCGACCGGGTGTCCCGCCTGGCCGCCCGCAGCTTCGGTTCCGCCGGGGTCTTCGTGGAACGCTTCGTCGACGACGCCCGCCACGTCGAGGTGCAGATCTTCGGCGACGGCGCCGGCCGCGTGGTGTCCCTCGGGGACCGCGACTGCTCGCTGCAGCGGCGCAATCAGAAGGTGATCGAAGAGGCGCCCGCGCCCGCCCTGCCGGAAGCGCTTCGCAGGCAACTGCATTCGTCCTCCCGGGCGCTGGCCGCGTCGGTGGCCTACCGCTCGGCGGGCACGGTGGAATTCGTGTACGACCCGCGCCGCGAGGAGGCGTCGTTCCTCGAGGTCAACGCGCGCCTGCAGGTCGAGCACCCCGTGACCGAGGGCGTCACCGGCGTGGACCTGGCGGCCTGGATGTTTCGCCTCGCCCGCGGCGAGGTCGACGTGCTGACCCCATACCTCGAGCCAGGCACGGACGAGGGCTCGGTCCCGGTCCGCGGGCACGCGGTCGAGGCGCGGGTGTACGCCGAGGACCCGTCCCGCGACTATCGGCCGAGCACCGGAACCCTGGTCGCCGTGAGCTTTCCGGATGGCGTCGCCGGTGATCCCCCGCCGCGGGTGGACACCTGGGTCGAGTCGGGCACCGAGGTCACCGCGTCCTACGACCCGCTGCTGGCCAAGGTGATCACCGTCGGCGCCGACCGGGACGAGGCCCTAGACCGGCTCGGCAGGGCGCTGGACGCCACCGTCCTGGACGGCATCGAGGTCAACGTCGGACTGCTCCGCGCGGCGCTGTCCCTCGAGGAGGTGCGCGCGGCCCGGCACCACACCGGCACCCTCGCCGGCGTCGTCGACCCGCGACCCCGCATCACCGTCGAGACCCCGGGACTCTCGACCACCATTCAAGACCTGCCGGGACGCGTCGGGCTGTGGAGCGTCGGCGTACCGCCAAGCGGGCCGATGGACGACCTGTCCTTCCGGCTGGGCAATCGGGCACTCGGAAACGCCGAGGGCGCACCGGGTCTGGAGTGCACGGCGTCGGGACCCGCGTTGCGCGTCACCCACCCGACCACCTTTTGCGTCACCGGCGCCGACTGTCAGGTCACCGTCGACGGCGTGCCCGTGCCGATGTGGGAGCCAATCCACGTGCCCGCCGGGGGCGTCCTGACCGTCGGCGCGGCCGAGACCTCGGGACTGCGCACCTACGTCCTCGTCGACGGTGGGTTCGACGTGCCGTCCTACCTCGGCAGTGCGTCGACGTTCACCCTCGGTCGCTTCGGCGGTCACGGCGGCCGCCATCTGGTCGTCGGCGACGTGCTGCGCGCGGTCGAGGGCGGTTCCGGCGAAGCGAAGTCGGCCGTGCCGCAACCTCTTCGGCCCGCGATGCCGTCCCACTGGGAACTCGCGGTCACCGAGGGACCCCACGGCGCCCCGGAATTCTTCACCCGTGAGGACGTGGACACGCTGTTCGCAGCCGAGTACGCCGTGCACTTCAACTCGGCCCGCACCGGGGTGCGGCTGGAGGGGCCGCGCCCGAAGTGGGCCCGTCCCGACGGCGGCGAGGCGGGGCTGCATCCGTCCAACATCCACGACACCCCCTACTCGGTCGGCGCGCTGGACTTCACGGGCGACACCCCGATCCTGCTGGGCCCCGACGGGCCCAGCCTCGGTGGCTTCGTCTGCCCGGTCACCGTCGTGACCGGCGACCGGTGGAAACTCGGACAGCTGAGGCCGGGGGACACCGTCAGATTCGTCCCGGTGCGGGCGGCCGACGCGCCGTCGCGATCCGACGTCGGCACAGGGCGCGGGGCGGCGAGTGTCCGGGTCCGACGCACCGCGCGCGACGGTGACGACGGCGTCCTGCGCCGCCGCGACGGCGGTGCCGCGCCGTCGGTCACCTACCGACGCAGCGGTGACGACAACGTGCTGGTCGAGTACGGGGACATGGTGCTCGACCTGGCGCTGCGGGCCAGGGTGCACGCACTCGAGGAACGTCTCGAGAAGAGCGCCGTGCCAGGCATTCTGGACCTCACGCCGGGTATCAGGTCCCTGCAGGTGCACCTGGATCCGGACGTGCTCCCCGCCGACCGGTTGATGGGATTGCTCGCCGAACTGGAGGACGACCTGCCCGCCACGTCCGAACTCGTCGTCCCCAGCCGATCGGTGCGGCTGCCCCTGAGCTGGGACGACCCGGCGACCAGGGAGGCCATCGCGCGGTACACCTCCGGCGTGCGAGACGACGCGCCGTGGTGCCCGTCCAACATCGAATTCATCCGCAGGATCAACGGTTTGGCGAGCCAGGACGACGTGATGGCGACGGTCTTCTCGGCCGAGTACCTCACCCTCGGCCTCGGCGACGTCTACCTCGGGGCGCCCGTGGCCACCCCGCTCGATCCGCGGCACCGGCTCGTCACCACCAAGTACAACCCGGCCCGCACGTGGACCGCGGAGAACTCCGTCGGGATCGGTGGCGCCTACCTGTGCATCTACGGCATGGAGGGCCCCGGCGGATACCAGTTCGTCGGCCGGACCACCCAGGTGTGGAGTCGCTACCGGGACACCTCACCCTTCGAGCCGGGCAGTCCGTGGCTGCTGCGCTTCTTCGACCGCATCTCCTGGTATCCGGTCAGCGCCGAGGAACTCCTGGATCTGCGGGCGGACATGGCCGCGGGCCGGGGGTCGGTCGAGATCGCCGACGGCACCTTCTCCCTGGCCGAGCACGAGCGATTCCTCGCCGAGAACGCGGACTCGATAGCGGAGTTCCGTGCCCAGCAGGCAACGGCATTCGCCGCCGAGCGCGCTGCGTGGACGGCGGCGGGGGAGTTCGACCGGGCCGAGCGGGCCGAGTCACGTGTCGCCGTCACCACGGCCGACCTCGTCCTGCACGACGACGAACGACGGGTGGACGCGCCGTTCTCCTCCAGCGTGTGGAAGGTCGACGTCGCCGTCGGCGACCACGTGGTGGCCGGACAGGCGCTGCTCGCACTGGAGGCGATGAAGATGGAGACGGTGCTCACCGCGCCCGCGGACGGCGTCGTCACCCGCGTGCTGGTCGAGGCGGGACATCAGGTGGACCCGGGCACGCCGCTCGTCGTCGTGGGCGCCGGAGAACGGACGGCGACGGGGGTGCCGGCATGACGGCCGTCGAGCGGGTTCGGGCGGCCTACGCCGCGATCGACGCCGCCGCGCGACCGGAGATCTGGATCGCCCTGCGGAGCATGGCCGATGTCCTCGCCGACGCCGAGGCCGTCGACGCGGCAGTCCTCGGCGGGGCCGAGCTTCCGCTCGCCGGTCTGGTCGCCGCGGTGAAGAACAACGTCGACGTGGCGGGACTGGTCACCACGGCCGGGTGTCCGTCCTTCGCGTCGGCGCCAGCCGCCGAGGACGCCGTCGTCGTGGCCAGGGTGAAGGCTGCGGGTGCGGTGGTGATCGGCGTGACCAACCTCGACCAGTTCGCCACCGGTCTGGTCGGTACGCGCAGTCCGCATGGCGCCGTACGGGATTCGCGCCGACCCGAGCACATCTCGGGCGGTTCGAGTTCCGGATCCGCCGTGGCGGTGGCCCTTGGCCTGGTCGACGTGGCACTGGGCACCGACACGGCGGGCTCGGGCCGGGTTCCCGCCGCACTGCAAGGCATCGTCGGCATCAAGCCGACCTACGGCGTGGTGCCGACCGACGGCGTCGTGCCTGCCTGCCGCTCGTATGACTGCGTGACGGTCTTCGCGCGCGACCTCGACACCGCCGACGCCGCAATGGGTGTCATCGCCGGAGCGGCGCGACCGTTCCCGCCTGACGCGCCGCTGGCCGCGCCGGAGGTTCCGACGGTCGCCGTGCCCCGCGAGCTCCCGGGACTCTCGACCGCGTGGCAGGCGGCGTTCGCGGCGGCGCGCGCCCGCATCGAGCAGCGCGGCGCGGTGATCCGCGAGATCGACCTCTCGGCGTTCCTCGCCGCCGCGCGCCTGCTGTACGACGGCGGACTGGTCGCCGAACGACACGACGCTGTCGGAGAATTCGTCGACGCCCATCGCGCGGAGGTCGACCCCACCGTCGGCGCGATCATCTCCGCGGCGGGCGGCGTCTCGGCGACCCGGCTGTTGCGGGACCGGCGCCTACTCGACGAGCTCACCGTCGCCGCCATGACCGCCATGGGCGATTGCGACGCCCTGCTGGTTCCGACCACCACCGAGCACCCGACAGTCGCCGAGGTCGGGGCCGATCCGATCGGCGTCAACTCCCGGCTCGGGGTGTACACCAACTTCTGCAACCTGTTGGACATGTGCGCCGTGGCGGTGCCGTCGGGGACCGCGGGCGACGACCAGTTCGGCGTGTCGGTGATCGCGCGAGCCGGGGCCGACGCGGTCGCCCTGGACCTCGCGCGGCTGGTCGTGTCGCCGACGCCGTCGGTCGCGCTGCCCGGTGCCGCTGCGGCCACCGTCGTGTCCGCCGACCGCCCGTGGCCGACGTTCGCCGGCGCCGAGACCACCACGCTGATGGTCGTCGGTGCCCATCTTCGCGGGCAGCCGTTGGCATTTCAGCTCGAGCAGCGCGGCGCCCGCTGGCTGGGACCGGCGTCGACCGCGCCGGTCTACCGCTTGGCGCGGTTGGACACCACTCCGCCGAAGCCCGGGCTGATGCGGCTGGGACCCGACGAGGGTGACACCGTCGGCGGGGAGTTGTGGCTGGTGGGCACGGCGATGCTCGGCGAGTTCCTGGCCGCCCTGCCGGCGCCGATGTCGCTGGGCCGGGTGACCTTGGCCGACGGCACCGAGGTCGTCGGTTTCGGGTGTGCGCTGGAGGCGTTTCGGGCCGGGGAGGACATCACCGCACACGGCGACTGGCCGACCTACCTGAGAAGCGTCTCGACAGGTTCGACGCCGACGTAGCGCTCGATCAGCGTGCGGGTGCGCGCCCGCAGCGGTCGCGGGTCGCCGTCGGACACCCCGAGCACGCGCAGGCAGGCGTCGGCGACGTGGAGTGGCATCTCGTCGCGCTCCTCCCCGGGCGGCACCGACCACATGTTGACCAGCGACTCGACCAACCGGAACGGCAGGTCCGCAGCGGCGGCGTGCACCCCGGTGGCGCCGATCACGGCCTTGCTCAGCGCAAGGTAGTGCAACCGCAGGCGTTCCCGGTCCGACCAGAACGACTCGAGCCCGGCGCCTCGCAACTCCGGCAGCAGGTACAGGGCGCCGAGATTCCAGCGACCGGCGAGCAATTGGCCGCCGTCGAAGGTGGCCAAGGCGTGCAGGTGCTCCGGCGCGCTCAGGGCGGGTTCGGCACCCAGCAGGCTGGGAATGAAAGCCAAAGTAGGAGTGACGGTTTGACCCAGCAGGGCGCAGAGAATGTCGTCCTTGGTCTTGAAGTAGTGGTAGAGCGAAGCCTGGCGGATGCCGACGGACTCCGCGATGGACCTCGTCGAGGTGGCGGTGTAGCCCAGCGTGGTGAAGAGCTCACCTGCGGCGTCGAGGATCTCCTCACGCGCGGTGACGCCCGGACGCTTCTGGTCGTGATGGCGGGGGCGACCGGCCCTGGCGAGCGGCATGACTTCATCGTGGACCATGACACACCCGAAATGGTCATGTCCCCAGGTTTCTGTCACACGACAGAAACGCGCGACACCCATCGGTTACCTGCGCCGCGGTTTGGTTACAACAGCGACACCCACGACGACGGCGCGGCCGGAAAACTGTCACTTGACAGGCGGAGGGCCCGCGGACGTGCCCACTCGCGCCGACTTCGACTATCCGGGAGCTTTGCAGATGGGCATGGCCGTGTCCGAAGGGACGGCATCCAAGGATGCCGTCGCGCCCGTGCCGGAGACCGTGGCCACGGTCGACGGCCTGCACGTCACGTTCCGGCGCAGTGGTCGTGACGTTCACGCGCTGCGCGGGGTGTCACTCGACATCACACCGGGGGAGATCCTCGGGCTGGTCGGCGAATCGGGTTCGGGCAAGAGCGTTCTCGGGTTCACGATGCTGGGCCTGCTGCCAGCGCACGCCCGCGTCGACGGCTCGGTGACCGTCGCGGGGTTCGACATGGTCGACGGCGAGCCCAAGGCGATGCGCAGGGTACGGCGACTCGACCTGGGCGCCGTGTTCCAGGATCCGATGACCTCGCTGAACCCGACCATGCGCATCGGCAAGCAGGTGGCCGAGGCGGCTGGAGGAGACGACGAGGCGCTGCGACTGCTCACCGCAGTCGGCATCCCCGACCCCAAGCGCCGGATGCGTGCCTACCCGCACGAATTGTCCGGCGGGCTGAGGCAACGCGTGATGATCGCCATCGCGATCGCAGGTGACCCCGATCTGATCATCGCCGACGAACCGACGACGGCCCTCGACGTCACGGTGCAGGCCCAGGTGTTGCGCCTGCTGCGCAGCCTCCGCGACGAACTCGGCTGCAGCATCGTCTTCATCACCCACGACCTCGGGGTGGCCGCGCAGATCTCCGACCGCATCGCGGTGCTGTACGCGGGCCGCATCGCCGAGGTAGGTCCGACCGCCGCGGTCCTCGAGACTCCCGCCCACCCGTACACGCGGGGGCTGCTGCGGTCGCGCCTGACGCTGCAGACTCCGCGCTACCGCTCCCTGGCCGCGCTCGCGGGCTCGGTGCCCAGCGCGGTGACGCCGCTGCCCGGCTGTGCCTTCGAGCCAAGATGCGCACTCGCGCAGGAGGAGTGCACGACCGCACCCCCGGATCCCGTCGCGGTGGCCGCGGACCGCACCAGCGCGTGCGTCCTGCCCCTCGAAGAGGTGGCCCGCGACGCGAGCGCCGAGACCACGGCCTCCGCCGAGCACGACCCCGCTCCGGTCGCCGAGGAGGAGATGGCGCCTTCGGTCGACGTCCGCAACGTCACCAAGACGTTCACGGTGACGAAGAAGTGGCTCGACCGGTCCGCCGGCGCCGGCAAACTGCAGGCGCTGCGGGGGGTGTCGCTGCGCGTGGCGCACGGCGAGTCCGTCGCCCTGGTGGGCGAGAGCGGCTCCGGAAAGTCCACCCTGCTGCGCGTGATCGCCGGACTGGAGAAGCCGACCTCTGGACAGGTCGACCTCGTCGAGGGGCAGCGACCCCAGATGGTGTTCCAAGACGCCGGTGCGTCGCTGACCCCCTGGCTCTCGGTCGGCGAGCTGATCTCCGAGCGGCTCGGCGGTTCGGGGCTGTCCCGGTCGCAGCGCCGAGACGCCGTCGTCGAGGTCCTCGGCCGCGTCGGCCTGCCCGCGGAGATCGCGAAGTCCCGGGCCGGACAGCTCTCCGGCGGTCAGCGGCAACGAGTCTCGCTGGCCCGCGCAACCGTCGTGCCGCCCTCGGTGCTGCTGTGCGACGAGCCCACCAGCGCGCTGGACGTGTCGCTGGCAGCCTCGGTGCTGAACCTGATCGGCGACCTCCGGCGCAGCCTCGACATGTCGGTGGTGTTCGTCACCCACGACCTGTCGGTCGCCCGGGTCGTGGCCGACCGCATCGCGGTGATGTACCTCGGCCGGATCGTCGAGATCGGCCCCGCCGAACAGGTGATCGGCGAGCCCGCGCACCCCTACACCCAAGCCCTGGTCGACTCGATTCCGGACTTGGGGCGCGAAACACGGGTCCTGCCAGGCGAACCCGCCAGCCCCCTGTCACCACCGACCGGATGCGCGTTTCATCCGCGCTGCGACGTGGCCGTCGCCGCCTGCAGTGGAACCGAACTCGACGTCCGGCTCGAGGGCTTCCCCGGCAACCCGCACCAAGTGGCGTGCATCGAGAGGAGAGCAGTCTGATGGCAATCGCAACGGCGGCTCCGCCGGCGGTGCCCCTGGTCCGCGGGCGGCAGCGACGACTGACGCTGCAGTCCAAGTCGACGATCCTCAACTGGGCCGGTGTGTCCCTGATCCTCGTGGTGACGCTCGTCGCGCTCGCCGTACCGGTTCTGGCGCCGCACGATCCACTGCTGCCCGTCGGCATGCCCCTGCAGGCGCCGGGCAAGAGCGGCTTCCTCCTGGGCAGTGACAGCATCGGCCGAGACATCCTCTCGCGGGTGCTCTACGGCATCCGCTCGAGTTGGTTCGCCGCGCTGGTCGTGGTCGCCGTCGGGCTGCTCTTCGGCGGCCTCGTGGGGCTCATCGCGGGGGCGACCGGAGGTTGGGTCGACGGACTCCTGATGCGCATCACCGACGGATTCCTGTCGCTGCCCGCACCGGTGCTCGCCATCGCCGTCGTCGCGGCGCTGGGACCCGGCTTCGTCCACACCCTCATCGCGGTGTCGATCGTCTGGTGGCCGTTCTACGCCCGGCTGGTGCGGGGCGAGGTGGCCAGGCTGGCCGCCAGGCCCCACGTTGAGGCGGCGAAGTTGGCCGGAGTCAACCGTTTTCGGCTCGCACGGCGGCACCTCCTACCCGGGGCCGTGCCCAACGCCGTCGTCGCCGCCAGCCTGGACATCGGCACGCTGATCCTCACCCTGGCCGCGCTGTCGTTCCTCGGTCTGGGGCAGTCCGCGCCCGCCGCGGAACTCGGGGCCGACTCGGCCCGCAACCTGAGCTACTTCCTGCAGCAGTGGTGGATTCCGGTGATGCCCGGACTCGGCGTGCTGGTGCTGGCCCTGATCGGAAACATCGCGGGTGACAGCCTGCGCAACCTGATGAAGACGAGCTGACCCGTGAAGACGTTCATCGCCAGCCGCGTCGGTGCCACGGTGGCCATCCTGGTCGCCCTGACCGGCGTCATGTTCCTGCTGCAGCACATCTCCCCGATGGACCCCGTCAAGGCGCAGCTCGGTGCCCAGGCCTCAGCCCAGGCGGTGGCCGCGCGGCGCGAGGCACTTGGGTTGAACGAGCCCATCCTGGTGCAGTTTTGGCACTACCTCACCGGCGCGGTGACCGGTGACCTCGGCACGTCGTTCCGCACCCGGCACGGCGTGGCCTCCGATCTGGGCACGTTCTTCCCGGCCACGCTGGAGCTGGCGCTCTATGGTCTGGCGTTCGCCCTGGTGCTCGCCGTCCTGCTGGCCTTCAGCACCACGCTGAACTGGCGCGGCGCCAGTGTGCTGCGGGCCATCCTGTTCACGGGTTCCTCGGCGCCGATGTTCCTGCTCGGCATCGTCGGCCTGATCGTGTTCTACAAGGAACTCGGGTGGGTGCCTGCCAACGGTCGGATCTCGATCGCCAATCCGCCCGACGGGCCGACCGGTCTGCTCACCGTCGACGGTCTGCTGCACGGGCGGTTCGACGTCGCCGCCGACGCCTTCCACCACCTGATCCTGCCTGCTCTGGTCATCGCGATCGGCCCCGCCGTCGCCATCGGACGCGTGTTGCGCAGCAGTCTGCTCGGCGACATCGACGGCGACTACGCGCGCACGGCACGCGCCAAGGGGCTCTCGGAGGGCGCCATCCTTGCCAGGCACGTCCTGCGCAACTCCGTCGGCTCGGCACTGTCCATGACGGGTCTGCAAGTTGGACTGATGTTCTCGGGCGTGCTGGTGGTCGAGCAGGTCTTCGGCTGGCCGGGGATCGGACAATACATCGCCCAGAGCATCCCGGTCGCGGACTTCCCGGCCATCGCCGGCGTCACGCTCATGCTCGGGGCGCTCTACGTCTTCATCAACACGGCGGTGGACCTCATGCAGGCCGCAGCCGATCCGCGTATCGCCACAACAGGAGGTTAAGTGCCGAAACAGCCACTCATCGTGGGAAACCCGGTGTTCGTCGTCGTCGACATGCAGGAGGGTGGTGGACTGCCCGCCGAGGAGATGGGGATTCCCGTCATGCCGGGCAACGCCGAACGCGTCGCGGTCGCCGAGCGGCTGCTCGCCGCGGCACGCGCCGCGGACGTACCGGTGGTGTTCTTCCAGGAGGTGCACCGTCCCAGCGGAGTCGACTTCGGCCGCGAGCTCGACGGCGTCGAGGGCGTGCACTGCGTGGAGGGGCAGCGCGGCACCGACCTCGAACCGACGCTGCGGCCCATTCTCGACGGGTCGCGCAACGAGTTTCACCTCGTCAAGCGCCGCTACTCGGGGTTCATCGGCACCGAGTTCGACATCGTGCTCCGCGGGCTCAAGGCCGACACGCTGATCCTCGTCGGCGGTCTCACCGACGTCTGCGTGCACTACACCTTCGCCGACGCACACCAGCGCGACTACTACGTGCGGGTGGTCACCGACTGCGTCGGAGGGTCATCGCAGTACCGGCACGACGCGGCACTGGACGCGATGGAGTACCTGCAGACCGGTGCACTGCGCACCAGCGACGAGATCCTCGCCGCGTTCGGTGTCATCGAACAGGGCGCGAGCGCGACTCCCGTACTCGAAGACGCGACCCGATGACCAACCGATTCCGCGCCATCGCGGCCGTCGCCGCCGTGGCCGCCATTGCCCTAAGTGGCTGCGGGGGTTCGGATTCCGGCACCAGCACACCAAATGCCGCTCCGACGGACAAGGTGCTGCACCTGTCCTTCCTGCAGGATCCGGGACAGCCGCCGGACCCCGACATCTTCTACGCGGGGCAGGGTCTGCTGCTGACCACCAACACCTATGAGGGTCTGCTGCAGTACAAGGGCGGTACCGAGAAGCCGGAACTGGAACCGCTGCTGGCCACCGAGTGGACCGCGTCCCCGGACAACAAGGTGTTCACCTTCAAGTTGCGCGAGGGGGTGAAGTTCCACGACGGGACGCCGTTTACCTCGGCAGCGGTCAAGGCGTCGTTCGACCGTCGGCTCGCGGTCAACCAGGGTCCGGCCTACATGGTCTCCGACGTCGAGTCGGTCGCCACGCAGGGCGATTACGGCGTCACGGTCACGCTGAAGGCACCCAACTCGGCGTTCCTGGACTATCTGGCGTGCGCATACGGGCCGCGGATGCTCAGCCCGGAGGGGCTGAAGAAGAACGCCGGCACCGACAATGCGCAGGGATATCTGACCAATCACGACCTGGGCACCGGGCCGTACACGCTGACCGCCGCGGAGGTCGGATCGCGCTATGCGCTCGATGCGTATCCGGAGTATTGGGGACCAAAGCCCTACTTCGAGAAGGTGGAGATTCCGGTCATCACCGACGTCTCGGCGCAGCAGTTGCAGTTCAACAACGGGCAGATCGCGGCGATCCTGCATGATCTGCCGTCCTCGGCGGTGCAGTCCTACCTCGACAACAAAGCGTTCGCGAATTACTCACTGCCGACGATGATGTCGAACTACCTCTACGTCAACCCGCACAAGGGGATGATGACCGACGCCAAGAATCGCACCGCGGTACTGCAGGCGATCGACGTCGACGAACTAGTCAAGCAGACCTATTTCGGCCGCGGCCAGGTCGCCGAGCAGATCTACCCGCCCAACGTGATGGACCCGCAGTATGCGAAGCAGTCCGTGCCGCACGACCCGTCGGTGCTGACGGCGCTGGCCGGGAGTCTGCCCGCCGATCAGAAGAACGTCAGCATCGGCTATGACTCGAGCAACCCCGACAACCAGTTGGTGAGCAACCTGATTCAGACCCAGCTTGCCGCGGCTGGCCTGACGGCCAAGGTGCAGGCATACCCGACCTCGGAGACCTTCGGGTGGATCGGCACCGACGGTCAGAGCGCACCGGAGATCTTCGTGGCGCTGGCGTGGCCGGATGCGCCGTCGCCCTACACCTGGGGTCACATCTCCTGGGACGCGACGGGTGGGTTGAACTACCTGGGCTGTTCGGCCCCGCCGGTGACCGACGCGCTCGCGAGGGGTCTGCCGGACGGATCGCCCGAGGCGTTCTCCCAAGCCGGCCTCGAGGCGGTCAAGACGGGCTGCTGGCTGAACGTCGCCAGTGTCAACGACTTCGTGGTGGCCCAGCCGTGGCTCAAGGGCGTCGAGCAGGCCCATGCCGTAACCAATCCGAACTCGCTGCGCCTCGCCGCGCTGTCGGTGGGCTGATGGTCGAGCTGACACGCAAGAGCGGTGTCCGCAGGATCGTCCTGTTCACCCTCGGCTGGGAAGATCTGCCGAAGTCGGTATCGGTGTACGGCGCCCCGGAGGAGCAGTTCCGGTGCCCCGTGCCCGGGGTGCTGCTGCAGACCGACGGCGGTTGGGTGTTGCTCGACACCGGGTTCAACACCGCGTTGATCCGTGATCCGGCCCTGCACCGACGGTACTTCCCCTCGATGGAGTACCAGCCGCTTCTACCAGGCCCCGGTGAGCCGATCGAAGAGTCACTGCTCGAGATCGGCGTGGACATCGACGACATCCATCTGGTGGCGCTGTCGCACTTACACGTCGACCACGCTGGCGGGCTGAAGCTGTTCGCCGGCAAGGTCCCGGTGCATGCGCAGCGTCGCGAGTTGGAGTACGGACTGTCGAATCATCCTGTGCCGCAGAGCCATGCGATCTTCCGGGTGGACTTCGACGACCCGACCATCGACTGGCGTCTGGCCGACGGTGAGGCGCAGATCGCACCGGGCATCACCGCGATACCCACCTATGGCCACACCCCGGGACACCAGAGCTTCATGGTCGAACTCGACGAATCGGTCACCGGGGGTGAGGGTGCCGACGGCTACGTGTTCGCCTTCGACGCCGCCGACCTGACCGAGAACATCGAGCAGGAGCGGGCCATCGGCGGGTACATCGACGTCGAACCCGAGGAGACCGTCGAGCCGATCCGCAGGCTCAAGGAGCTCGCGGCCAAGAAGGGGTATCCGCTGATCCCCGGCCACGATCCGCACGTGTGGCCGGAGATGACCACCCACTTCCACCAACGCTTCGGCCCGGTACCGGCATAGATGGACGTCGAGATGGCCGAGTGCACCGGGCTGTGGCGGCGAGCCCTCCTCGTCGGCGCCGACGGTTCGCGGGACGCAGGCGGGAACGTTCGATGGCTGCAGGGCATCACCGCCTACGTCGACTCCCGAGGCTTCGCCGGCTCACTTCACCAACGCGGCAACGTCTTCGAGTGGCATCGCGACGTCGACCTTGAACCATCGGGGCCGTTTCCCGACGCCGGGGCGATGCACTGGGACGGCGACGTCCTCGTCGAGACCGGTGTGCACGAGGACTACTCCGAACACTGGGTGCGCGACGCGGGTGACGCCGCCGACTGTGGCGCGCTGTTCCTCCGGTCACCCGACGGCGCCGACGGATTGCTCCTGGCGGTCGGCGACCTGTTCGGCTGGGCCGGGGCAGGCGTCGTCGTGATCGGTCGACGCGGTGCACCCGAATGGTCGAAGCTCGACATCGCGTTGTCCGACAACCACGTTCACGCCGCCGGTCAGAGCTGGCAGGTAGAACGAACCGAAGGGGATCCACTCTCGTGACCGCAACGACTTCCTTCACCTCGGTGCCGATCGTCGACGTCAGCGGACTGCGATCGTCCGACGAGGCCGAGCGCGTCCGCGTCGCCCAGGACATCGGCGCGGCGGCACGCGACGTCGGCTTCTTCTACGTCAGTGGCTCCGGCGTCGACGAGTCGACGTTCGACCGCATGCTCGCGGCCACCAAGGAATTCTTCGCGCTGCCGCTCGAGGAGAAGATGCGCAGCTACATCGGCCTGTCGCGGTGCCACCGCGGATACGTGCCGATCGGCGAGGAGGGGGTGGAGAACGGCGTGCCCGACCTGAAGGAGGCCTTCGACACCGCGCTCGATCTTCCCGTCGACGATCCGGACTACGCGGCGGGCAACCCGATGCTCGGCCCCAACACCTGGCCGGACCTGCCAGGCTTCGCCGAGGCGGTCACCGAGTACTACGAGGCCGTCCTGGAGGTCGGCCACCTTCTGTTGCGGGCGTTCGCCGTTGCGCTCGAAGAGGACCCCGACGTCTTCTCCCGCCACGCCACCAAGACCCCGAGCCAACTGCGACTGGTGCACTACCCGCACAATCCCGAGGCTCGCGACGCACTCGGCATCGGCGCACACACCGATTACGAGTGCTTCACGCTGCTGAAGCCGACCGCCCCGGGACTCGAGGTGCTCAACGGGGCGGGCCAGTGGATCGACGTGCCGCCGGTCGAGGGCACCTTCGTCGTCAACATCGGAGACCTGCTCGAGCTGTGGACCTGCGGTGCGTTCGTCGCGACCAGCCACCGCGTCCGCAAGGTCGCCGAGGAACGCTACTCGTTCCCACTCTTCTTCAACGTCGACTACGACACCGAGGTGAAGCCGTTGCCGCAGTTCGTCTCTCCCGACCTGCCGTCGCGCGCTCCGTTGAAGGCCGGTGAGCACCTATTCGCCCAAACGGCACAGAGTTTCGCGTACCTGAGACAGCGCGTCGAGAGCGGTGAGCTGGTGCTACCGGAGGGCTCGCTGAAGCTCAACCAATTCGGCCAGCAGGCGCTCTTGGGCGTTGAGTGACCGCAGACAACGAACACCTAGCCACCACGTTCCCCCTCGAAGGAGCCGCACGATGACCTTGAGATTTCGCGCCCTGGCAGCCATTGCCGCAACCACCATCCTGGCGCTGACCGCCTGTGGCGGTTCCGATTCCGGGAGCAGCACACCGAATGCCGCGCCGACGGACAAGGTGTTGCACCTGTCGTTCCTGCAGGACCCGGGCCAACCGCCGGACCCCGACATCTACTATGCCGGCCAGGGTCTGCTGCTGACCACCAACACCTATGAGGGACTGCTGCAGTACAAGGGCGGCACCGACAAGGCCGAACTGCAGCCGTTGCTGGCCACCGAGTGGACGGCGTCGCCGGACAACAAGGTGTTCACCTTCAAGCTCCGCGAAGGGGTCAAGTTCCACGACGGGACACCCTTTACCTCGGCGGCGGTCAAGGCGTCCTTCGACCGCCGCGCGGCGGTCAACCAGGGCCCGGCCTACATGGTCTCCGACGTCGAATCCGTCACCACCCAGGGCGATTACGGCGTCACGATCACCCTCAAGGCCCCGAACTCGGCGTTCTTGGACTACCTGGCCTGCCCGTATGGTCCGCGGATGCTCAGCCCGGAGGGTCTGGCCAAGAACGGTGGCTCCGACCATGCCCAGGGGTACCTGACCACCCACGACCTCGGCACCGGGCCGTTCACGCTGACCGCCGCCGAGGTCGGCTCGAAGTACGAACTGACCGCCTTCGGCGACTACTGGGGCACCAAGCCCTACTTCGAGAAGGTCGAGCTGCCGGTCATCACCGACGTGTCCGCTCAGCAGCTGCAGTTCAACAACGGCCAGCTCGCGGCGATCCTGCACGACCTGCCGTCCTCGGCGGTGCAGTCCTACCTAGACAACAAATCGTTCGCCAATTACTCACTGCCGACCATGATGTCGAACTTCGTCTACCTCAACCCCAAGAAACCGATGATGGCCGACGCCAAGAACCGCAACGCGGTGCTGCAGGCGATCGACGTCGACGAGTTGGTCAAGCAGACGTACTTCGGCCGCGGCAAGAAGGCCGAGCAGATCTACCCGCCGAACATGATGGCCGATCAGTACGGCAAGCAGACGGTGCCGCACGACCCGTCGGCGTTGTCGGCTCTCGCGGCAAGCCTGCCCGCCGACCAGAAGAGCGTGACCATCGGGTACGACTCCAGCAACCCGGACAACCAGTTGATCAGCAATCTCATTCAGACGCAGCTGGCCGCGGCGGGTCTCGACGCCAAGGTGCAGGCCTATCCCACCTCGGAGATCTACGGCTGGGTGGGCTCGGACGGGCAGACCGCGCCGGAGATCATGACCTACCTCGGCTGGCCGGACGCACCGTCCCCGTACACGTGGGGCCACATCTCCTGGGACGCGACGGGCGGGTTGAACTTCTTCGGGTGCTCGGCTCCGCCGGTGACCGACGCGCTCAACAGGGGACTGCCCAACGGGTCGGCCGCCGACTTCTCGACGGCCGGACTGGAAGCGGTGAAGACCGGCTGCTGGTTGAACGTCGCCGACGTCAACGACTTCATGGTGGCCCAGCCCTGGCTCAAGGGCGTCGAGCAGGCTCACGTGGTGACCGACCCGAATTCGCTTCGGCTGGCTGCACTCTCGGTCGGCTGATGGCGACCCTGGTTCGCCCGAGCGGCGTTCGCCGCATCATCCTGCTGACACTGGGCTGGGAGGAACTGCCGAAGTCGGTGTCGGTGTACGGCGCCCCTCCGGAGGAAAGGATGCGGGAGCCGGTACCCGGCGTGCTGTTGCAGACCGACGGCGGCTGGGTGCTGCTGGACACCGGGTTCAACACTGCGCTCGTGCGGGACCCGGCCCTGCACCGCAGGTTCTTCCCGACCGTCGAGTACCGCCCGGTCCTTCCCGGGCCGGGTGAGCCGATCGAGCAGCGGCTCGCCGAGGTCGGGGTGGACGTCGATGCCATCCACACCGTGGCCGTCAGCCACCTGCACCATGACCATGCCGGCGGGCTCAAGCTGTTCGCCGGCAAGGTCCCGGTGCATGCGCAGCGTCGTGAGCTCGAGTACGGGTTGTCCAATCATCCCGTCCCCGAACGCAATGCCATCGTCCGGGTGGACTTCGACGATCCGACCATCGACTGGCGGCTGGCCGACGGTGAGGCGCAGATCGCACCGGGCATCACCGCGATACCTACCTATGGCCACACCCCGGGACACCAGAGCTTCATGGTCGAACTCGACGAATCGGTCACCGGGGGTGAGGGTGCCGACGGCTACGTGTTCGCCTTCGACGCCGCCGACCTGACCGAGAACATCGAGCACGAACTCCCCATCGGGGGATTCATCGACGTCGAGCCGGAGGACACGGTGGAGCCGATCCGCAGGCTCAAGGAGCTCGCGGCCAAGACGGGGTATCCGCTGATCCCCGGCCACGATCCGCACGTGTGGCCGGAGATGACCACCCACTTCCACCAACGCTTCGGCCCGGTACCGGCCTAGCGCCTAGTTGATCGGGGCGTTCACGACCGTGAGGTCGGCCAGGATGCCGCGGGCGGCCACGATGCCCTGCCCGCTCTGCCAGACCTCGTCGTTGACGACGTAGACGCGGTTGTCGCGCGCGGCGGACAACTTCTTCCACGCCTCGCTTTCGAGGACCTGCGGGGCGCGGGACTTGGCGGCGGGGGAGTCGAACGACAGGAACACGACGTCGCCGTCGGCCGCGGAGAAGTCCGTCGACGTGGAGATCTCGGAGGTGCTGATCTCCTCGTAGGGCTTGTCCTTGAACCGCTGCGTGGCGGGGCGGTCGGCGCCGACCGCGCCGAGCACGCTGGCGGGGAAGTCGTCGACGCCGTAGACGCGCAGCGTGTTCTCGGTCAATCGCACCACCGACACCTGGTAGTGGGTGGCGTCTTCGTCAGCGCCGACCTTGTCGGCGTCCCGCTCGAACCCGTCGACCAGCTGGTTGGCGGCCCCGGCGCGACCCGTCGCGGCACCGACCGTGCGCAGCGTGTCCTGCCAGCCCGGACCCGGGGCGCCGGTGAACACCGTCGGGGCGATCGCCGACAGCTCGCCGTAGGCCTCCGGCGTCAGGGCCTGGGAGCCGAGGATGAGGTCGGGGGTGGCAGCCTTGACCGCCGCGAGGTCGGGTGAGGTGCGGTCGCCCGCGGCGGGCACGTCGTGGATCACCCGGCCGAGGTAGGACGGCTGGCCCGAGGACCCGTCGGGCACCGCGGCCACCACGATGCGCGACTGCAGACCCAGGGCGCAGAGCGCGTCGAGCTGATCACCGGAGAGCACGGCGATGCGCTGCGGATCGGGGGTCACCTCGGTGGACCCGGCGGCGTGGCGCACCTCGCGCTCCGGCGGATCGTCGAGGGGGGCCGGGTCGGGCGCACAGGATTCGTCGGGGCGACGCTGATTGCCCAGGACGCCGGCACCGGCGATCTTCGTGGTGCTGGTCACGGGGGCCTCGGCGGCTGGCGCCGCGTCCGGGGCACCGGGGGAGTCCCCGCAGCCGGCCGCGGTCACCACGATTGCCGCGACGACGGCTGCAGCGCCCACGATCGGACCCGTCCGCGAGCTGCGCCATGCCACGCCGCAGACGCTACCAAGCGTTGGGCGGCGTCCCGTCGGACAACTCACCCTCGACCGTCAGGGCCTGGTCAGGCGGCGTCCGCCGGCAAGTTCTTACCGAATACGACACTTTGTAGGACCCATGGCGCCACACCGCCCGGCGGGGGATAAGATCGAGCCCGAGCCTACGGGTTCGCCCGTCGAATTTTTGGAGGACCTGTTGGTAGCCGAAGCGCCCCCAATCGGAGAACTCGAGGCACGCCGTCCGTTCCCGGCACGGATGGGCCCCAAGGGCAACCTGATCTACAAGCTGGTGACCACGACCGATCACAAGCTGATCGGCATCATGTACTGCGTCGCCTGCTTCGTCTTCTTCTTCATCGGTGGACTGATGGCGCTGTTCATGCGCGCCGAACTGGCCCTGCCCGGCCTGCAGTTCCTGAGCAACGAGCAGTACAACCAGCTGTTCACCATGCACGGCACGGTGATGTTGCTGTTCTATGCGACGCCCATCGTGTTCGGCTTCGCCAACCTGGTGCTGCCGCTGCAGATCGGCGCGCCCGATGTGGCGTTCCCGCGGCTGAACGCGTTCTCGTTCTGGCTGTTCCTGTTCGGCGCGATGATCGCGATCGCGGGCTTCATCACCCCCGGTGGTGCCGCCGACTTCGGCTGGACCGCGTACTCGCCGTTGACCGACGCGATCCACTCGCCCGGTGCGGGTGGTGACCTGTGGATCATGGGTCTGGCCGTCGGTGGTCTGGGCACCATCCTCGGTGGCGTCAACATGATCACCACGGTGGTGTGCATGCGCGCCCCCGGCATGACGATGTTCCGGATGCCGATCTTCACCTGGAACATCCTGGTGACCTCGATCCTGGTGCTGCTGGCCTTCCCGCTGCTGACCGCCGCGCTGTTCGGCCTGGCGGCCGACCGTCACCTCGGTGCGCACATCTACGACCCGGCCAACGGTGGTGTGCTGCTCTGGCAGCACCTGTTCTGGTTCTTCGGCCACCCCGAGGTGTACATCATCGCGCTGCCGTTCTTCGGCATCGTCTCGGAGATCTTCCCGGTGTTCAGCCGTAAGCCGATCTTCGGTTACACCACGCTGATCTACGCGACGCTGGCCATCGCGGCCCTCTCGGTCGCGGTGTGGGCGCACCACATGTACGCCACCGGCGCGGTGCTGTTGCCGTTCTTCAGCTTCATGACGTTCCTGATCGCGGTCCCGACCGGCATCAAGTTCTTCAACTGGATCGGAACGATGTGGAAGGGCCAGTTGACGTTCGAGACGCCGATGCTGTTCTCGGTCGGCTTCCTCGTCACGTTCCTGCTCGGTGGACTATCCGGCGTGCTGCTGGCCAGCCCGCCCCTGGACTTCCACGTCACCGATTCGTACTTCGTCATCGCGCACTTCCATTACGTGCTCTTCGGCACCATCGTGTTCGCCACCTACGCGGGCATCTACTTCTGGTTCCCGAAGATGACGGGCCGACTGCTCGACGAGCGCCTGGGCAAGCTGCACTTCTGGTTGACCTTCATCGGCTTCCACACCACGTTCCTGGTGCAGCACTGGGTGGGCGACGAGGGCATGCCGCGTCGCTACGCGGACTACCTGCCCAGTGACGGCTTCACGACGCTGAACGTCATCTCGACCATCGGTGCGTTCATCCTTGGCATCTCCACGATCCCGTTCGTGTGGAACGTGTTCAAGAGTTGGCGCTACGGTGAGCCGGTCGTGGTCGACGATCCGTGGGGCTACGGCAACTCCCTGGAGTGGGCCACCAGCTGCCCGCCGCCGCGGCACAACTTCACCGAGCTGCCCCGGATCCGTTCGGAGCGACCGGCATTCGAGCTGCACTACCCGCACATGGTCGAGCGGATGCGCGCCGAGGCCCACATCGGTGGCGGACCGCACCCCGAGGGTGGTGACGTCACGGAGAACGACGACGTCAAGGTCCGCAGCTGATCGAGTCGTAGAGGCCACTACTCGGCGATGAGTGCGTCAAGCGTGTCGGTGTTGATCACCGTCACCGGTGTGGATCAGCCGGGCGTCACCTCGGCATTGTTCGAGGTGCTGTCGCGGCACAAGGTCGACCTGCTGAACGTCGAGCAGGTGGTCATCCGCAATCGGTTGACCCTTGGCGTACTGGTGGCCGGCCCAGGCGACGTCGTCGGCGGAGCCCAACTGCACGACGAGGTGACGACGGCGATCCAGGCGGTCGGGCTGGACGTCACCATCGAGAGCAGCGAGGATCTCCCGGTCCTGGGGGAGCCCTCGACGCACACGATCGTCGTGCTGGGGCGGCCCATCGCCGCCGAGGCGTTCGGCGTGGTGGCCAGCGAGGTCGCCGCGCTCGGGGTCAACATCGACTTCATCCGCGGGGTGTCGGACTATCCGGTCACCGGGCTGGAGCTGAGGGTGTCGGTGCCGCCGGGCGCGGCCTACGGACAGTTGCAGACCGCCCTGGCCCGGGTGGCCGCCGCCGAGGGCGTCGACATCGCGCTGGAGGACTACAGCCTGTCGCGACGGGCCAAGCGGCTCATCGTGTTCGACGTCGACTCGACCCTGATCCAGGGCGAGGTCATCGAGATGCTCGCCGAGCGGGCCGGGGCACTCGCCGCGGTGGCCGAGGTGACCGACGCGGCGATGCGCGGCGAGCTCGACTTCGCCGAGTCGCTCCACCGACGCGTGGCGACGTTGGCCGGTCTGCCCGCCTCCGTGCTCGACGAGGTGGCCGACCAGATCCAGTTGACCGCCGGGGCCAGGACGACGATCCGCACGTTGCGCCGCCTCGGCTACTACTGCGGCATCGTCTCGGGAGGCTTCCGCCAGGTGATCGAGCCGTTGGCGCACGATCTGATGATGGACTTCGTCGCCGCCAACGAACTCGAGATCGTCGACGGCAAGCTCACCGGCCGCGTGATCGGCAACGTCGTCGACCGGCCAGGAAAGGCCAAGGCGCTCAGGGACTTCGCTCAGCAGGTCGGTGTCCCGATGGAACAGACCGTGGCGGTCGGCGACGGCGCGAATGACATCGACATGCTCTCTGCCGCGGGGCTGGGGGTGGCGTTCAACGCCAAGCCTGCGCTGCGCGAGGTGGCCGACGCGTCGCTGAGCCATCCCTATCTCGACACGGTGCTATTCATCCTCGGCGTCACCCGCGGTGAGATCGAGGCGGCCGACGCGGTCGACGGGACCTTGCGCCGCGTCGACATCCCCGACGACTGAGCCGATCAGACCACGACGGCGCCCTGGTCGCGGCCCGCCGTTCCCGTCACGCTGCGCCACGCACGGGCCAGCAGCGCCACGGCCTCGACGAGTTGGTCGTCGGGCAGCGTGTAGGGCACCCGGATGAACCTCTCCAGGGTGCCGTCGACCCCGAACCGCGGACCCGGCGGAATTTCCAGGCCCATCCGAGCCGCGGCCGCCGACAGCGCCGAACTCATGGGTGCGGGCAGCCGGACCCACAGTGACATGCCGCCGCGGCTGGGGTCCGGGCGCCAATCGGGCAGATGGTCTTCCAGCAGGGCCAGCAGAAGCGCCCGCCGTCGGCGCAGGATCTCGCGCCGCTCGACGAGCAACTCGTCGGCGATGCCGAGAAGCGTTGCCGCGGCGAGCTGTTCGACGATGGGGGTGCCCATGTCGACCGCGGGACGCATCGCGCCGATGGTGGTCAGCGCGCTGCGTTCGGCGCGGATCCAGCCGATGCGCAGACCGCCCCAGCACGACTTGGACATCGACCCGACGGTCAGCACCAACTCGCGCCGCGAGGTCATGGACGCGGCCATCGGCGGTGGCACCGCCTCGTCGAGCCACATGTCGGTGATCGTCTCGTCGACGATCGTGCGCGTGCGCGTCTCGGCGATGATCTGCGCCAGCCGACGCCGACCGGCGGGGGGCAGGGTCATTCCCGTCGGGTTGTGGTTGTCCGGGATGAGATAGGCGAGGTTGGGGGAGAGTTGGCGCACCGCGGCGTCGACGGCGTCGAGTTCCCAGCCCTGATGCGTCATCGCGACCGGCACCGGTCGCAGCCCGCTGGTGGCCATCGCGGCCAGTACGCCGTGGTAGGTCGGTTGCTCGACCAGCACGCGGTCACCGGGCTGGGTGTAGGTCGCCATGATGAGTCCGATGGCGTGCAGGGCCCCGGTGGTCACCACGATCTCGTCGGGTTCGGTGGGAAGCCCCCGGCGACAATATCTTTCGGCGATCGCCTCACGTAGCGGTGCGACGCCCACCAGTTCGATGCCGATGTCGTGCAGATACGGCGTGACCTGTTCGGCCGCCTCGGCGAAGGCACGGGACACCGCGGCGGCAGGCGCGGAAAGAGTGGCGACGGCGAGATTCGCCGATGCGGTCCCGACGATCGTGGGGTTGCGCGTGCTGGCCGAGACCGGCAGGGCCGTCGTGCTGCGCGCTCCCTGGCGTCCCTTGAGGTAGCCGTCCTCGCGCATCTGGGTGTAGGCGGCCGTGACCGTGGTCCGCGACACCCGAAGGGCGTCGGCGAGCGCGCGTTCGCTGGGCACCTGCGCGCCGACGGGAAGTCGGCCGTCGACGATCAACATCCGGAGGCCGTCGGAGAGGCCCAGATAGGCGGGTCCGCTGGCGCCGGCGGTACGCCAGTTGCCCAACTCGCGGGCCAGCAGGTCCACATCGAGACGTCGCCCCGCCAGTTCTACGCTCATTGGAGCCAGTTTGCCTCAACTGGCTATTGATGACAAGGCCAGTCGTCGTCGAACATGGACGCATGGCACAACACTGGACCTCCCGAATGACACGCAAGGCGACCGAGCTGGGTCGCGTCTTCCGCAACTCCCCGCGCATCGGCGACTTCGTCTCGGAGGGCGTGGAGGACGGGGACTCACGCCGGATCCGCAACGACCTGGACGCCATCCGCGCGCGCTTCCCCGACCACGCATGACACGCGCCTTGGGTCGCGGGGCGGCATTACTCGTCGGGCTCGTCGGGTACGGCTTCTCGATGGCGGTCATGGTGCGCTCCGGGCTGGGATTGGACCCCTGGGACGTGTTCCACCAGGGCCTGGCCAACCGCACCGGCCTGACGATCGGCACCGTCACGGCCGTCGTCGGCGTCCTCGTGTTGCTCGCCTGGATACCACTGCGAAACCGGCCGGGCATCGGCACCGTCGCCAACGTCGTCGTCATCGCGGTCACGGTCGACGCCGCGCTGGCCGTCCTGCCCGAGCCGACGGGGTTGCCCGTCCGGGTGTCGATGATGCTCGGCGCGGTCCTGCTCAACGCCGTCAGCACGGTGCTCTACATCGCCGCGGGGCTTGGCCCCGGACCGCGTGACGGACTGATGACCGGTCTGGTGGGCCGCACCGGGCTGTCGGTCCGGCTGGTCCGCACGTCGATCGAGGCGACGGTGCTGGCCGCCGGCTGGCTGCTCGGCGGCACCGTCGGAATCGGCACCGTGGTCTACGCGTTCGGCATCGGCCCGCTGGTTCAACTGACGCTGCGGCTGACGCCGCAGCGGTGGCTCGCCACGAGCGGGTGGGCCGAGAGCGAGGGGGCCGACCCCGGCCTGACTACGATGGGCGAGTGCCAGCCGATCCCAGCGAGCGAGCCGAAGACGTCGACCCCGACCTGCTGATCGACTTCGCCAAGGTCACGCTCCGACGCGGCGGCAAGACCCTCGTCGGACCCGTCACCTGGGCAGTCGAACTCGACGAACGCTGGGTGGTCATCGGGCCCAACGGGGCGGGGAAGACCTCGCTGCTGCGCATCGCCGCGGCGATGGAGCACCCGTCGTCCGGTGCGGCGTACGTGCTCGGGGAGCGCCTCGGCAGGACCGACATGGCAGAGCTGCGGGCCCGCGTCGGGCTGAGCAGTTCGGCGCTGAGCCAACGCGTGCCCGACGACGAGGTGGTGCGCGATCTGGTGGTCTCCGCCGGATACGCCGTGCTCGGACGCTGGCGCGAGAAGTACGAGGACGTCGACTACGAGCAGGCCGTCGACATGCTGGAAAGCCTTGGGGCAGAACATCTCGCCGAACGCACCTACGGCACGCTGTCCGAAGGCGAGCGCAAGCGGGTGTTGATCGCGCGCTCGCTGATGACCGACCCCGAGCTGTTGCTCCTCGACGAGCCGGCCGCCGGTCTGGACCTCGGCGGCCGGGAGGAGCTGGTGGCCCGACTCGCCGACCTCGCCGCCGACCCCGACGCCCCCGCGATCGTGCTGGTGACCCATCACGTGGAGGAGATCCCGCCCGGCTTCAGCCACTGCCTGCTGCTGTCGGAGGGCAAGGTCGTCGCGGCGGGACTCCTGAGCGACGTGCTCACCGCGGAGAACCTGTCCACGGCGTTCGGTCAGTCCATCGCCCTCGACGTGATCGACGGCCGCTACTTCGCGCGCCGCACCCGCAGTCGTGCCGCGCACAGAAGGAGAGCCCAGTGACCGACACCGACCCACTCGTCCCGAGACCGGCGGCGACGGTGATGCTCGTCCGCGACGGCCGCGGCGGCCACGCCGGCGGCATCGAGGTCTTCCTCATGCGCCGTCACTCGCAGATGGACTTCGTCGCCGGCGTCATGGTGTTTCCCGGAGGTGGAGTCGACGAACGCGACCGAGGGGCCGACATCGCCTGGTTCGGCCCGGAGCCGTCCTGGTGGGCCGACCGCCTGCACGTCGAACCGGAACTCGCCGAGGCGCTGGTCTGCGCTGCGGCCCGCGAGACGTTCGAGGAGTCCGGTGTGCTCTTCGCAGGACCGGCGGGCGATCCCGACCAGATCGTCGGCGACGCCTCGGTGTACGGCGAGGCGCGGGCCGCGCTGGCCAACAACTCGCTGTCCTTCGCCGACTTCCTGCGCACCGAGAACCTGGTGCTCCGCGCCGACCTGCTGCGGCCGTGGGCGAACTGGGTGACGCCAAAGGAGGAGCGCACCCGCCGCTACGACACCTACTTCTTCGTCGGGGCCCTGCCCGCGGGTCAGCGCGCCGACGGCGAGAACACCGAGACCGACCAGGCCGCGTGGGTGACCCCGCAGGAGGGTCTGGACGACTTCGCACACGGACGCTCGTTCCTGCTGCCGCC
The DNA here is from genome assembly GCF_040614235.1 of Mycobacterium sp. NPDC006124. Taxonomy (NCBI): domain Bacteria; kingdom Bacillati; phylum Actinomycetota; class Actinomycetes; order Mycobacteriales; family Mycobacteriaceae; genus Mycobacterium; species Mycobacterium sp. NPDC006124. Next base: position 159,433 of record NZ_JBEXUA010000008.1, on the reverse strand, counting down.
CACCTGGACCCAGCTGGACTCCCTCAACGGGCACACCGTCGCCGAGGTACTCGCCGTGCAACGCCAGATCGAGACCGTCGAACCCCACCTGGCGGCCGACGAGAACACCGGCAACTGGGAGATCGAGTTCTTCAACAGCGACCGCTACAACGCGGCACGCAATCAGCGGGGGCCAGCCGGATACGACAAGTCGTGAGGGAGTTCGTCAGCGCCCACGTCACCGACGGCATCGGCACCCTGTTGCTGTCGCGGCCCCCGACCAACACCCTGACCCGGCATATGTGTCGTGAGATCGCCTCGACGGCAACCGAACTCGGTGAGCGCAGTGACGTTGCGGCCGTCGTCGTCTTCGGCGGCCACGAGATGTTCTGCGCAGGGGTGGACGTGCCGGAGGCACGCGCCCTGGCCGCCGCCGCGACCGCTGCCGCCGAGGCAGTCGCGGTCCGGGCCGTCGCCGCCGTCGCCGAGATGCCGAAGCCGACGGTCGCCGCGGTCACCGGGTACGCCCTCGGCAGCGGTGTGACACTGGCTCTGGCCGCCGATTGGCGCATCGCGGGGGACAACGCGAAGTGGGGCGTCACCCAGATCCACGAGGGCCTGACCCCGTCCGCAGACGACGCGCACCGACTGGCTCGCGCGATCGGCGACGCCAATGCCAAGGAACTGGCGTTCAGCGGACGCTTCGCCCACGCCGCCGAGGCCCTGGAGCTGGGGCTGGTGGACCAGTTGGTGGCACCGGACCACGTGTACGACTCCGCAGTCGCATGGGCGCGGCGATTCGTCGACGTCCCGGCGGAGGCGCTGGCGGCGACCAAGGCAGCGTTTCGCCCGCGTTCACCCGGCCGTTAGGCTGCCCTACATGACGAGTACCGACCGCGAGCCGAACCCGCACGCCACGGCCGAGGAAGTCGAGGCGGCCCGCCACGACACCAAGCTGGCGCAGGTGCTGTACCACGACTGGGAAGCCGAGACCTACGACGACAAGTGGTCGATCTCCTATGACCAGCGCTGCATCGACTACGCGCGCGGGCGCTTCGACGCGATCGTGCCCGACGAGCTGCAACGCGAACTGCCCTACGACCGGGCCCTGGAGCTGGGCTGCGGCACCGGTTTCTTCCTGCTGAACCTGGTGCAGTCGGGCGTCGCCCGGCGAGGCTCGGTCACCGACCTGTCGCCGGGCATGGTGAAGGTGGCCGTCCGCAACGGCCAGGGGCTCGGCCTCGACATCGACGGCAAGGTCGCCGACGCCGAGGGCATTCCCTACGACGACGACACCTTCGACCTGGTGGTCGGCCACGCGGTACTGCACCACATCCCCGACGTGGAGCTCTCGCTGCGCGAGGTGGTGCGGGTGCTCAAGCCGGGTGGGCGATTCGTGTTCGCCGGCGAGCCCACCACCAAGGGCAACGTGTACGCACGCAACCTGTCGACGCTGACCTGGCGGGTGGCCACCACCGTCACGAAGCTGCCGGGCCTGGAGGGTTGGCGTCGCCCTCAGGAGGAGCTCGACGAGTCCTCGCGCGCGGCGGCGCTGGAGGCAATCGTCGACCTCCACACCTTCGAGCCGGGTGACCTGGAGCGGATGGCCGTCAACGCGGGCGCCGTCGAGGTCCGCACCGCCAGCGAGGAATTCACCGCGGCGATGCTCGGCTGGCCGATCCGCACGTTCGAGGCATCGGTGCCGCCGGGCCGATTGGGGTGGGGCTGGGCGAAGTTTGCCTTCAAGAGCTGGACGTCGCTGAGTTGGGTCGACTCCAACGTGTGGCGCCACGTCGTGCCGAAGGGCTGGTTCTACAACGTGATGGTCACCGGGGTCAAGCCCTCCTGAAGGGTGGCGGACTGAACTTCACCGTCGAGGACGTCGCCTACCTCGGCGGTGCCGAGGGCATCGCAGCACTAGCCGAGGTCGACGCGCTGGCGTTGACGGGCGCCAGCCAGGTCTCCGACATCGCCTCCGCACGTGCACGTTTCGGCGATCGGACGGCGGTCCTGGTCGAGACCGCGCTGCTGCGCCGCAAGGCGGCGGCCAAGTTTCCCGACGCCGGCAGGTGGCTGTTCACCTCCGACGCGCTCGAGCAGGCCACCGCCGCCGCGGTCGCCGCACACCGAGCCGACCGTCTCACCGGCCGCGCCGTGCACGACGTAACCTGCTCGGTGGGAACCGAACTCGCGGCACTGTCCGGTCGCGCCGAGCCCGTCTTCGGCAGCGATCTCGACGAGGTGCGCATCGCCATGGCCCGGCACAACGTGGGCGGTGACGGCGCGCAGGCGTTGCTGTGCCGCGCCGATGCGCTCGCCCCCGTCACCCGTGACACCACCGTCGTCGCCGATCCGGCCCGGCGACGCGGCGGACGGCGCACGTTCGACCCGCGCGACTACACCCCGGCACTCGACGAATTGCTGGCCGTCTACGCCGACCGCGACCTGGTCGTGAAGTGCGCGCCCGGAATCGATTTCGATCAGCTCGGTGGGCTCGGCTTCACCGGGGAGATCGAGGTGACCTCGTTGGGCGGCGGGGTTCGCGAGGCGTGCCTCTGGTCTCCGGGACTGACGACGCCCGGGGTGACTCGGCGGGCCACCATCCTGGACCGGGCCGAGGAGGTCACCGACGCCGATCCCGACGACTGCCACGTCGCCGCGCCGGGCCGCTGGATCGTCGACCCCGACGGCGCCGTGGTGAGGGCAGGTCTGGTGCGCCACTACGGTGCGCGGCACGGGCTGTGGCAACTCGACGGCGCGATCGCCTACCTCTCCGGAGACCAGCTGCCCTCCGGCGTGCGGGGCTTCGAGGTGATCGCCGAATCGGGGCTCTCCGAACGAACTCTGCGCCAAGAACTCTCGGCACGTAACGTCGGCGCCCTCGAGATCCTCGTCCGAGGCGTCTCGGTCGACCCCGACGAGTTGCGGACCCGGTTGCGCCTGCGGGGTTCTGAGCGCTTGTCGCTGGTGATCACCCGAATCGGAACCGGCAGCGCGAGCCGGGCGGTGGTCTACCTGTGCCGACCGTCTCGCTGAACCCGCGGGTAGTGTGGCGTCGGCGGCGCCGGTGCCGCACATCGATGGAGGGTTCTCGATAGATGCGCATGTCCTCGCTGGCGTTGGCGGTCTCGGCGGTCGCCGTGCTCGGATGGTCGAGCATCGGGTCGGTCGGCGCAGCACCACCGCTGCCGCCCCCACCGGCACCCAAGTGCAGTGACCTCAACGGTGTCGTCGACGCGAACCAGATCTGTCAGATTCAGGCCACCAACCCTGGCTACTCCCTTCACCTCGACTATCCCGTCGACTATCCGGACGCCCAGGCGGTGTTCGACTACGTCCAGCAGACCCGCGACGGATTCGTCAACGTCGCGCAGATGCCCGACTTGCGGCTGATGCCCTACGAGCTGGACACCACCTCGACCGAGTACGCCTCGACCGTCCCGCCCCGCAAGACCCGCAGCGTGGTCTTCAAGACCTATCAGGGTGTGGGCGGCGCGCATCCCACCACGTTCTACAAGGCCTTCAACTGGGACCTCGACCAGCGCAGACCGATCACGATCGACACCCTGTTCAAACCCGGCGCGGCGCCGTTCCCCGTGATCCTGCCGCTGGTGCAGGCCGAGGTGGACAAGCAGCTGGGCCAGCACGTGACGATCGAGCCTGGTGACGGTCTCGATCCCTCGAAGTACGAGAACTTCGCCGTCACCGACGACTCGCTGATCTTCTTCTTCAGCCAGGGCGACGTCTTGCCCGAGGCCGCCGGGGCGCTGCAGGTCGCCATCCCGCGCGGCCCCGTCGCCGCGATGTTGGCCTGACTCAGCTGGGCGCGAAGCCGAAGACGCGCCCGTCGCTGGTGGCGGTCACCACGCGGCGGTCGTGGCCGATCGACACCCCGACCGGATACCCCGTGGCCCCGGGCAGCGGGTAGCTGTTGAGCGTGTGCCCGTCGGCGGGGTCGAACACCACCAGCGCCATGCCGTCGCCGGCGCGCGCCACCGTGTAGGCGGCCGGGCCGGTGAGGCTCGAGGTCGACAGCGGTTCGACGTCGTCGCGACGCCACGACCGCTCGGCGTGGTCGCCGCCGTCCTTGACCGCCACCAGCCTGGTGTCCGGACCGCCGCCCGAGACGACGAGGCCCTGCGGTGACACCGACGGGGGAGTCTGCGGTTGAAAGCCGAGGTCGAAGGACCACTTCGGGGTGCCGTCGGCGGTGTTGAGCGCCCAGAGGTGCCCGTCGCGACCGTTGACGTAGACCGTGGCGCCGTCGGCGGAGAGCACCGGGCTGTTCAGCGGGCCGCCGCCCACCGCCGTGCTGGTCCAGTCCCGAGACAGCAACGGTGTCTGACCCGGGCGGTACCGCAGGCCGACCAGTTCCGGGCCGGGAGCGTCGGGTTGCCACAGCGAGGTCACCACGACGTCGGTCGCCGAGGAGAACGCCGGTGCGGCTGCCACCGGACACCGTGGCCTGCCCAATTGGCAGTCGGCGAGACCGCGCTCGGAGTCCTTCGGGTCCACGCCCTCCACGAGGTCCAGTGCCGTCCCGACGACGCTGCCGCGGTGCGCGTCGTAGACCAGCACCTGACCGAGGTGCGTCACCACCAGGAGCTCGCCGGGGGACAGCAGCCGCGGCGTCTGCGGCAAACCGATCACCGGATTGCGCCAGCGGATCCACTGCGTGGGCGGGAAGGACAGGATGGCGCCGGGCTGACCGACGTAGAGGTTGTCGAAGCCGTCGAACAGCGGACTGGAGATGCCGCCGCCCTGCCACAACCGGCTGCACCAGCGTTGCCGGGCCCTGTTGTCGTTCTCCCACACCATCAGTGAGCAGCCTCCCGCGGACTGCGCGTTGACGGCGAGGTACTCACCGGAGCTCAGGGCCACCTGTGACTCGACCTGGCCCTTGACCGAACGGATCCAATCCAGGCGCAGCGTGCGGGCGCCCTCGACGGGGGCGAAGCTGCTGTTCGCCGCGTCGCCGTACTGCGCCGACCATCCCTCGGCGGGATGGGCCTGCACCCACGAGTCGGTGTTGCCGCACGAACTCGTCACGAGCGTCGCGAGTACCGCGGCCGCGACGGCTGCCATCCGGCGCACGGTCATTCCAGGAGCAGACATCGAGTCCCGAGACTATCGGAGAGCCCGCGCGGAACCTCGCCCGCGGAGCTACGCGGCGAGCCGGAGCCGGCGGCCGGGACGCGGCGCTCAAGTAGGCTGTGCCGCCATGACCACGATGTGGGGCGCTCCGATTCACAAGCGCTGGCGGGGCTCGAGGCTGCGTGACCCGCGGCAGGCCAAGTTCCTCACCAGGGATTCGTTGCGCTGGGTTCTCGCGAACAAGGCCTACTCACCCTGGTATCTGGTGCGGTACGTCCGACTGCTGAAGTTCAAGCTCGCCAACCCCCACATCGTCACCCGCGGCATGGTGTTCCTCGGCAAGGGCGTCGAGATTCAGGCGACCCCGGAGCTCTCCTACATGGAGATCGGCCGGTGGGTGCACATCGGCGACAAGAACACGATCCGGTGCCACGAAGGCTCCCTGCGCATCGGCGACAAGGTGGTGCTGGGACGCGACAACGTGATCAACACCTACCTCGACATCGAGTTGGGCGACTCGGTGCTGATGGCCGACTGGTGCTACATCTGCGACTTCGACCACCGGATGGACAGCATCGAGCTGCCGATCAAGGACCAGGGCATCGTCAAGGCGCCGGTGCGGATCGGACCCGACACCTGGGTGGCGACCAAGGTGACGGTGCTGCGCGGGACGTCGGTCGGTCGCGGGTGCGTCCTCGGGTCTCATGCGGTGGTCAAGGGGGAGATCCCGGACTTCTCCATTGCAGTGGGAGCACCTGCGAAGGTGGTCAAGAACCGCAAGCTCGCGTGGGAGACCTCAGCGGCGCAGCGCGCCGAACTGGCGGCGGCGTTGGCCGACATCGAACGCAAGAAGGCGGCCCGCTGACCGGTCCGGTCAACCCCGGTCGGGGAGGGCTTGTTCGACGATGACGGCCCGCCGATGTGGTTCGCGCTCACGGCGTTTCGCGGCCAGGTAGACCTGCGCGGTCTCGGTGGCCACGGTGTGCCAGTCGAACGCCGAGTCCAGGCGCTGGCGGGCCGCTACGGCGTGCCGCTGCGCTTCGGCCGGATCGTCGAGCACCGCGCGGACCGCGGCGGCCAGGGCGGCCACGTCGCGCGGCGGGAAGGACCGTCCCGTCTCACCGTCGAGCACCGCCTCCCCGAGCCCGCCGACGTTGGAGGTCACCAGCGGGGCGCCGGTCGCGGCCGCCTCGAGGGCGACGATGCCGAACGGCTCGTAGTGGCTCGGGAGCACGGCGGCGTCGCAGTCGTGCAGTAATGCGACCAGCTGCTCGTGGTCGACGCGACCGACGAACTCGACAGCCTTGAGCACCTTGTGCTTTCGCGCCTGCTCCTGCAGCCACTCCTGCTGGGTGCCGTCGCCGGCGATGGTCAGCGTCGTGCCGGGGTGGGTGCGGCGGATGCGGGGCATCGCCGCGATGACGTCGTGCACGCCCTTCTCGTATTCGAGGCGACCGAGGTAGAGCAGCCGTGCCGGGCCGCGGCGTGACCGGCGTCGCGCGAAGGGCCACAGGGCCGCGTCGATCCCGTTGCGGATGACCCGCGACTCGGACAACCCGGGGCCGAACAGCGCAGTGATCTCATCGCCCATCGACGCCGAACACGTGATGAGGGAATCGGATTCGCGTGCCAGCCAGCCCTCCACGGCGTGCACCTGGCGGCTGATCCGGCCCGAGACCCATCCCGAATGCCGGCCCGCCTCGGTGGCGTGGATCGTCGAGACCAGCGGTACGTCGAAGTGCTCGGCGAGCGCGATCGCCGGATGCGCGACCAGCCAGTCGTGCGCGTGCACGACGTCGGGACGCCAGCCCAGCGTCAGCCCGGCCCGAATCATGGCGTGCCCCATGGCCAGCGTCCAGGCCATCATGTCCGTGGCGAAGTCGAACTCGTGCGGATCCTCCGCCGCGGCGACGACGCGCACGCCCTCGCTGACCTCGTCACCCGTGGGGTGGGTGCTGGGGTCGGTGCCAAAGGGACGTCTGCTGAGGACGACGACGTCGTGACCCGCCTCGGCCAGGGCCGTGGCGAGATGGTGGACGTGGCGGCCCAGGCCGCCGATGACCACCGGCGGGTACTCCCACGACACCAGGAGGACCTTCACGGACGTCGGCTCATCGTGGCAGTCGCCGGGCGTCGAGGGCGCCGAACAGCCCGTCGGCGCGATTCCAGTCAGCCGCAAGGCGTTCGGCGTGTTCGCGGCGACCCGCGGCGAGCGCGTCGGCGATCTCGCGGGTGGCGTGGGCGTGGAGATGCGCACGGTAGCGCGCGTATTCGGCGGCGGTGTCCTTGCTGACCATGAAGGGCCAGTCGCTGGAGACGGTGAGCAGGGCCTCCCGAAGGATCTGGTCGGCGACCACGTCGCGCGGGGTGGGCACGCCCACGGCCGCATGTTGGGTCAGCGCCTTGTCCACCGCCGCCAGCGCGGTGTCGACGACCTCGGCGTTCAAGCGCACCAGATCGCTCACCTGCTCACCGTTCCACACCTGCCAATCCTTGCCCGAACCCCAAGAGCTGGGCGGTAATTCGACCGGAGCGCCGACGAATCCGCCCTCGACCGCGTCGGACAGGGTGCCGACGCGTACCCCGGCCTCGGGCAGGGCGCGCAGAACACCCTCGAGCCACGCCGGGCCCTCGTGCCACCAGTGGCCGAAGAGTTCGGTGTCGAAGGCCGCCACCACGTGTGCGGGCCGTCCGATGCGCTCGGATTCCGACGCCAGCCGGCGCCGGACGGCGTCGACGAAGTCCGCGACGTGCACGTCGACGGCATGGGCGGCACGGTCCGGTTCGTAGGCGGCCTTGTCCTGCGACGGCACCGCTCGCCCGGTGACGCGGGCCGGCTTGAGCCCGGTGAGGTGGTCGTAGGTGTGGAAGTCCCGATACGCGGCGTGACCCGGGTAGCCCGACTTCGGGGACCAGACGCGGTAACTCACCACGAGGTCTCGGCCGAAGGCGACGACGTCGGTGTCGGCGACGGGCCGGCCCAAGGCGGTGTCGCCGTGCAGGGTCGGACCGTCGACCATGAAGTGCGAGACGCCGGCGGCGGCGTAGTCGCGCTCCAGTCCGGGTGCGTAGGCGCACTCGGGCGCCCAGATGCCGCGGGGGACGTGGGCGAAGCGCTGGCCGGCGTCGGCGAGCCCCTCGCGGAGGGCGAACTCGCGCAGGCGCGGGTGCAACAGTGGCTGGAACGGGTGTGCGAGCGGACCGCCGAGCAGTTCGATCGCGTCGGCGTCGATCAGCTGTCGTAGTACCGGGCTGCCGCCGTGGCGCCAATGCGAGGAGAAGTCCTCGAGCGCCAGCCCCGCTTCCTCGTATTCGCGAATACCGAACGCGCGCAGCGCGTCCGGAGCACAGTAGCCGCTACCTCCGGTGCTGCGACGTACCGCGGCCTCCTGGCCGCGAAGCTGCCAGTTCGCGAGCCAGCTGTGCATGCCGGTGAGGCTGTACGGATCGTCGAGCTGGGCGGCCACCACGGGCGTGACGCCGAGGGTGAGCAGGTGGCCACGGCCCTCGTCGGACAGCCGGCGCAAGACGCGCGTCAGAGGAAGGTAGGCGGTGGCCCACGACTGGTAGAGCCATTCCTCTCCCACCGGCCACCGACCGTGATGAGCCAACCACGGCAGGTGGGTGTGCAACACCAGGGTGAAGAGCCCCGGGACCGGATCCGGAGCCTCGCTCACGGCCGCACCGCGATGGCCACCAGGTCCAAGCTCTCGTCGATGGCTCGCTCGCCGGCGTCGAGCAGGTCGAAGTCGTCGGTCCGCACGGAGGCGACGTCGGCCAGCAGGTCGGCCGGCCACGGCGTTCCGGCGACGGCCCTGGCGATCTGCGCGTCGATGATCGAGCCGCCATGCCGTGCGTCCAACTCGGCGAGGTGTGCGCCGTGGAACACCCCGAGCATGGCCTCGACGCGGAAGCCGGAATCGGTGAGCAACTCGGTGAGCTCGGCGGCGTCCAGTTCGCGGGTGTGAAACGGGTTCACCGGGGTGTCGCGGCCCGGGGAGAACGTGATGCGGTTGGGCGTCGACATCAGCAGTACCCCCGACGGGCGCAGCACGCGGGCGCACTCGTCGACGAACTGACCCTGATCCCACAGGTGCTCGATGACCTGGAAGTTGACCACGACGTCGACGGCGTCGTCCTCGAGTGGCAGTTCGGCCAGGTTGCCCTGGCGCATGTCGACCCGGGGGTAGCGAGCCCGGACGTGGGCCACGGCTGAGTCGTCGTAGTCCAGGCCGATGACATGGCGGGCGACTCCGGCGATCAGATCGGCGCCGTAACCCTCCCCGGAGCCGGCCTCCAGCACCACGCGGTTCGCGCACCGCTCCAGCAGCCGCTGGTAGACCACCTCGTGACGGCGAAACCAGTAGTTCTCCTCGGCCAGCCCGGGAACGGTGCGCTCACCGGTCAGGGGCAGGCCGTCCTCGCTGGAGAGGACGGCGTCGGACGGCTCGGAGTGGGTAAATGCGCTCATTGCCAACGCAGGCTAACCCAGCTATGGCGATTGTCACGGGTTCGCAAGGTTCATAAGCCGGTGGGAGGGGCAGAAGGTTAGACAAGACCAGCTATGGTGTCAGTGCGGACCACATCAAGTTACTGACTGGTAACCGTTGTTTGCCGCATGAATCGTGATATGGGCAGGCTGCTTGCGGCCTCATCGAGGAGGACGAACCACACCTATGACGAACATCGTGGTCCTGATCAAACAGGTTCCTGATTACGAGGATCGCCATCTCACCGACGGTGACTGGACCCTGGACCGGGCCGGCAGCGATCCGGTGCTGGACGAGATCAACGAGAAGGCCGTAGAGGTCGCGTTGCAACTCAAGGAGAAGCACGCCGACACCGACTACAACGTGGTCGTGCTGACCGCGGGCCCGGCCAGTGCCGAGACGGCGATCCGCCGGGCGCTGTCCATGGGCGCCGACTCCGCCTACCACCTCGTCGACGACGGCCTGCACGGCTCCGACATCGTCCAGACGTCGTGGGCGCTGGCGCGGTCGCTCGGGCAGATCGAGGACATCGGCGTGGTCATCGCCGGCAACGAGACCAGCGACGGCGTCGGTGGCGCGGTTCCCGCGATCCTCGCCCAGTTCCTGGGTCTGCCGCAGCTGACGTCGATGCGCAGCGTCGACATCGCCGACGGCAAGATCACCGGCGAGCGCGAGACCGACGACGGCATCTTCGGCCTGGAGGCGACGCTTCCCGCGATCGTCAGCATCAGCGAGAAGATCGTCGACGACGCCCGCTTCCCCTCGTTCAAGGGCATCATGGCGGCCAAGAAGAAGCCCGTCGAGACGCTGACCCTGGCCGGGATCGGCGTCGAGGGCGACGAGGTCGGCGGCCAGTACGCCGGGTCGACCATCGTCTCGGCGACCCCGAAGCCGCCGAAGACCGCAGGCGAGAAGGTCACCGACGAGGGCGAGGGTGGCAAGCAGATCGCCGACTACCTGGTCGCCCAGAAGCTCCTCTGAGCGTCGTCGACCCGTCCCAGACCCACATCTCCTAGAGAGCGATCGAGAACCAATGGCTGAAGTACTCGTGCTCGTCGAGCACGCTGAAGGAAATCTGAAGAACGTCACCGGGGAGCTCATCACCGCAGCGCGTGCGCTCGGCGAGCCGTCGGCCGTGGTGATCGGCGCGCCGGGCACCGCTGACAAGCTGACCGATGCGCTCAAGGCGCTGGGCGCAGCGAAGATCTACGTCGCCGAATCCGACCTGGTCGAGCAGTACCTGGTCACGCCCAAGGTCGACGTCCTGAACTCGCTGGTCGAGTCGGCGTCGCCGGTGGCCGTCGTGGTCGTCGCCAGCGCCGAGGGCAAGGAAATCGCCGGACGCGTCGCGGCCGAGACCGGCTCCGGCGTGCTCATCGACCTGGTCGGCATCAAGGAGGGCCCCATCGGCGTGCACTCCATCTTCGGTGGCGCCTACACCACCGAGGCCAAGGCCGAGGGCGACGGACCCGTCCTCGCGCTGCGCCCGGGTGCCGTCGAGGCCGAGCCCGCCGACGGTGCCGGTGAAGTGGTCACCGTCGAGGTGCCCGCACCCGCGGAGAACGCCACCAAGATCACCTCGAAGCAGCCGGCTCAGAAGAGCGCGCGGCCCGAGCTCAGTGAGGCCAAGATCGTCGTTGCCGGCGGTCGCGGCGTCGGCAGCCGGGAGAACTTCGGCATCGTCGAGGAACTCGCGGACGCCTTCGGAGGTGCCGTGGGCGCCTCCCGTGCGGCCGTCGACTCCGGCTTCTACGAGGGCCAGTTCCAGGTTGGGCAGACCGGCAAGACGGTCTCGCCGCAGCTGTACCTGGCGCTCGGCATCTCCGGTGCCATCCAGCACCGGGCCGGCATGCAGACCTCGAAGACCATCGTCGCGGTGAACAAGGACGAGGAAGCGCCGATCTTCGAGATCGCCGACTACGGCATCGTGGGCGACCTGTTCAAGGTCACCCCGCAGCTGACCGACGCGGTCAAGGCTCGCAAGGGCTGATCCACCCTTCGTACGACGCGAGACCCCGGCACACCACGCGGTGTGCCGGGGTCTTTCGTCGTCGGGACTACGGACTCTCCAGGGCTCGAACGTACGTCGTCGGGTGCGAGAGTCGAGTGGTCACAGCGAGGAAGGGGTTCGTCATGAGGATCACAGTCATCGGAGCAACCGGTCAGGTCGGTTCGCAGGTGGTGCGCCTGCTGCGCGCCGACGGGCACGACGTCGTCGCGGCGTCGCGCGAGAACGGTGCCGACGTGCTCACCGGAGCCGGCCTGACCGAGGCGTCGACTGGCGCGCACGTGCTGGTCGACGTGGTCAACTCGCCGTCCTTCGAGGACGAGGCGGTGATGGCGTTCTTCACCGCCTCGTCGGCCAATCTGGTCACCGCCGCGAGGGAGACGGGCATCGGGCACTACGTCGCCCTGTCGATCGTCGGCGTGGACGGCCTACCCGACAGCGGGTACATGAGAGCCAAGGTGGTGCAGGAGAAGACGATCGTCGAGTCGGGGCTGCCCTACACGATCGTCCGGGCGACGCAGTTCCAGGAGTTCGCCGAGGCCATCACCGGATCACTGGTCGTCGACGGCGAGGTGCGCGCACCCGACGCGCTCATCCAGCCGATCGCGGTGGCCGACGTCGCGGCCGCAGTCACCCGCGCCGCGGTCTCGGCGCCCCTGGACGGGACGCTCGACCTCGGCGGCCCGGACAAGATCTCCTTCGCCGATCTGGCCCGCATCGTGCTGGCCAGCCGGGGCGCCGACACCCCGGTCATCGTCGACCCGTCGGCCACGTACTTCGGCACTCGTGTCGAGCGGGACAGTCTGGTCACCGGGGACGGGGCGACGCTGGCGCCCACCCGTTTCGAGCCCGCGGCTGCGTCACGATGAGTAGCGGTGACGTCATCCGCTAGTCGGATGCCGTCGACCGGACCGACGGGTGCCGCGCTCGCGGGACTGACGGTTCGGCGCCCACGTAGGGTTGCGCCGTGGACTTGCTTCTCGGAATCGACATGGGCACCGGAAGCACCAAGGGCGTTCTGGTCGACGCCGCGGGAGTGGTGCTGGCGTCGGCGTCGATCCCGCATTCGATGAGTCTGCCGCGGCCGGGTTGGGCCGAGGTCGACGCCGAAGGCACCTGGTGGCGCGAGGTGTGCGAGATCAGCACCCGGCTCGTGGGCGAGGTGCCGAGCGGGTCGACGGTGGCGGGGATGTGCGTCAGCGGAGTGGGTCCGTGTCTGGTGCTCTGCGACGACGGCCTCACCCCGCTGCGGCCGGCCATCCTCTACGGCGTCGACACCAGGGCTACCGCCGAAATCGATTCTCTGACAAAGGAATTTGGTGCCGAGGCCATCCTCGACCGGGCCGGGACCAAGCTGTCGAGCCAGGCGGTGGGCCCCAAGCTGGAATGGGTGCGGCGACACGAGCCAGAGGTCTTCGCCCGCGCCACGGGGTGGTTCGGGTCGAATTCGTTCATCACCGCCAAGCTGACCGGCGAATACGCGGTCGACCACCACACCGCCAGTCAATGCGATCCGCTGTACGCGACTCGTAGCTTCGAGTGGAACGACGACTGGGCCAAGCGCATCTGTGGACACCTGCCGATGCCCCGGCTGGTGTGGCCTCAGGAGGTCGTCGGGCACGTGCACGCCGAGGCGGCCGCGCAGACCGGCGTCCCGCTCGGCACCCCGGTGGTGGCCGGGACGGTCGACGCCTACGCCGAGGCGTTCTCGGTGGGTGTACGCAATCCCGGTGACCAGATGCTGATGTACGGGTCGACGATGTTCCTGGTGCAGATCATCGACGAGTACCACAGCGATCCCGCCTTGTGGACCACCGCCGGGGTCGAGCGCGGTTCGCTGGCCTTGGCGGCGGGCACGTCGACGGCGGGCAGCATGATCGGCTGGTTGCAATCCATCACCGGCGGAGCGACCTTCGAGGAGTTGACTGCCGAGGCATCGGCGGTTCCCGCCGGTTGCGAGGGGCTGATCGCGTTGCCGTACCTCGCGGGGGAGCGGACCCCCGTGTTCGATCCCAGCGCCCGTGGTCTCTTCGCCGGATTGACCCTGCGGCATGGCCGGGGGCATCTGTTCCGAGCGGCCTACGAGGGCATTGGTTTCGGTATCCGCCAGATCCTCGAGATGTTCGACGACGCGCACACCGGACGCCGGACCGTCGCCGTCGGGGGCGGGCTGCGCAGCCCGCTGTGGGCGCAGGCGGTCAGCGACATCACCGGTCGTCCGCAGCTGGTCGCCGAGCAGGGTATCGGTGCCAGCTATGGCGGTGCGCTGATGGCCGCCATCGGCGTGGAACTCGTTGCACCGCAGACGGACTGGGCCACGATCAGCCACGAGATCACACCCAATCCCGACCATCGCGCGCTGTACGACGAGTTGTACGGCATCTGGCGCGAGTCGTACCCGGTGACCCGGGATCTGATGCACGGGCTGGGCCGACTCGACCGGTGATGTCGGACCCCCCTTCTAGAATGGGTTCATGTCCACGACCGCAACGCCTTTGGTGACTGAGCTCAGTCCCCAGGACCGGTTGGAGGTGTTGTTCGAGGAGTTGGCGGAGCTGACCGGGCAGCGCAACGCGATCGACGGCCGGATCGTGGACATCGTCGCCGAGATCGACGGCGACCGACTCTGGGGCAACACCGGCTGCACGTCGATCTCGGCGCTGGTGGCCTGGCGCACCGGCATGTCCCCGCACAACGCGCAGACCATCACCACCATCGCCGAACGCGCACCGGAGTTTCCCCACTGCACCGCCGGCCTGCGCGAAGGTCGACTCTCGGTGGATCAGGTCGGGGTGATCGCCGAACGCGCCGGGCAGGGCTCCGATGAGCACTACGCCGCCCTGGCGTCGGTCGCGACGGTGACCCAGTTGCGGACCGCCATCGCGCTGGAACCCCGGCCCGACCCGAAGGCGAAATACCAACCGGACCGCTCGATCACCCGGACCGAGACCGCCACTCACACGACCTGGCGGATCCGACTGCCGAAGGTGGAGGCCGCCAAGCTCGACGCGGGGTTGGCCTCACACCACGACGCGTTGATCAACGACTGGAAGGCCGCCCGCGAGGACGGCGGCGACGACGACACCGGGTCGGAGCTCGCAGCGCCGTTCCCGACCACCGTGGACGCGTTCATGAGCGTGGTGGAGGCCGGGTGGGACGCTGAAGCGACCCGTCGCCCGCACGGGCAGCACACCACGGTGGTGGTGCACCTCGACCTCGAGAACCACTCAGCCGCCCTGCATCTTGGGCCTGTCCTCTCCGACGCCGACCGCCGATACCTGCTCTGCGACGCCACCTGCGAAGCCTGGTTCGCACGCGACGGACGGGTCATCGGCTCCGGCCGGGCCACCCGCACCATCAGCCGCCGCCTGCGCCGGGTGCTCGAGTACCGCGACCGCTGCTGCGTGGTCCCCGGATGCGGGGCCACCCGCGGACTGCACGCCCACCACATCACCCATTGGGAGGACGGTGGCCCCACCGATCCGGACAACCTGGTGCTGCTGTGCCCGTTTCACCACCGGCTGCATCACCGCGGGGGCATCACCATCAGCGGCACCGCCACCCACCTCGTCGTCACCGACACCGACGGGGCAGTCCTGACCGCGGCGTCCCTGGCGAGACCACCCACCACACCCCCGCCGGACGTGCCACCCTGCACCGGCCCACTCGGCGAACACGCCGACTGGTGGTGGTACGACCCCTACGACCCCGAAGGTCGGCCGTCGACCAACTAGCTGCAGACCGCGCCGACGGCCGCCGAGCCGACCAGCTTGGTGTACTTGGCCAGCACGCCGCTCGTGTAGACGGGGGGCAACGGCTCGAAACCCGCTTTGCGCGAGGCGAGTTCGTCGTCGTCGACCAGCAGATCGAGCGTGCCCTTGCCCACGTCCAGGCGGATCTCGTCACCGTCGCGCACGAAGGCGATCGGGCCGCCGTCGACCGCCTCGGGTGCGATGTGCCCGACGCACAGGCCCGTCGTACCGCCGGAGAACCGGCCGTCGGTCATCAACAGCACGTCCTTGCCGAGCCCGGCGCCCTTGATCGCCCCGGTGATCGCGAGCATCTCGCGCATGCCGGGACCACCCTTGGGGCCCTCATAGCGGATGACGACGACGTCGCCGTGGGTGATGGTGCCGTCCTCGAGCGCGTCGAGCGCCGCGCGTTCCCGCTCGAAGACCCGTGCGGTGCCCTGGAACACGTCGGAGTCGAAGCCCGCCGACTTCACCACGGCGCCCTCTGGGGCCAGCGAGCCGTGCAGGATCGTGATGCCACCGGTCGGGTGAATGGGGTTGTTCATCGCGCGCAGCACCTTGCCGTCGGGATCCGGCGGCTCGATGTGCGCGAGGTTCTCGGCCATCGTCCGACCGGTGACGGTGAGGCAATCCCCGTGCAGCAGACCGTTGTCCAGCAGTGCCTTCATGACGACGGGCACGCCACCGATCTCGTCGACGTGCTTCATGACGTGGCGGCCGAAGGGCTTGACGTCGGCGAGGTGCGGCACCTTCTGCCCGATGCGCGTGAAGTCCGCGAGCGTCAACTTCACCCCGGCCTCCCACGCGATCGCCAGCAGGTGCAGCACGGCGTTGGTGGAACCACCGAACGCCATCACCACGGCGATGGCGTTCTCGAAGGCTTCCAGGGTCAGGATGTCGCTGGTGGTGATGCCGCGCCGCAGCATCTCGACCACGGCCTCGCCGGACTGGCGGGCATAGTCGTCGCGGCGTTTGTCGATGGCCACCGGTGAGGCGCTGCCCGGCAGCGACATGCCCAGCGCCTCCGCGGCGGAGGCCATGGTGTTGGCGGTGAACATGCCACCGCAGGCGCCCTCGCCCGGACAGATCGCGCGCTCGATGATGTCCACGTCCTCGCGTGACATCAGCCCGCGGGCACAGGCGCCGACGGCCTCGAACGCGTCGATGATCGTGACCTCGCGTTCGGTGCCGTCGGTCATCTTGGCGACGCCGGGCATGATCGAGCCGTTGTAGAAGAAGACGCTCGCCAGGTTGAGTCGAGCGGCGGCCATCAGCATGCCGGGGATCGACTTGTCGCAACCGGCCAGCAGCACGGTGCCGTCGAGACGCTCGGCCTGCACGACGGTCTCGACGCTGTCGGCGATGACCTCGCGGGACACCAGCGAGAAGTGCATGCCGGCGTGGCCCATCGAAATTCCGTCGGACACCGAGATGGTGCCGAACTCCAGCGGGTAGCCGCCCGCCGCGTGGACGCCGGCCTTGGCCGACTGCGCCAGCCGTTGCAGCGACATGTTGCACGGCGTGATCTCGTTCCACGACGACCCGACGCCGATTTGGGGCTTGACCCAGTCGTCGTCGCCCATGCCGACCGCGCGCAACATACCGCGGGCGGCGGTCTTCTCCAGGCCGTCGGTGACGTCGCGGCTGCGGGGCTTGATATCAGGCGATGTGCTGGTGGAGCTGGTGGAGCCGGCAGGATCAGAGGGCGCTGAGGGCATCGGTCAAGTATGCCTCCGGGTCGTTCGTCGACCAAACCATTTCCGATACCCCTCCGGGGTATCCGGTACGGTGGAACCCATGAGATCACTGCTCGCCTTGGTGGCCGCCGCCGTCACCGCCCTCTTCCTGTCCTCGTGTACCAGTCCGGCCTCCGACGGCCACACCGACCACGAGCACGGCGGCGAATCCAGCTCGGCGGCCGCCGCGGATGCGTCGACGACGAACAACGCCGCTGACGTCACCTTCGTGACCGGGATGATCCCGCACCACGAGCAGGCGGTTCGGATGTCGAGCATGGTGCCCCAGCGTTCGACCAACCCGGCGGTGATCAAGCTGGCCGCCGACATCTCCGCGGCGCAGGGCCCGGAGATCGACACCATGAAGGCGTGGCTGGCCCAGTGGACCGGCGGGAACGACGCCGGCGGCGCTCACGACGGCCACGACATGGGCGCCATGGACGGCATGGTCGACGACGCGACGATGACGAAGCTCGAGACCTTGAAGGGCGCCGACTTCGACGACCTGTGGTTGCGCTCGATGATCGGTCACCACGAGGGCGCCATCAAGATGGCCAACACCGAGATCGCCGAGGGCGCCAACGTCGATGCGAAGAAGCTGGCCACCCAGATCGTCACTGCCCAGCAGGCCGAGATCGACCAGATGAAGAAGATGGTGGGCCAGGCATGACCGAGGCCGACGCAGGGCGCGACGTCGACGACGACGTCCCACATGGGTATTCGCCGCACAAGGAGAACTACGCCAAGCGGCTGCGACGCATCGAGGGCCAGGTGCGCGGCGTCGCGAAGATGATCGAGGACGACAAGTACTGCATCGACATCCTCACCCAGATCAGCGCCGTCAACAGTGCCCTGCGATCGGTTGCCCTGGGTCTTCTCGACGAACACCTGGGCCACTGCGTGAGCCATGCGGTCGCCGAGGGTGGTGACGAGGCGGAGAAGAAGCTCGCCGAGGCTTCGGCGGCCATCGCCCGCCTGGTGAAGTCCTGAGCCGCGACCACGAATCGGCAGACCACTCACAGTCGAAGCCCAGCGGGGCGACGCGCGAACACGGTTAGCGTCGAGCGAAGGGGGCGCAGTGCCGCGCCCACGAAAGGGCCCGATGACCGCTTCGACGCAGTCCACGCAGAAGAACCGGTGGTCGCGCGTGCGCGACGAGTGGCATCAGCGTCTCGATCCGCCCCAACAGTCAGTGGTGGTGTCGTGGGCGTCGTTCACCACGACGTTCATCGGACTGCGCGCGCTCACGCATTGGATCAGAGACGGCCACGGACCATCCGGCGGTGGAATCAGTCTCGGCGGCAATCACTTTCATCACTACAACATCGGCATCGCGCTGCTCGGCGTGGTGGGCGGCATCGGTCTTCGAGGCGAGGAGCGCCATCGCCGTCACCCCGCCACGGCGGTCGCCTATGGCTCGGCGACGGCCCTCATCGTCGACGAACTGGCCCTGCTGCTGGACTTGAAGGACGTCTACTGGGCCAGGGACGGCCGCAAGAGCGTCGACGTGGCGGTCGGCGTCATCGCAGGTGGGGGACTGTTCGTCACCGGTTTGCCGTTCTGGCCGCACGCCCAGCGGGCACTGCGGTCCCGATGACCAGGTGCGGTGAAAGTAACGAAACCGGCGGCAGAGCCGAATAATTAGCAGGTCAATGCCGTTTCAACGGGGTGTTGGCCGATGGTGGGCCGGCGCGACGGTAAATACCTGGTCTCCGCGCTGTGCGACACTGGAATCACTTGTGTATTGGAGGTGGCGCATGCGCCAAGGAACGTTCAAGCGAACGACGACGCGGTTCGCCACTGCCGTCATTGCCGCCGGCCTGGTCGGCGGATCCATCATCGGCAGCCCTGCTGCCTGGGCAGACCCCGAGGTCAGCCCCGATCCGGCGGCCATCGACTCGCAGCCCGTCGAACAGCCGGCACCACCCCCGTTCGGGGACGTGCCGCCCCCGGCGCCGATGCCCTTCGGCTTCCCGCCGCCGGCCGATCCGAACGCTCCCGCACCGTTCAACCCGTTGGCTGCCCCCGCGCCACAGCCGACGGTGATTCCCGAGGGCACCCCGGCCGGGCAGGACCCGACGCCCTACGTCGGGCCTCCGGTGTTCGCGCCGCCGTCGTTCAACCCGAGCAACGGGTCGATGGTCGGCGTGGCCAAGCCGATCGCCATCAACTTCGCGCGGCCGATCGCCGACCGCCAGATGGCCCAGGCCGCCGTGCACGTGTCGTCGGTCCCGGCGGTGCCGGGCAAGTTCTACTGGCTCAGCGACACCCAGCTGCGCTGGCGTCCGATCGACTTCTGGCCGGCCAACACGACGGTCAACATCGACGCAGGCGGTGCCAAGTCCAGCTTCCGTACCGGTGAGTCGCTCGTCGCGACGGTGGACAACAACACCCACCAGATGCAGGTCGTCCGCAACGGCACGCTGGAGAAGACCTTCCCGGTGTCGATGGGCAAGACCGGTCACGACACCCCGAACGGCACCTACTACGTGCTGGAGAAGTTCCCGAGCATCGTGATGGACTCCGCCACCTACGGCGTGGACAACACGTCGGCTCAGGGCTACAAGCTCACGGTGCAGAACGCGGTCCGCATCGACAACAGCGGCAACTTCGTCCACAGTGCACCGTGGTCGGTGGCCGACCAGGGCAAGCGCAACGTCAGCCACGGCTGCATCAACCTCAGCGCGGCCAATGCCCAGTGGTTCTTCGACAACTTCGGCAGCGGCGATCCCATCGTCGTGAAGAACTCCGTCGGCACCTACAGCCAGAACGACGGCGCGCAGGATTGGCAGATGTAGGACTAGCGCCTACGAGAACGGCCGCCCCTTGGGGCGGCCGTTCGTCGTTCGAGGAGCTCTAGTTCCAGATGTGCACGCGCTGAGCGGGATCGAGGTACAGCTCGTCGGATTCGGCCACCTCGAATGCGTCGTAGAACGCGTCGAGGTTGCGGACGATGCCGTTGCACCGGAACTCCGGCGGCGAGTGCGGGTCGATCGCGAGCCGCCGGATGGCCTCTGCGTCGCGGGACTTGGTGCGCCACACCTGCGCCCAGCCGTAGAAGACCCGCTGGACGCCCGTCAGCCCGTCGATGACCGGGGCTCGATCGAATCCCCGGCTGCGCTCCTGCCCGCCGTCCTTGCCGCCCAGCGACAGCTCGTAGGCCAGCAGTGCGATCGACAGCCCACCGAGGTCGCCGATGTTCTCACCGACGGTGAAGGCGCCGTTCACGTGTTGCTCACCGCTGAGCTGGCGCGGCACGTACTTCTCGTACTGGGCGATCAACGCCTCTGTGCGTGAACCGAATTCGCTGCGGTCGGCGTCGGTCCACCAGTCGACGAGGTTGCCGTCCCCGTCGTACTTGGCGCCCTGGTCGTCGAAGCCATGGCCGATCTCGTGGCCGATCACCGCGCCGATACCGCCGTAGTTGGCAGCGTCGTCGGCCTCGGCGTCGAAGAACGGCGGCTGCAGGATCGCCGCGGGGAACACGATCTCGTTCATGCCCGGGTTGTAGTAGGCGTTGACCGTCTGCGGCGTCATGAACCACTCGTCCCGGTCGACCGGACCACCGAGCTTGGCCAGTTCACGGTCGTAGCCGGCGGCGTTGCCGCGCTTGTAGTTTCCGTAGAGGTCGGCCCGGTCGATCACCAGATCCGGGTAGTCGCGCCACCGCACCGGATAGCCGATCTTGGGGGTGAACTTGTCCAGCTTGGCCAGGGCGCGCTCGCGCGTCTCCGGCGTCATCCACTCGAGGTCGTTGATGCTGACGCGGTACGCCTCACGCAGGTTGTCGACCAACTCGTCCATCCGTGCCTTCGCGCCGGGCGGGAAGTGCCGTTCCACGTACAGCTTTCCAACCGCGTCACCCATCAGGTTCTCGACCAGTGCGACGCCACGCTTCCAGCGGTCGCGGATCTCCTGGGTGCCACTGAGGGTGCGACCGTAGAAGTCGAAGTTCTCCTCGATCAGGTCGTCGGTCAGCATCGCCGAGCGTCCGCTGATCAACCGCCAACGCAGCCACCACTTCCAGTCCTCGAAGTCGAGATCGGCCCAGAGTGCGGCGAACGCCGTCAGTGCGTCGGGCTGACGGACGACGACCTCGGCCGCGGCTTCCGGGGTCGTGCCGATCGCGGTGATCCACCCCTGCCAGTCGAACCCCGGCGCCTCGGCGACGAGGTCGTCGATGGTGCGCAAGTTGTAGGTCAGGTCGGCGTCGCGGCGCTTCACGACGTCCCAGTGGGCGGCGGCGATCTTGGTCTCCAGGGCCACGATTCGGGCGGCCGTGGCCTCCCACTCGTTGGGCTGGGGCTCCTCGCCGAGGGCGAGCGCCAGCATTCGCGTGATGTGGCGGGGGTAGGCCGCCAGGATCTCCGCGTGCTGGGCGTCGCGGTAGTACGACTCGTCGGGCAGGCCGAGACCGGACTGCGACAGATGCAGCAGGTAGCGCGTCGAGTCCTTGGAGTCGGTGTCGACGTAGAGGCCGGTGCCGCCGCCGACGCCGGTGCGCTGGAATCCGCCGAGGATCGCCGCGAGGGCAGTGCGGTCGGCCGCCTCGTCGATCGTCGCGAGCTCGTCGCGCAGCGGCTGGACGCCGACCCGGGCGACGGTGTCGGTGTCCATGAAGCTGCCGTAGAGGTCGCCGACGCGTTGCTCGTCGGTGCCCGGCTGCGGATCCGATTGGCTGGCCTCGACGATCAGATCGCGGACTTGCTCCTCGGCGCGGTCGGCGAGCAGGCGGAAGGCGCCGTCGGTGGCGCGGTCGGCGGGGATGTCGTAGTCGGTCAACCAGCGGCCGTTGACGTGGCCGAACAGATCGTCTTGGGGTCGGGTGTCGTCGTCGACGAAGGACAGGTCGATACCGGAGTGGGTAGCTTCTAACGTCACCCGACCATCCTGCCAGCCGCGGCCGCCGCGGGGGGCCGGGTACCCTCACGGCCATGCCCGAGCAGCTCGACGACGAGCCCACCCCGGTTGCCAGCGGCGGCCCGAGCGGGTTCGGGATCGGCTCGGCGGTGCTCGGCCTCGTATCAGTCGCGGCGGTGGTCCTGGCGGTGCTGCTGTGGAACGGTCACCGCCACGACGTCGACGAACGCGCCTACCAGACCCGTGTGCTGCAGGCCGCCGCCGACTGGACGGGCGTCTTGATCAACATGAACTCCAGCTCGGTGGTCCAGAGCATGCGCACCCTGCACGACGGCACGGTCGGTCAGCTGAACGCGAACTTCGAGACCGCCGTCGAACCGTTCAGCCAGGTGGTGCAGAAGCTGCAGTCCCAGACCGTCGGGCAGGTCGAGTCCGTTGCCATCGAGTCCCTGTTCCACGCCACCCCGGGCGATCCGGGGCTGCCGCCGGTGCCCCAGCCCGAGCTGGCCACGGTGTCCTCGCGCACCGACAACGTCCTCGTGGTCGCCACGTCGGTCAGCCAGAACGTCGGGTCCAAGCCGCTGACGGTGCACTGGGCGCTGCGGCTGGCGATCTCCGACGTCGACGGCAAGCTGCTGGTGTCGCGGCTGGAGACCATCCGATGAGGAATCGCTTGCGGGTGCTGGCATTCGACGTGCTCGCACCGCTGGGCGCGATCCTGGGTCTGCTCTACGTCGGCGTCGCGCTCGCCTGGCCGCTGTGGTGGGTGTCGGTGTGTTCGGTGCTGTGCCTGCTGATCGTCCAGGCCGTCGTGGTCAACGTCGTGCTGTGGCGGCGCGACGGCGTCACCGTCGGCACCGACGACGACGGGCCTCGCCTGCGGCTGGCCGTGATGGGGTTGACCACGGTCGCACTGGCCGCCGCGGTCGCGGTCGGCTACCTGCAATGGTCGGCGCCGCAGTCGCAGCTGAACCGGGACATGACCGAGGTGGTCGGCATCGCCAGCAGCGCGGCCGAGGCGTCGGCGACGTTCACCCCGCAGAATCCCAGCGCCAACGTCGACCGGCTGACGGCGATGATGACCTCGAAGGGTGCCGACGGGTTCCGCAGCGAATTCGACTCCATGGCAAAGGATTTGACGAGCAAGGGGCTGACGGTGTCGGCCAGCACCGTCTCGGCGGGCGTGGAGGCGATCGGCCCGGAGGCGGCGGTGGTCGCGGTGATCATGCGGGGCACGCAGAACGCCGCGGGCAAGCAGCCCGCCAACGTGGCTCTGCCGCTGCGTGTTTCGCTGCTCAAGCAGGACGGGCGGTGGCTGGTCGACGACTTGTCGCCGATCAACTCCCGCTAGTCACTCGTTGCGCATCTTGGCGAAGCGGTCCGACAAGCGGCGCATCCTGATCATCAGTGAGGCCGCCGGGCTATGGGTGCCCTGCAGGTAGGCCGCGAACTGGTCGGCCGGAATGCCGATGCGCGAGGCGAACTCGTCCTGGCCGAGGCCCGAGCGCTGCAGCAGCATCTGAACGTGGCGACCCACCTCGGCGCATTCGTTGGCCTCCAACTGGGCCCGGGTGCGGGTGAGCACCTCGTCGAGCGCCTTGGACACCCCGTAGGGCGGGGCGGTGTCGAGCACTTCTTCGACCTGCCGGGCCGTCCGACCGTAGGGGTCGCGCTTGATGGCCACGACGATGCGCTGCCAGACGGTGAGATCGTCGGTCTCGAGGGCCTGGCGAATCGCCGACGTGGGCCAGAATTCGACGGGCCGCTGGTCGACCGTGGGTCGCCGTCGGGGCGCATTCGCCGCGGGCCTGGGGCGACCGGCGGCATCGCCGCGCGCGTCGCGCGTATCAGAAGTCAACGTCACCTCGCCTCCTCCAACATCGCCACCGCCACCGACAGGCAGCGCTGCCTCACGTGTGCCCAGTCGGACTCCGCCTCGGCGCTCATCCAGTCCTCGTCGTCGTCCGACGGATGCGGGTCGGCCAACCGCCGTACCAGTTGAGTAGCCACCCACTGGCTTCTCAATCGTTCTCCAGAGTAGTACCGGTCCATTTCGGCCAGCACCACCGCCGCAGTTCGAGTCTCCATGGACTCGACGAGATCGGCAAACTCGGCGTAGTCCCTGGCGTTGTTGCGGCACATGATCAGGTAGCACTTGAGCCGCAGGGTCTCGGCACCGGTCGGGATCTCCAGACGGTCGCCCGTCGGAAGCAGGACGTTGGTGGTCTCCATCGGGCCGCGTCGGCGCACCGCAGGCCGCTCCGCGTCCGACTCGGTCGCCAGGGCATCGAGGGCCACCGCGAGCCGGCCACGCCACATCGTCACCGGGTGCACCGGTTGGCGCGGGAAGAAACGGCTGCCGTTCTTGGCGTTGCGGGCCCCGGTGAGCCGGCCGGACCTGCCGCCGCCGTGGTAAGCGGTGTTCAGTCGCAGCGTGTCACCCGACCTGACCGGTGCGCCGCGCTCCTGCCCGCTGGTCGGTGACAGGCTGGCCAGCGGTTCGTCACCACCCTTGACGTGCACGGCGATCGACCCGCCCGGTGGCAGGCATCCGCTGAAGGCCAGCGGATCGGCCACGGTGACGGTCTCGTGGGCCAGCGTCTTGAGCTTCGCCGCGGACTTCACGACGTTGCGGATGTCGGCGCCCGACGGTCCCATCGTCGAGATGTCCTCGGGGATGACGACGAGGTCACCGATGTCGGCCTTGGGCAGCGGCTTCTCGAAGTCCACCGAGGGCAGGATGCGATCCAACCAACCGGGCAGCCACCAGTTCCACTGCGCGAACATCGCCATCAGTGCCGGCACCAAGACGAGGCGGACGATGGTCGCGTCGACGGCGATGGCCACCGCGCAGGCCACGCCGAGCTGGGCCACAAGCGGCATGCCCGCAAAGGCGAAGCCGATGAACACCGCGATCATGATGAGCGCCGCGCTGGTAATCGTGCGGGCGCTGGTGCTGACACCGTAGGCGACGGCGTCGCGGGTGTTGTTGGTCTGCAGGAAGCGCTCGCGGATGCGGGTCAGCAGGAAGATCTCGTAGTCCATCGACAGGCCGAACGTCATCGCCAGGACCAGCGGCGGGATGGTGCTGTCCAGCGAGCCGAGCGGCTCCAGGCCCAGCGCCTCCAACCAGCCCCACTTGAACACCACGACGAGGCTGCCGTAGGCCGCCGCGACGGACAGGCACGTCATCAGGACGCCCTTGAACGCCAGGAACACCGAGCGGATCGAGATCAGCAGCATGACGAATGCGATCAGCGCCACGAATACGAAGACCATCGGCTGGGTGGTGGCCACGCGCCGGTCGAAGTCCTTCAGCAGGGCCGTCGGACCGCCGACGTCGACCACGGCCGGGGAGCCGGCCGCCGCACTCGGCAACTCCGCGCGCAGCCAGTCGACGGTGTCGCGCGCCGCCGGATCCTCGGGGTCGATCGACAGCACCGCCGACAACAGCGCGCTGTGGTTGTCGTTGGCGAACACCGGGGGTGACACCGTCGCGACGTCGGGACCCTGGGTCATCTTCTGCTGCAGCGCGTCGAGTGCGCCGGTGTTCTGGGCGGCGTTGGCATTGCCGTCGGGGAAGGTGACCAGCACCTTGATGGGCCCGAGCGCGCCAGGGCCGAGCGCCTGGGCGGCCGCGTTGATGCCGCCTCGAATCTCGTGGGTGGGGGCGAACTGGCGCTGCAGGCTGTTGCCCAGCGTCATCGCGAACGCCGGGGTGGCCAACGCCACCAGGACCACCGTCGCGCCCAGGGCCGAGGTCCACTGACGGCGCATCACCCAGCCCACCCAGCGCGTCCAGAACCTCGACTGCGTGGTCTCGGGGCGGCGCGAGACGTGCAGGTAGGACGACCGCTTGGAGGCCGCCTTGCCGAACGTCGCCAGTACCGCGGGGATCAGCGTGGTCGAGGTCAGCACGGCGAGCGCGACGGCCAGGATCGCCCCGGTCGCCATCGACGTCAACACGGGCGTGTGGATGAGGTAGATGCCGGTGACGGACGCGATCACCGTCAGACCCGAGAGCAGTACGGCCAGTCCCGAGGTCGCCATCGCGGCGTCGGCCGCCTGGGCGGGCTCGCGGCCCGAGCGCAGTTCCTCCCGGAAGCGCATCAGGATGAACAGGGAGTAGTCGACGGCCAGGGCGATGCCGAACATCGACACCGTCGAGGTCACGAACACCGACATCTGGGTGACCATCGCGAGCAGGTAGACCAGCCCCATGGTCACGACCACGGTGCAGATGCCGAGCACGAGGGGCACCGCCGCGGCGGCGAGCGAACCGAACACCGCCAGCAGCACGATCAGGACGATCGGCAGGTTCCACTTCTCGGCTTGGGCGATGTCGTGCTTGGTGGCCTCACTGGCCGCGGCGCCGAGGGCACCCTGGCCGATGACGTAGAGCTTGACGTGCCCGTTCTCGATCTGACCGGGCTGGTCCCCGTCGATGCCGACCAACTTGCGCAGCTGTTTGGCGACGTCGGAGCTGCCGCTGTTGAAGTCGGTCTGCAGGGACACGACGTACGGCCGGTCGGGCTGCGGCGGCGGCTGCTGCGGATTGGGCATCACCTTGACGCTGGGCACCTGGGCCGCGATGCGCTCGAGCTGGGCGACGGCGCCGTTCATGTCGTCGAATGTGGCGTCGGCCCGGGGCGCGGCAACCAGGGCAAGGGGTGAGGCGCCCTGATCCGGATAGTGGTCCTGGATGGCGTGCTCGACGCTCAGCGATTGCGAGCCGGCGACCTCGAAGCCGCCACCGGTGAGGTTGCCCGACTGGTTGAGGGCGAGGTACACCGACGGGACCAAGAGAAGCAGCCACGCGATGAACACTGCCCAGCGGTATCGCCGCAGCTTGCTGCTCAACCGCAACATGAACTGCTGGATGGCTGGCCCTGCCTTACTCCCCGGGTTGCTCCTGCGTTTCGAAACGAGAGCCTACCGCAGCACGAGGTAGGGTTTCCGACCCTCGCGACCGGCGGACGGGTTCGGCGACCGCGGCTCGACCGAGCTGGGTATTTGCTGTGCCGATTGGTAGCCAGGCTACGCCGATGGCATCATGGCCCGTGATCGTGAGGAGAACACCTGTGCAGACCACTTCAGCCGTCCGGCGCTGCCTCGGCGGCGTGTTCGCTGCTTCCATCCTCGGAGGTGCGATCGTGGCCGTCTCGACCCCGTCGGCGCCGTCGGCCACCGCGGCCGCCGATCCCTGCGCCGCCAGCGAGGTGGCCCGCACGATCGGGTCGGTGGCCACCTCCACGGGCAACTACCTCGACGCCCATCCCGAGACGAACACGGCGCTGACGACGATCTCACAGCAACAGTCGGGACCGCAGTCGCTCGTCGCGCTCAAGACGTACTTCGACGCCAATCCGCAGGCGGCCAAGGACATGCAGGCGTTGCAAGCCCCGCTGCAGGGGCTCTCGGCCCGGTGCCGGCTGCCGTTCACCGTCCCGCAGGTGCTGGGTCTCCTGCAGGGGGCGCAGTCGCAGACCGGGGCGCTGCCCGGAAGTTTGCCCAGCGCGCTGTCCAATGCGCAGAACGCGACCTCGCCCGGAGCGGTCCTGCCCGCGCCGTCCTCGGCCACGGCGGTCGTCCCGCCCGGCACCGGGCCGCTGCCCGGGCCGGCCACCGCCACTCCCAGGTAACCGACAGCGAGTAGTCGGCGTGTTCACGAGGTCCGCGTGAACAGCGGGTTCGACGGTTTCGGCGGCGGAATGGACGCAAGGCGAGAAACTCGCGAACGATTCTGCTTAGCTTTCCGATGTGGGCGACCGCGGACACCCGTGGTCGCCACCGCATCTCGGACAGTCGTGCACATTCGAAGAAGGAGCTTGATCATGTCGATCTCGGCCCGCGCTGGGCGACGTGCGGTAGCTGGTGCCATGGGCGCCGGTGCGATCGCAGGCGCGATGCTGTTCGCAGCGCTTCCGTCTGCCTTGGCCGACGATCCGGCCCAGAACCCCCCGAACTGCAGCGCCGCGGATTCGTCCGGCGTGTCCTCGGGCGTGGCGGCGTCGACGTCGGCGTACCTGTTCTCCCATCCCGACGTGAACTACTTCTTCACCAGCCTCGAAGGCCTGCCCCGCGACGAGGTCCGCGCCAAGGTGGCCGACTACATGGACGCCAACCCGGGCGCCAAGGCCGATCTGACGGGGATCCGTCAGCCCCTCGTCGACCTGAAGAACCGCTGCGGGGCCGCTCCTGCGCCCGCAATCCCGTAACCCAGGGTGCGGGTGGCAGAACCAACCGCGCTCGAGGGCGCTGGTCGCACGGTGTTGATGGTCGACGACGATCCCGACGTTCGCACGTCGGTGTCGCGTGGACTGCGACATTCGGGTTTCGACGTGCGGGTCGCGGCGACGGGCAAGGAAGCGCTGCGGCTGCTGTCCAACGAGTCTCACGACGCGTTGGTCCTCGACGTCCAGATGCCCGAACTCGACGGGGTCGCGGTCGTGACGGCGCTGCGGGCCTTGGGCAACGACATCCCGATCTGCGTGCTCTCGGCGCGAGACACGGTCAACGACCGGATCGCCGGTCTCGAAGCCGGTGCCGACGACTACCTCACCAAACCGTTCGATCTCGGTGAGCTGGTCGCCCGGTTGCACGCCCTGCTGCGTCGCTCGAGCCTGTCGGAGCGGTCGCCGGACACCATGACCGTCGGTCACCTGACCATCGACACCGCCCGGCGGCTGGTGTTCGTCGAGGGTGAGCGCGCCGAGCTGACCAAGCGGGAGTTCGACCTGCTGGCCGTCCTGGCGGAGAATGCGGGCGTGGTCTTGACGCGGCAGCGGCTGCTCGAGTTGGTGTGGGGTTACGACTTCGAGGTCGACACGAACGTCGCCGACGTGTTCATCAGCTATTTGCGGCGAAAGCTGGAGCGTGAGGGCCATCCCCGGGTGATCCACACCGTCCGCGGGATCGGCTACGTCCTGCGCGACGAGCCCTGAGGTGCAGCCACCCCGCTTCGGCAGGTCCGCGTCGCTGCGCACCCGCGTTGCGCTGGCGTCGGCGGCCGCGGCCGCGGCGGTGGTCGCCGTGTTCACGGTGCTGACGTCGGTGGTGTTGGCCAACAACGACGCCGCGCAACTCGACCGGCGACTCGACTCGATCGTCGACGCCAGCGTCTACGACCAGACCAACGGCGTGCTGCAGACCGGCCGCGAGCGGTCCTCGGGGCAGGTGGTGTTCCAGCGCGGCTTCCAGCTGCCCCAGCTGCCGCCCGGCACCGAGACCGTCGAGGTCAACGGCATCGAATACCGGGTGCGCACCATTCCCGTCGACCAGCAGGGCGGGGTGATGATGTCGGTCGGCATCCGCGCCGACAGCATCCTGCTGAACCGGGCGCGAATTCCGCTCTACACCGCCGTCGGCGTGGTCACCGTCCTCATCGCGGGCGGGCTCGGCTGGATGCTGGCCGGTCCGGCCATCCGACCGCTGCGCAGGCTCACCGAGCAGACGATGCGGCTAGGCAAGGGCAGCGACCGGATGACGGCGGTCAAGGGTGCGCGTGAGGCCGAGGAACTCTCCGACGCGATGGCCGACATGCTCGAACGCCTCGCCGCCGCGCAGCTGGCCACCACCAACTCGCTGCAAGCGGCTCAGGACTTCGCGGCGAATGCGGCCCACGAGTTGCGCACGCCGCTGACGGCGATGCGAGCCGACCTGGACACGCTGCGCATCCACGACCTGCCCGCCGAGGAGCGCGACGAAGTCGTCGGTGACCTGGCGCGCGCCCAGCGCCGGGTGGAGGCGATCATCACCGCGCTCGGTCAGCTCGCGTCGGGTCAGCTCGCCCAGGTCGAGGATCGCGAGATCGTCGACGTCACCGACATGCTCGACAGGGTGGCCCGGGAGAACGCCAGGGCGGGTGACGTGGAGATCGTCGTGCAGAGCGATGACGCCATCGGGACGATCTGGGGCTGGCCGGGAGGACTGAGGCTGGCGGTGGACAACCTGGTGCGCAATGCCATTGCGCACGGCGGCGCGACCACGATCCTGCTGACTGCGCACCGGCACGCCGGGGGCGACGGCCGCGGCGAGGTGCTCACCATCGTCGTCGACGACGACGGGTGCGGGTTGCCCGCCGACGAGCACCAGTTCGTCATGGGCAGGTTCGCCCGCGGCAGTACGGCCACGCCGGGCGGATCCGGGCTGGGGCTGGCCCTGGTGGCGCAGCAGGCGCAACTACACGGCGGCGGCATCGAACTCTCCGACGGACCGCTCGGCGGGCTACGTGCAACGCTGACGGTGTCGACGTCACCTGAGCCGGAATCGAATTCGAGCCCCGACGATGCGCTCAGCGCCGAGCCAGGGCCCTTGCGCCGAGGCGCCAACCGAGTAGCAGGATGGCGGTCGAAAGCGAAGCGACCACCACGAAGCTGAATGCGGTGCCGGCAGAGGTGGCCTTGCGCAGCGCCATTCCCACGATCACGGTGCCGAGCCAGATCACGACTCCGGTGGGCGCAAGGGTCGTCGGCCGGCGCCACGCCCTGGTGATCGACCACCCGACCGCCGTTCCGGCCAGGAACGGCCACGCGGTCTCGGCGACGCCCGCCACGGTGATTCCCTCTGCGTGACTGCGTCTTCCGATGGCGCAGAACACCAGGACGCACAGCGCGTCGGCCGCGGCCGCGGTGGCGACGGCTCGGCGGTCAGCGTGCGGCATAGGTCATCACGTCGAGTACCAACGGGCTCAGGCCGGTTTCCTCGCGGGGTGTGCTCCCCGGCGCCATCGAAGCGGGTTGGCCGGTGAGCAGGGGATCGAGTGCATCCATGGAGGCCAGTCTTCCGTCGAGGGTGAAGTTCTTGATGGTGAAGGGCAATCCGTTGGAGCGCAACGGATCCGGTGAGCTCATCACGTGGAAGTGTAGATGCGGAGCGTCGGTGTTGCCGGTGTTGCCGAGCTTGGCGATCACCTGTCCCGTGCTGAGCAGCTCACCCGGCTTGACCGTCACGCTGCCGGTGGCGAGATGCGCGTACAACGCGAAGTTTCCGCCGCCGATGTCCTGGACGACGTGGTTGCCGGCGTACTGGTCGAGCGGCAGACCGGTGGGGCTCTGGCCCGCCGTCTGCTCGGGCAGCCCGTCGAGCACGGCCACGACCGGACCGTCGGCGACCGCGTGGATGCCCGACCCGAAGTACGGGTAGCTCTGCGGTCTGCTCCGATCGCCGGCGAACAGCGTGCCGTCAGCGCTGAGTTGCACGTAGTCGACGGCGAATCGCTCTGCGGCCCAGAGGTTTCCGTCAAGCGGGTTGAGTGCCATCCGGTGCGCGGTCATGTCACAGCAGCTGTTGCCATCCAACCAGCGCGGGCCGTCCAGTGGCGGGGCGATCTCGACGGGCTTCTGAGTGGAGACGGTCACCGGGGCGACGGCGTTCTCGGTGACGGTGGCGGGCAGCAGCGGTGGCGTCGGCTTGGCGAGGTCGGCGACGATGGTGTGCGTCAGTTCGGTCGGGACGGGTGCCGCCTCGTCGAGCACGACGTCGAGCCACACGATGCCGGCTCGGCCGGGTCCCAGTGTCGCGGTGGGGGTTTGGCTCGCGCCGAGCGCGCGCATCCAGTAGGACAGCTGGTCACCGCTCAGCGTCAGCAACTCCTCGTCGCCGGACTTGACCGACAACGACTTGAGCGTCACGTCGCCGTCGAGGACGTTGGTCAGCTGCACCTCGTAGGCCAGATGGCGCTTGCCGTCGGTCGCCGGCACCGGCACGGGTGCGGCGACGACGCTGGCGATTACGGGCGTGGCCTGGGCCGGCGGTCCGGAGGGCGACGCCGTGGGCGAACCGGCCGACGGGCGGGCGGCGCTGCTGGAGGTGGGCGGGCCTTGCGTCGGGCTGCCGCATGCGGTCACCAGGACCATGGCGCCGAGGGTCGCAACGGTGCCGATGCCTATGCGGTGCATCCGCCGATCCTAGGGCCGGTCCCCGGTAGCGCGTCCTGGTTCGGCGTCGCCCGTCACGGTGTCCGGCGGTGTCGCGTCCGGGTCGATGGCGCTTTCGGTGCGGAACAGGAAGAAGAACACCACCCAGCCGATCGCCGAGATGAAGATCCAGCTCACCAGTCGGTAGATCAGCATCGCCGAGATCGCCGAGGCCAACGTCATCCCACTCGACACCAGGCCCGGCACCAGGACGGCCTCGACGACCAGCAGCCCGCCGGGCATCAGCGGAATCGAGCCGACTGCGCGGGCCGCGGCGTAGGCAACGGTCAGCCCCGCCAGCGACGGCTTGCCACCTGCGGCGTAGGCGGCGAACGCCAGACAGGCCACGTCGGCGACCCAGTTGAACACCGACCAACTGAACGCCGTGCCCAGAGTCCGACGGCTCATGCTGACCGACTCGAGCTGGCAGAGCATCTCGCGCCACTTGGTCAGGCCGGTGTCAGCGGGCTTGCCCAGCAGCGAGTTGATCCCCGACAGCACCCGGACCCCGATGCCGTCGATCTGCTGCGGGTTCGCCGCGACCGACTGCGCAAGCAGCAGCAGCGCCAGGAACCCTCCGAGGGTGAAGATCAGCGACAGCGGATTCTTGCTGGCCCCGAGCAGGAAGGCGCCGCCCAGGCCGATCAGTGCGAGACCCACCACCTGCAGGACGCCCGACATGACCAGCTGCCAGGACGCGACCATCGGCGAGGCGCCCCACAGGCGTTGCTGCCGGTAGACGAACGTCGCGGAGAGCACCGGGCCGCCCGGCATCGTCGTCGACAACGCGTTGCCGGCGTAGAACGCGGACTCCGAACGCCACTGCCGGACGACGACACCCGCGGACTTCAGCAGGGTGCGCTGGATCTGGGCGAAGCTGTGCATGGACGCCAGCGCGGCGAATGCGGCGGCCAGCACCCACCACCAGTTGGCCGTCAGCAGACTGCGCCACGCCTTGGCGAGCTGATCCCACACCAGCACGATCTCGACGGCGAGCACGGTGACGGCGATGCCGACGAGAAGCCAGCGCACCCACCAGTACCGTCCGCGGCTGCGTGGACTGCCCGCCGGGTCCGCTTCCCCGGTCGCTTCGCTCCTGCCCGCCGGGTCCGCTTCCCCGGTCGCTTCGCTCCTGCCCGCCGGGTCCGCTTCCCCGGTCGCTTCGCTCCTGCCCGCCGAAGTCGCCTCGCTCTCGCCCTGGACGGCATCCTGCGACACGAGTACAGGGTAACGGCGCACCACCGCCCGGCGAGCTTTGCCAGAACCCTTGCCGCGAGTCGTTACGCTTCCGGAATGCCCACCCGGTCGGCGGAGACTCCCGCATCCCCGCTCAACTCGATCTCACTGGATCCGGTGGCCGATGCGTCGGTACACCACATCGTCCGCAAGACCGCCGCCTGGTCGTGGCGGTTGCTGATCATCCTCGGCGCGTTGGTCGCGCTCATTTGGGTGGTGTCCCAACTCGAGGTCATCGTGGTGCCGGTGCTGCTCGCGACGATGGTGACCGCGATGCTGCTGCCGCTCGTCGACTACCTGGACCGCCGTGGCCTGCCGAGGGGTGCGGCGGTCGCACTGGTCATCTTGACCAGCATCGTGGTGGTCGGCGGCCTCCTGACCTTCGTCGTCAGCCAGTTCATCCAGGGCGCCCCGGCGCTGGTCGACCAGGTGACCCTGAGCATCACCAATGCCCGCAACTCGCTCAACACCGGCTTGCTGGCGCACTTCAGCAACGACCAGATCAAGAGCGCGACCGACACCGCGATCGAGGCGCTCAAGAACAACCAGTCCAAGTTGACCAGCGGCGCCCTGTCGACGGCCGGCACCATCACCGAGATCGTCACCGGCGCCCTGCTCATGCTGTTCACGCTGATCTTCCTGCTGCAGGGCGGCCGCCAGATCTTCGCGTTCGTCACCAAGATCTTCCCCGGGACCGTCCGCGAGCGGGTGCGCGATGCCAGTCGGGCGGGGTTCCACTCGCTGATCGGCTACGTTCGCGCCACCTTCCTGGTGGCGTTCGTCGACGCGGTGGGCATCGGGACGGGGCTGGCGATCATGGGCATCCCGCTCGCGCTGCCGTTGGCGTCCCTGGTGTTCCTCGGAGCGTTCATCCCCTTGGTCGGTGCGGTGCTCACCGGCGGGCTCGCCGTCATCGTGGCGCTCATCGCCAAGGGGTGGGTGTATGCCCTGATCACCCTCGGGCTCATCGTCGCCGTCCAACAACTCGAGGCGCATGTGCTGCAGCCGCTGGTGATGGGCCGCGCGGTGTCGCTGCACCCGCTGGCCGTGGTCCTGGCGATCACCGCGGGCGGCGTGACGGCAGGCATCGTGGGCGCACTGCTCGCCGTGCCGATCGTCGCGGTGCTCAACAGCGCGGCGCGCGTCCTGCTGGCCGACGATCCGGCCGCCGAGGCTGCTGCGCTCGCCCTCGACGACGAGCCGCCCGGCGAGGGTCGAACCGACGAGCCGGCGCCGACGAGCTAGAGCCGACCCTCTCGACGCAGCAGATCCGCTGCGCTCATACCGCCACCCCGACGCTTGGGGGCCTCCTCGGCCGCCTCCCGGGTGTCGATCTTCTCGGTCTGGTCGGCATCCGCCGGACGAGACGTCGGAATCGCGGTGGTCGGCGGCTCGTTGGCCGGCGGCGGAGGTTGACGTCGGCTGGCCGTGGGCGGCCGCTTGGCCTCACCGGCAGGGGCTCCACCACGCAGGTCGCCCAGCCACGACTCGATCTCCCGGCTGCCCGCGGCACCCGAGCCCCGCGGCGCAGACCCCCGCGCCGGTGCCGCGGTCCGCGGTGGGGCGGCGGTGCGATTCGGGTCCACGCGCGGCGTACGCGTGGTGGGCGCCTCGGCCTGAGCCGGGATCCGGGTGGTCTGGTCGGCGGGTACGGCCGGCCGTTGGGTGGGAATCGCGGTGGTCGGCGGCTCAACGGCAGGTGCCGGCGGTGCCGTCGGGAGACGGGTGGTACCGGCGGCCGACGGCGGGCTGACGCGCTGCGGCGCGACCTTGCCGGTGGCAGCGGAGCGGGGCCCGGGCTGCGGGTGGGTGGGGTCGTGCGGGGGCAGTGCCCGCATGGGTGCGCCGGCGCCGACGAGGGCCTCGGAGTCGACCTCGGCCTCACGGGCGGTGGGCCGCTTGCGCTCGTCGGGCAGCTCGACCTCGCCGAGGCCGAGGCGCTCCTGGATGCGCTTCATCCACTGCGGCGCCCACCAGCAGTCGTCACCAAGCATCTTCATGATGGCGGGGACCAGGAACATGCGGATGATCGTGGCGTCGAGCAGCAACGCGAGCAGCAGACCGAACGCGAGGTACTTCATCATCACCAGGTCGGAGAAGACGAACGCGCCCGCGACGACGGCCAGGATGAGCGCGGCGCCGGTGATCAACCGGCCGGTGGTCGCCGTGCCGACGCGGATCGCCTCGGCGGTGGACAGCCCGCGCGCCCTGGCCTCGACCATGCGGGAGACCAGGAAGACCTCGTAGTCGGTGGACAGACCCCAGATGACGGCGATGATCAGGCCGATCATCGGCGCCATCAGCGGCTGCGGGGTGTAGTTCATTAGGCCCGAGCCGTGCCCGTCGACGAACATCCACGTCAGGATGCCCATCGTCGAGCCGAGGGTGAGCGCGCTCATCAGCGCCGCCTTGATGGGCAGCACCAGCGAGCCGAACGCCAGGAACATCAGCACCGTGGTGGTCAGGATCAGCACCACGACCATCAGCGGCAGCTTGGCGAACAAGCTGTGGATGCTGTCCTGCTCGAGTGCCGGAGTGCCGCCGACCCAGATGGTCACGCCCTTGGGGGCGGACATCTCGCGAAGTTCGTCGATCTTCTTGGAGGCGTCGTTGCGTACCTCGAGGCCGTTCTGCAGAACGCAGGGCAGGTCCTTGGACAGGCACGGGTGCGGTTGTCCGTCGGTGCCGATCGGGATCTTCGGATCCTTGACGTCCGGGGCCACGGGCCGTTCGTCCCACGTACCCGTGAAGCCGGTGATCTGGGAGGCCTCGTTCTTCACCTGAGCCAACTGCTCGGGCGTCGCGCCCTGGACGACCAGGGTCAGCTTCTCGGTGCGGTACCCGGGGAAGCTGGAGTCGAAGGCGTTCTGCGCCTGGCGTACCGCGTTGTCCGGTGGCAGGTACTTCTCGCTGATGCCGCCGAGGGCCAACTGACCGAGCGGGATGACCAGCAGGATCATCACGATGACGATGGGCAGGGCGAAGGCGCCCGGGCGCTTCATCACCTTGTTGACCAGGGTGCCCCAGAAGCCCTTCTCGACCTCTTCGCGAGTCTTGGTCTTCTGGGTCTTCTCGGCCAGGAAGTTCAGCCACCACAGCGTGATCCTGCGGATCAGCGGGACGAAGCGTGCGAGCACGAGGATCGCGGTGACGGTCGCGCAGAAGATCACGATGCCCAGCAGGATCCAGAACAGGGCGCCCTCGATGACGCCGGCGTCACGCAGGGCGTAACACCCGTAGGCCAAGCCGCCGTAGAGGCCGAGGTAGGCGAACACCAGGCCGATGTAGGCCAGCGTGTCGCCCTGTTCGCCGGTCTTCTTGATCTGTTGACGGGCGACGTGACCGACGGCGATGCCGATCGGCGGGAGCAAGATGCCCGTCGGGATGGCGGCGAGGGCCAGGGTGTTCTTCTTCGGGTTCGACGGATCCGAGTGGATGGTGTTCGGCATCGCGAACTTCTTCAGCGACCCGACGCCGATCGAGTCCACCCGGTGGCCGAGCACCGCGAGGGCGGCGATGAGCACCGTGTTCGACATGATCGCGGCGAGCATGACCGAGGCGATGATGGCGTAGGTGATCGACTTGAGGAAGCCCTGCGGGAACAACAGCAGCGGTACCGACGACGCGACGATGATCACCGCCGAGAACATGACGGTGCGACCCGAGGTCATCATCGTGCGCCGCACGGCGGCCGGGGTGTCGTAACCCTCGGCCAGTTCCTCTCGGAACCGGCTCACGATGAACAGGCCGTAGTCGATCGCGATGCCCAGGCCGATCAGCGTGACGACTGGTTGGGCGAAGAAGTGCACGGGGGTGAACTCCGCGGCCAGGCGCATGATGCCCAGCGCGCCCATGATGGTCAGGCCGCCGATGATGGCCGGAAGGCTGGCCGCGATGACGGTGCCGAAGACGAAGAACAGCACCACGGCGACGAGCGGGATGGCGGCGACCTCGGCGCGCTTCTGGTCGTCGCCGATCGTGCCGGTCAGCTCGCTGGCGATGGGCTGCAGACCGGCGAGCTGGATCTTGCCGTCGTCGACGGTCTGCAGGTCCGGCTGGATGATCTTGTAGTTCTTGAGGATGGTGTCGTCGTCGTCGCCCTTGAGCGGCATGACGATGAACGTGCGCGTGCCGTCGTTGGCCAGGGCCTTGTTGGTGGTGGGGTCACCGGTCGGATTGGTGAGGTAGCCCTGCCAGGACAAGATTTGATTCGGGTGGTCGGCGACGACCTTGTCGAGCTCGGCCTTGATCTGCTTGGACCACTGCGGGTCGTTGACCTTCTTGCCCTCGGGTGCGTCCAGGACGCCGACGATGTGGCTCAACCGGTCGCGACCGTAGACGTCGTCGGCCAGCTCCGAGGCGGCCACCGACTGACTCGTCTCGTCGTAGAACCCACTCTGCGTGACGTGCTGGCCCAGGCTCGCGCCGTAGATGCCGCCGCCAACGCACAGCGCAACCATGATTCCGATGACCAAGTACCGGAATTGGTACACCATCCGACCCCACCAGGCGAACACGTGAGCTCCTAACTGATCTTCTTCAAGTTCTCTCTAGCTCCACTGCTTCGATCTCAACCGGTCACGAACGTGAGGTAAGTAGCGAGGACAGCGGCCGGAACGGCTGCAACCACGCCCCTTGCTGGGGCAGCGAATCGAGGCCGATTCGCGGTAGAGGCTCCCGGAAGACACCAGAGATGTCCTCGAGGTCGACGAACTCCAAGGTATCCGACGCTAGCGCCCAACTCGCATGTTCGCGAAATCCGAGAACGCTGACGGGGACACCGTCGCGGGCGATGTCCTCCAACGGCAGGCGGAACGCCTGACCGTCCGCCGACGCGACGAACACGCTGGCCAGACCCTCGCGGCGACGCAGCGCGATGTGCTCGAGCATGTCGCTGTCCACGTCGCTGTCGTCGTCGATCTTCGGTTTGGCGAACACCGCGAAACCGACGTTGCGCAATGCCTCCACCCACGGGCGGACGACGTCGGCGCTGCCCGGGGCGATGTTGGTGAACACCGTGGCCTCGGGCTCGAAGGTGACCTGCGGCTCCTCGGCGGCACGGTCGCGTGACAGGTCGGCGGTGCGGGCCAGCAGCCAGCGCCCCAGGGCGTCGAACCGTGGCCGGTG
Source organism: Mycobacterium sp. NPDC006124 (assembly GCF_040614235.1). Taxonomy (NCBI): domain Bacteria; kingdom Bacillati; phylum Actinomycetota; class Actinomycetes; order Mycobacteriales; family Mycobacteriaceae; genus Mycobacterium; species Mycobacterium sp. NPDC006124. The sequence continues at coordinate 121,234 of NZ_JBEXUA010000008.1, read as the reverse complement.
CGCCGCGGTCGGGCGGCCGCCGAGGATGGAGCCGAGACCCATGTCCAGGTTGGGTGCGTCCCACACCAGGAGCACGCGCTGAGGGGTGCGAGGCTGCGGCGCCTGGGTGACGGCGTCGCCATCGGAGTCCGCATCGAGGTCTTCGTCACGTCCGTCGTCGGCGGGCAGGTCCTCGTCGACCATCCCGACGTCCTCGGTGAGGCTCATGGGCGCTTCTCCCACAGGAACTCGGAGACGGCGCTGCCCGCACGCTGCGCCTTGTCCTCGTACTTGGTGACGGGTCGGCGCACGGAGATCGGAAGGTGCTCGGCGGCCTCGTCGAGCACCGAGTGATCCAGCCTGCGCAGCGCCGGCTCGGCGTCGCCGACCTCGCCGATCTGCTCGGCGTAACCCGGATGATCGGTGGCGGCGTGCAGGATGCCGCCGGGCCGCAGCCGGTCGGCGATCAGCGCCACGGTCTCCGGCTGGAGCAACCTGCGCTTGTGGTGGCGCGCCTTGGGCCACGGGTCCGGGAAGAACACCCGCACGCCGGTCAGGGACCCCGGTCCGAGGAGGTGTTCGAGCACGTCGACGCCGTCGCCGCGGATGAGGCGCACGTTGGCCAGGCCCTCGCGGTCCAGACCGTTGAGCAGTTGGGCCAGGCCACGCTTGTAGACCTCGACCGCGATGACGTCGAGGTCCGGTTCGGTCGCGGCCATCGCCAGGGTCGAGACCCCCGTGCCGCAGCCGATCTCCAGAACCAGGGGCGCCGACCGACCAAACCAGGCCCGAGGGTCGACGGGTTCGGCGAGCGTGCCGTCGGCGTCGCGGACCACCATTCCGAGCTCTGGCCAGCGGCGATCCCACGTTTCGCGCTGCAATCCGGACAACGCCGACCGCCGGGAACGGAAGCTGCTGACCCGTCGTGGGGCGTGCGCGGCGACGGCGTCGTCCTCGGAGACCGGCGAGTCGGCCTCCTCGCGCTGCACGTGCATCCGTCCATGGTCGCTCATCTAGGCCCTCGTGCCCGCATCGTGGTGCATTTCGATACCCAACAGTTGCCTTCAGCCGCTAGCGCGCAAACCTCTGAAATTGCCGCTCGGCGGGGGTGACAGGCGGTGTCACGATGACATCCGGGGGAGGAATCGTGACGAAGGCGTTCATCGACGAACTGCACGGGCTGGCACGGGCCGCGGGCCGCCTACACCTCGCGGCGGTCGTCGAGCGCCTCGAGCGGCCGACGAGCGTGGTGGTGACGGGTCGTGACGGCGTGGGCCGGGGATGCGTGACGACGGCGCTGCGGCGTCGCGGGATCGCCGTCGGCGACGTCGAGGGCGGGCTCGACGTCTGCGTCGTGGTGATCGCGGAGGCGGTCAAGGCCGAGGACCTCTCCCTGATCGAAGAGGCCCGTCGACCGGTGCTCGTGGTGCTCACCAAGGCCGACCTGGCCGGGGCGGGGCCGGCGGGTCCGGTCGAGGTGGCCCGACGGCGCGCGGCGGCCGACGCCCGCCGTCTAGGGGTTCCCGTCGTACCCGTGGTGGGACTGCTCGCCGCGCTCGGCCCCACGGGTGCGGTCGAGGACGATCTCGTCGACGCCCTGGGCCGGTTCGTCGCCGAGCCGCCGAACCTCACCGGTGTGGATGCCTTCGTCGGCGACCCGCACTCGGTCGACCCGGACGTGCGCCACCGGCTGCTGGCGCGGCTGGACCGCTTCGGTATCGCCCACGCGGTGCTGGCGCTGCAGGCGGGCTGCGACGCCGACCGGCTGGTGTCCCAGCTGGCGCGAGTGGCCAACATCGACGAGGTGATGACCGTCCTTCATGCGGCGGCGGCGCCCGCCCGGTATCGCCGACTCCGGGGTGCGATCGCCGAATTGCACGCATTGGCAAGCCAATTCGACGACCGGGCGCTGGAGGAGTTGCTGATCGCCGACGTCACGGCGATGGCCGCGATGTCCGCGGCGGTCGACGTGGTCACCGCGGCCGGGGTGGCGGTGGACGCCGGTGACACCGTGGCGGCCCATCGCCGGCGGGCGATGAGGTGGGGCGCCTACGCTCGCGGACCCGTCACCGCGTTGCACCGGCAGTGCAGCACCGACATCGTCCGGGGTTCGTTGCGGCTGTGGGACGGAGGCCGGGCGTGACGCCGGTGATTCTGGTCGCCGGTCCGCCGCTGGCCGGAGTGGACGGCGTCGTGGCGGCCGTACGGGCCCGGCTGCCCGACGCGGTCGTGGAGGTCACCGGCACTCGGCCGCCCGACGTCGTGCTCGCCGTCGTCTCGGCGGCAGCCCCGATGACGAGGTCGGACTGGGCGTCGGTCGAGCTGGTGGCCGAGCGGGCCGGTGTGGTGCTCGGGGTGGTGTCGAAGGTCGACGCGCATCTGGGGTGGCGTGACGTGATGGCCGCCAACCGGGAGTTGGTCGCGTCGTGGGACGCGCGGTACCGGTCGACGCCGTGGCTGGGTGTCGCCGCGGCGCCGGACCTCGGAGCGCCTCACGTCGACGAGCTGGTCGACCTGATCCGGGAGGAAATCTTTCGAATTCCGCCGCGGCGCAACCGGATGCGATCCGTCGCCGCCGGGTGCGGACCGGACCCGGCCGAGGCTCGGCGGGCGCTACAGCGAAGTCGGCTACGGCTGTTGCGCGTGGTCAGGGAGCTCGGTGCGGCCTGGCGCGCGGAGCAGAGGGCGGCGGCCGCCGAGGTCGGTCCAGGCGCGACGGCCGACTTCGAGGCGACGGTGGCCGCCGCGGCACTGGACTTCCACCTCCGGGTGGCCGAGGAGGTCGACCGGGAGATCGCCACCGCCGCGGCCGAGGTGGGCGCCGTCTCGACGCCGCCGGCCCCGTCGTACGACCCACCCGAGACGAGTGGTTCGGCGACGTCGTCGCGACGCCTCGAGGGCCGGCTCGCGGCGGTGCTCGGCGTGGGTTTCGGGTTGGGCATCGCGCTCGCATCGAGTCGGCTGCTGGCTTGGGTGGTTCCCGGGTGGTCGGCGGCCGGGTGGGTCCTCGGGACCGCGACGGGGCTGGCGTTGGTGGTGTGGGTGGTGCGAACGCGCCGGCTGCTAAACGATCGCGCGGCGCTCGACAGGTGGGTGGTGGAGGTCGCCGCGACCCTGCGCTGGCACGGAGAGGCGACGGTCGCCGAGCGATTGCTGGCCGCCGAATCGGCGTGGGCGGTCGGGCCGCATCCGGTGCGTCGAAACAGGGCCTCGACGACTGGCCAATTGACGCGCGATTATGTTACTGACCAGTATGAATGGTGTTGATTCGAGGATATGTTCGCGAATTTCGCCGGAAACGCTCATCTGAATCGTTCCTGTGAGACAACGGACATACCACCGATTAACCGCGGGTATGTCACCCACGTTAACCTCGAACCCAGGCATTCACCGAGACCGCCAGCAGGAGATGTAGATGACCTCAGCGACCATTCCGGGACTGGACAGCGCACCGACGAAGCACGAGGGGCTGCTCGCCTGGGTTCGCGAGGTTGCCGAGCTCACCGAACCGGATCGGGTCGTGTTCGCCGACGGCTCCGACGAAGAGTACGAGCGGTTGACCACCCACCTCGTCGAGGTGGGCACCTTCCAGAAGCTCGACGACAAGAAGCAGCCCAACTCCTTCCTCGCGCTGTCGGATCCCTCGGACGTCGCGCGCGTCGAGTCGCGGACCTACATCTGTTCCGAGCGCGAGATCGACGCGGGCCCGACCAACAACTGGATGGATCCCGCCGAGATGCGGGAGCTAATGACCGGTCTGTACCGGGGCTCGATGCGAGGACGCACCCTCTGGGTGGTGCCGTTCTGCATGGGACCGCTCGGCGCGGAGGATCCGAAGCTCGGGGTCGAGATCACCGACTCCGAATACGTGGTGGTCTCCATGCGCACCATGACCCGTATGGGCAAGGCGGCGCTGGACAAGATCGGTGACGACGGCTTCTTCGTGAAGGCCCTGCACTCGATCGGTGCCCCCCTGGAGCCGGGCCAGGCCGACGTGCCGTGGCCGTGCAACGACACGAAGTACATCACCCACTTCCCCGAGACCCGCGAGATCTGGAGCTACGGCTCCGGCTACGGCGGCAACGCGCTGCTGGGCAAGAAGTGCTACTCCCTGCGCATCGCCTCGGCGATGGCGCACGACGAGGGTTGGCTCGCCGAGCACATGCTGATCCTCAAGCTCATCAGCCCGGAGAACAAGGCCTACTTCATCGCCGCGGCGTTCCCGTCGGCGTGTGGCAAGACCAACCTCGCGATGCTGCAGCCCACCATTCCCGGTTGGCGCGCGGAGACCGTCGGCGACGACATCGCGTGGATGCGGTTCGGCAAGGACGGCCGCCTCTACGCGGTCAACCCCGAATTCGGCTTCTTCGGCGTCGCGCCGGGCACCAACTGGAGCAGCAACCCCAACGCGATGAAGACCATCGCCGCCGGCAACACCGTCTTCACCAACGTCGCCAAGACCGACGACGGTGACGTGTGGTGGGAGGGGCTGGAAGGCGAGCCCGACCACCTCATCGACTGGAAGGGTCACGACTGGATCCTGCGGGAGACCGAAAGCAAGGCGGCGCATCCGAATTCGCGCTACTGCACCCCAATCTCGCAGTGCCCCACGCTGGCTCCCGAATGGGACGACCCTCAGGGCGTGCCGATCTCGGCCATCCTGTTCGGTGGTCGCCGCAAGACGACGGTGCCGCTCATCACCCAGGCGCGCGACTGGCAGCACGGCGTGTTCATCGGCGCCACACTGGGTTCCGAGCAGACCGCCGCCGCCGAGGGCAAGGTCGGCACGGTCCGCCGCGACCCCATGGCGATGCTGCCGTTCCTCGGCTACAACGTGGGCGACTACTTCCAGCACTGGATCGACCTCGGCAAGAACGCCGACGAGTCCAAGATGCCGGCGGTGTTCTTCGTCAACTGGTTCCGTCGTGGCGACAACGGCCGGTTCCTGTGGCCCGGGTTCGGTGAGAACAGCCGAGTGCTGAAGTGGGCTATCGAGCGCATCGAGCACCAGGCCGAGGGCAAGAGCACCCCGATCGGCATCGTGCCGACCGCCGCAGACCTCGACCTCGACGGTCTCGACGTGGACCCGGCCGACGTCGACGAGGCGCTGGCGGTCAGCCCCGAGGAATGGCGCAAGGAATTGCCGCTGATCGAGGAGTGGTTCTCTTTCGTCGGCGAGAAGCTGCCGACCGGCATCAAGGACGAGTTCGACGCGCTCAAGACCCGGCTGGCCGAGGCCGACTAGCCCCGGTTCACAGCTGCGGGTGGGCGCTCATCGCAGGTTGTCTCGTCCCGCGCCAGCGGTCACCATCTGGACCGAATCGTCGTGCCTTCTGGCCCACCAGTAGACGGCTCGATACACCGACTGAATCCAACCCAGCAGTCGGCTGTCGCCGTGCACTTCGCCGACGTGCAGGATGAGTGTCGCCCTCAAGCTGTGCGGCGGGCACGGCAAGGTGGCGTGGTAGGACCGGTAACCGTTGAAGAGGTAGGCGTTCCCAGGCTCGAGTACTTCTGTCCGGGTGTTCTTCCGGCTCGCGAGCTTGCTGACGAATCGGCGGCGGTAGAAATCGTTTTGAGTGACGCACTTCTCGAGAATGTTCACGGCCACGGATCGCCGGTACGGCCTTCGATTGGGGCACAGCACCAGCTCGCCGGACGTGCCAGGCGCCGCTCTCGGGATGACGATCGGCACGACCAGGGTGACCGCCGTGCTGTCGTAGTGAAACCACAGCGATCTCGTCGACCTCGGAGGACCCATGACGAGTCGCAGTTCGTTCTCGATCCGCATCTGGGGCTGACCCTTCAACCGCGGAACGCACGCTGACGCCACTGCCCGCAGGAATGGCTCCAAACGCTGGTCGTTGACCAGCGGGTGAGCGAAGCTGCTCGGATCGCTGGCGAGATCGTCGATGAAGACTTCCTGGCTGGTGGCGGTGCGGGCGCTCCGTGTCACCGAGTCACGGGCCACTTCGAGCCACTCGTCGGCGATCACGCCGCGCAGACACGCCAAGCCCGTTGCGTTGATCTCTTCGGCAAGCGATGCGGTCGAGGCGTCGAAGCCCTGCAGGAGGGGCTGCCGCGATGCGGGTTGAGATCGTGTCGCGACGGCGGATTCGACGACGGTGTGCATGTCAGCCTCCAAGAAGTATGTGCCGGCCCACAATCTATTGCATCTCGGCCAAATTTGTAACTGAAGTGTGACGAGCAAACCAAAGCGTGTGTCATAAAACTCTTGCAAGCTGCAATTACCGTTTCCATGAGAATTAATGGCGAGTAGTCACACCATTGCCAAATGTGCAGTCGAGCGTCTGCACCGCGCGAAGTCGCACCGCCTTGACACCCGTCAAGTAGGGCCGTCGTAGCATCACTGCATGCAGATCCGCGACACCGCCGTAGCGACCCCCGACAAGCCGGCCATCGTCATGCATCCTTCCGCGACGGTGGTGACCTTCGGCGAGCTGGAGGCCAGGGCCAACCAGCTTGCGCACCTGTTTCGATCGGCCGGTCTGGTCGAGGGTGACGCCGTCGCGATGCTGATGGAGAACGGCGAGCACTTCCACGCGGTGATGTGGGCCGCGCGTCGCGCCGGTCTGTACTACGTGCCGATCAACACCCACCTCACCGCAGCCGAGGTCGCCTACATCGTCGAGAACTCTCAAGCGAAGGCCATCGTCGGGTCGGGCGGGTTGCACGACCTGCTCGCCGGGCTGGAGGCCGAGCTGCCCGGCGGGCTCCCTGCGGTGCGGCTGATCGTCGACGGGGAGCTGGCGGGTTGGCAGAGCTATCCCGAATGCGCCGTGGGAGAACCCGTCACGCCCATCGACGACGAGATCGAGGGTGACCTGCTGCAGTACTCCTCGGGCACGACCGGTCGGCCCAAGGGCATCAAGCGCGCTCTGACGCATCAGTCGCCCGCCGAGGTGCCAGGTCTGATGGCGGCGCTGATCGGCTTCTGGATGCGCCCCGACGCGGTCTACCTCAGCCCGGCGCCGCTCTACCACACCGCTCCGTCGGTGTGGTCGATGCAGACGCAGGCGGCCGGCATCACGACGGTCATCCTGGACAAGTTCACCCCCGAGGGTGCCCTGGAGGCCATCCAGGAGTACCGGGTGACGCACGGTCAGTTCGTCCCCGTCATGTTCACCCGCATGCTGAAACTGCCTGAGGGCGTGCGTAACTCGTATGACGTCTCCAGCCTGGAGCGAGTCATGCACGCCGCCGCGCCGTGTCCGGTGGAGATCAAGAAGCAGATGATCGACTGGTGGGGCCCGATCGTCGACGAGTACTACGCGTCATCGGAGGCCATCGGGTCGACGCTCATCAGCGCCGAGGAGTGGCTGACCCACCCGGGGTCGGTGGGCCGGGTGATGGCCGGCGCACTTCACATCGTCGACGAGGAGGGCAACGAGCTGCCCCCGGGTCAAGCCGGCGAGATCTACTTCGAGGGCGGTGCGGACTTCGAATACCTCAACGATCCGGACAAGACGGCGTCCTCACGGGACTCCCACGGCTGGAAGACGGTGGGGGACATCGGCTATCTGGACGCCGACGGCTATCTGTACCTGACCGACCGGCGCCACCACATGATCATCTCCGGCGGGGTGAACATCTACCCGCAGGAGGCCGAGAACATGCTGGTGACCCATCCCAAGGTGATGGACGCCGCGGTGTTCGGCATCCCCGACGACGACATGGGCCAGCGAGTCAAGGGCGTGGTGCAGACCGTCGACGCGGCCGATGCCACCGACGACTTCGCCGAGGAACTGTTGGGCTGGCTACGGGATCGCTTGTCCCACTACAAGTGTCCGCGGTCCATATCCTTCGAGGCGCAGCTGCCGCGTACCGATACCGGCAAGCTGTACAAGCAGGAGCTGATCACGAAGTACTCCCGCTAGCCAGAACGCCGCAGCGTCACCCGATAGGTGTACTGCTCGGGCAGGAAGTGGCTGACGGCCAGTTCCACCGGCGTTCCCGACGCGTCGGTGTACAACCGGTCGACCCGCAGCATCGGGTGGCCCCGGTCGCAGCCCAACGCCGCGGCGACCTCGTCGTCGGCCGTCGACACCGTGATCGACTGTGCCGCTTCGGTTATCGATGTGGCCAGGTGGGGCTCGGTCAGGCCGATCACGGTGCTGGTGCTCACGGCGCCGTCGGTCAGCTCCGGTGCGGTCAGCACCGCGGCGGCGACGAACTCCGGCAGATGCACGCGCGTCAACACGAACGGCACACCGGGGTCGGTGCCGTGCAGTCGCCGGAACGCGACGGTGTGCACGACGTCGTCGTCGAGCCGCAGCCGGCTGGCCGCCTCGACGTCGACGCGACGCCGCAACCCGGTGAGTACCTCCATGGTGGTGTCGTCGGACAGGCTCATCAGATCCTCGATGGAACCCAGCTGCCGCAGATAGCGGTGTCCGTCCTCGCGGGCGTAGGTGCCGCGTCCGGGCACCCGGTACACCAGCCCCTCGGCGACCAGGTCCTGGAACGCCCGCCGAACCGTCTGCCGCGACAGGCCGTGGCGGGCGACGAGTTCGGACTCGGTGGGCAGCCGAACGCCCTCGGGATAGGCGCCCGCGGCGATGTCGTCCCGAAGTGCCCGTCCCAGGGCCTGATACGCCGGTGGGGCGCGCACGGTCAGAGCCCGCCGCGAGCCACCAGTTGGGCCGCGATGACGTTGCGCTGGATCTCGTTGGTGCCCTCCCCGACGATCATCAGCGGCGCGTCGCGGAAGTAGCGCTCGACGTCGTACTCGGTGGAGTAGCCGTAACCGCCGTGGATGCGGACCGCGTTCAGCGCGATCTCCATGGCCACCTCCGAGGCGAACAGCTTGGCCATGCCCGCCTCCATGTCGGCCCGCTCGCCGCTGTCGTAGCGGTCGGCGGCGTGCAGCGTCAGCTGGCGGGCGGCGGTGAGTTTGGTGGCCATGTCGGCGAGGTAGTGGCCGACCGCCTGATGCTTCCAGATGGGCTGACCGAAGCTCTCCCGCTCCTGGGCATAGGCCAGCGCGTCCTCCAGCGCGGCGGTCGCGACCCCGAGTGCGCGGGAGGCGACCTGGATGCGACCGGTCTCCAGCCCCTTCATCATCTGGCCGAAGCCCTTGCCCGGCGTGCCGCCCAGCACGGCCGTCGCCGGCACCCGATAGTCGGTGAACGACAGCTCACACGACTCGACGCCCTTGTAGCCGAGCTTGGGCAGGTCACGCGAGACCTCAAGGCCGGGGCCGTGTTCGGCGAGCACGATCGACATCCCGCGGTGCTTCGGTTCGGCACGCGGATCGGTCTTGCACAGCAGGGCGATCACCCCCGAACGCCGAGCGTTGGTGATCCACGTCTTGGCGCCGTTGACGACCAGGTCGTCACCGTCGGGGCGCGCGACGGTGGTCATCGCCTGCAGATCGGAACCGCCGCCGGGCTCGGTGAGCGCCATCGTCGCGCGCATCTCACCGGTGGCCATGGCGGGCAGATACCGCTGTTTCTGCTCTGGAGTGCCGAACAGGTCGAGCAGCTTGGCGACGACGGTGTGCCCGCCCATCGCCCCGGCGAGGCTCATCCAGCCGCGCGCCAACTCCTGGGTGACCAGCACGTAGCACCGCGTGGAGACCGGCGTTCCGCCGTAGGCCTCGGGCACCGCCAGCCCGAAGATCCCGATGCGCTTCATCTGGTCGATCCACGCGTCCGGGTAGGTGTTGGCGTGCTCGACGTCGCGGACGGTCGGCTTGACGTCACGGTCGACGAACTCGCGCACCGTGGCGATCAACATCTGTTCTTCGTCGTTGAGTTCCATTTGTACGGCCATATTGACACGTCGTCGGCGAGACTGCCAGCATGTGACGCTGTGACTTTGTCCGGCCAAATATCAACCGCGCCGTACTTCGACGACCTGGCGGTTGGGCAGGTGTTCGACCGCGCGCCGTCGATGACGCTGACGCCGGGCACCGCCGCCGTGCACCAATCGATCCTCGGCGACCCGATGCGGATGCCGTTGGACGCCGCGCTGACCCGCGCCGTCACCGGCGCCAGCGCCCCGCTCGCGCACCCGGCGATGGTCAGCGACGTGGCGATCGGCCAGAGCACGCTGGCCACCCAGCGGGTCAAGGCGAACCTGTTCTACCGCGGCCTGGCCTACCATCGCTATCCGGTCATCGGCGACACCCTCTACACCCGGACCGAAGTGGTTGCGCTGAAGCAGAATTCGACCAAGCCGGGACGCGACCGCACGGGCCTGGCCGCGTTGCGGATGACGACGGTGGACCAAGACGAGCGCCTGGTGCTGGACTTCCATCGCTGCGCGATGCTGCCGTTGAGTCCGAACGCACCGGACACCGGCCACGCCGACGACCTCTCGACCATCGGTGCCGAGGCCGGGGTGCCGGCGGATCCGACCGCCGACTGGGACGCCGACGCGTTCCGGGCCCGCGTGCCCGGCCCGCACTTCGACCCCGATCTGGCCGGAGCGGTGCTGACGAGCACCGGCGACGTGGTCAGCAGCGCACCCGAACTCGCCCGGTTGAGCTTGAACATCGCTGCCACGCATCATGATTGGCGAGTCAACGGCCATCGGCTGGTATACGGCGGGCATACCATCGGCCTGGCGCTGGCCCAGGCTACGCGTCTGCTGCCCAACCTCGTCACCGTGCTGGGCTGGGAGTCGTGCGACCACACCGGACCGGTGCGCGAGGACGACACCCTCTACAGCGAGCTGCGCATCGAGGCAGTCGAGTCGCTGCCCGGCGGACGCGGCGGGGCGTTGACACTTCGCTCGCTGGTCTACGCCGTCGGGGAGCCCGACCGGCCGGTGCTCGACTGGCGTTTCCGGGCGCTGCAGTTCTAACTCGCGTCGCCGGTGGGGGCTAGCCGGTAGTGCGGATGGTGGCCAGCCTCGACGACGCCGACCCGAGGGTGGAGCAAGGTAGACGACGAGCCCGGATGGGCACATCATCTACCGAGGAGGCGCAGCCATGACCACGTCGACCACCCGCAGCACGCACACCCTGTCGCTGCTCGACGGCGAGATCGTCGAGGAGTCCGAGTTGGGCTCGATGCGGCGCGTCACCGCAGACGACCTGCCCATCCTCAAGGGCCTGTCCATCAAACGGGTCGTGTTGAACCCGGGTGCGATGCGCACCCCGCACTGGCATGCCAACGCCGACGAACTCACCTACTGCATCTCGGGCACCGCCCTGGTGTCGATCCTCGACGACGGCAGCACGTTCTCCACCTTCATCGTCACCGCGGGGCAGATGTTCCACGCGGCGTCCGGCTCGCTGCACCACATCGAGAACATCGGCGAGGACGCCGCGGAGTTCATCATCGCGTTCCGCAACGAGCGTCCCGAGGACTTCGGCTTCGGCGCCACCCTGGGCGCCTTCTCCGACGCCGTGCTCGGCAACACCTACGGCTTGCCGTCGACGGACTTCGCCAATATCCGCCGGAGCACCGCGGACCGTAAGTTGGCCGCCCGCACCGGTGATCCGGTCGTACCCGCCGGCGCGTACTTCAGCGATCCCCACAAGTTCGACGTCGAGGCGCAGCCGCCCAGCCTCAACTACGTCAGCGGCAGCGCCCGCTTCGCTCGCGACCAGTACTGGCCGGCGCTGAAGAACATCTCGATGTACTCCCTGCGCGTCACCGAGGACGGCATGCGGGAGCCGCACTGGCATCCCGTGACCGCCGAGATGGGCTACGTCCAGCATGGCGACGCCCGCATGACGGTGATGAATCCCGATGGCACGCTCGACACCTGGAACATGACCACCGGCGACATGTACTTCATCCCGCGGGCCTATCCGCACCACATCGAGAACATCGGCCACGACGACTGGCACTTCCTGATCTTCTTCGACCAGCCGTTCCCCGCCGACATCGGCTACCGTGCCTCGGCCAGTGCCTACTCCCGCGAGGTGCTCGCCGCCGCGTTCGACACCCATCTCGACGATCTTCCGACGTTCCCCTTGACCCCGGCCGACCCGCTGGTCGTGCAACGGGTGAATCCCGTCGACCCCCGTTAGTCCCCCGCTCAACCGAGAGGCACCACAATGGCATTCGTCACCACCTCCGACGGCACCGACATCTTCTACAAGGACTGGGGTCGAGGTCAGCCGATCGTCTTCAGTCACGGCTGGCCGTTGTCGTCAGACGACTGGGACAACCAGATGCTGTTCTTCCTGGCTCAGGGGTATCGCGTCATCGCCCACGACCGGCGTGGCCACGGCCGCTCCACCCAGACCCCGGGTGGGCACGATCTCGACCACTACGCCGATGATCTGCACGCCGTCGTCGAGCACCTCGACCTGCACGACGCGATCCACGTCGGGCACTCCACCGGTGGTGGTGAGGTGGTCAGGTTCCTGGCCCGCCACGGCGAGTCCCGAGCGGCCAAGGCGGCCATCATCAGTGCGGTGCCGCCGTTGATGGTGCAGACCGAGGCCAACCCGGAAGGCTTGCCCAAGAGCGTGTTCGACGGTCTACAGGCCCAGCTCGCAGCGAACCGGTCGGCGTTCTACCGCGCGCTGCCGTCCGGCCCCTTCTACAACTTCGACGAGCCGGGCGTCGAATCGACCGCGGAGTACCGAGAGGCCGTCGTCGAGAACTGGTGGCGCCAAGGGATGATGGGTGACGCGCTGTCGCACTACGACGGCATCGTGGCGTTCTCCCAGACCGACTTCACCGAGGATCTGAAGAAGATCACCGTGCCCACCCTGGTGATGCACAGCGTCGACGACCAGATCGTGCCGTACGTCGCGGCCGGTCCGAAGTCCGCCGAGCTTCTCCAGAACGGCACGCTCAAGACCTACCGCGACGGGTTCCCGCACGGCATGCCCACCACGCACGCCGACGTGATCAACGCCGACCTGCTGGCCTTCCTCGAGGGCTAGGCACCTCGCCCATCTGAGTATTGGGAAATAAACTCAGCTGGTCGAGGCTTGGACTCGAACATGGAGCACTTCACCTTCGGCCGCAACAACGGTCTGCGCGTGTCCGCCCTCGCCCTCGGCGCCGGAAACTTCGGGACTCGATGGGGGTACGGCGCCGACGCCGAGACGTCCCGTGCGTTGCTCGACCGCTTCGCCGATGCCGGCGGCACGGCGATCGACACGGCGGCGAGCTACCAGGTCGGCGAGTCCGAGGAGAACCTCGGGCGCATGCTGGCGGGGCGCCGTGAGCGATTCACCATCGCCACGAAGTTCGCCATCGGCGGTGCGACGCCCGACGGCAGCGGGGTGCTGCAGACCGGCAACGGGCGCCGCGCCATGTTCCGTTCGGTCGAGGACAGTTTGCGCCGCCTCGGCACCGACTACCTCGACCTGCTCTACGTGCACTTCCCCGACTTCGTCACCCCGGTCGAGGAGATCGTCCGGGCGTTCGACGACCTCGCCAGCGCGGGCAAGATCCTCTACGCCGGGCTGTCGAACTTTCCGGCCTGGCTCACCGCCCGCGGGGTGACGCTGGCCGAGGTCCGCGGCTGGACGCCCATCTCGGCCGTGCAGTTCGAGTACAGCCTCGTCGAGCGCAGCGGCGACCGCGACAACCTGCCGATGGCCGAGGCGCTCGGCGTCGGGGCCGCCCTGTGGTCACCGCTTGGCGGCGGACTGCTGACCGGCAAGTACCGCAGCAGCGCTGCGGGCCGGCTCACCGAGTGGAATCGGTTGGTGCACGCCGAGGACGAGCCCGTGAAGGCCGCGACGGTCGACGCCGTGCTCGACGCTGCGGGCGAGCTTGGCGTGCCGCCCGCGCGGGTGGCCGTCGCATGGCTGCTGGAACGCGCGAGGCGGTCACCGACGGGCGTGATGCCCGTGATCGGTCCACGCACGGTCGAGCAGCTCGACGACTATCTGGCAGCCCTCGACGTCGACCTGGGTGCCGAGATCTACGACCGGCTGGACCAGGCCAGTGCCATCCCACTCGGGCAGCCGCACGAGCAGAACGCCGCACGGCGCACCACCACCCTCGGCGGCGACGGTTTCAGGACGAGGCCGATTCGGTCCGCGTGAGGTGCGACTGCAGCCAGGTCACCTGGCTGGCGAAGAACCGTCGTGACACCGGCGCCTTGGAGGCGACGCCATCGAAGCCGTGGTACGCCCCCGCGACGACCTCGACGTCACACGGCACCCCGGCCGCGGTGAGGCGTTCGGCGTAGGCCAGGTCCTCCCGGTGGAAGAGGTCGTTCGTGCCGACTCCGATCCACGCCGGCGGCAGCCCGCTCAGATCTGAGTTCCGCGCGGGCACTGCCACATTCGGGTCGGCGTCGCCGAGATAGCTCGACCAGCCGTAGCGGTTCGACTTCTGCGTCCACAATCGGTGGTTTCGGTCGTCGAGTCCCTCCTGGGTGCCGGAACGGTCGTCGAGCATCGGGTACACCAGCAGCTGCGCCGCGACGCTCACCTCACCCCGGTCACGAGCCAGCAGCGCCAGGGCGGCGGCCAGACCGCCGCCCGCGCTGGCACCGCCGATCGCGACCCGGGTGGGGTCGACGGCGGTCAGCTCGGCCAGCCAGGTGAGTGCGCGGTAGCAGTCCTGCAGCGGGATCGGGTACGGATATTCGGGCGCCAGGCGGTAGTCGACGGCGACCACCGTGGCGCCCAGGTCGCGCGCGAGGCGTCGGCAGAGGTCGTCGTCCTGCGCCGCGCTGCCGATGACGTAGCCGCCACCGTGAATCCACAGCAGCGCAGGGCCTTTCGGCGTCTGCACCGGCGCTCGGTGCAGGCGCACGCGCACCCCGGAGGTCAGTCTGAGCACCTCGACGTCGGCGGGCGTGCGCCGACCCATCAGGCGGTCGACGGCGCGGAACACCGGCAGCGATCGCGGGGTGATGGGGCTGCGGGGCAGCAGTCGGGCGGAGCGCGTCAGGTCGGGATGGAAGTCGGCCACGACGCCGACCCTACTGATCCCGGTCGTCGAGCAGGGCCTCGAAGGCCACCCTGTCACCGCGGTACAGCGAGCGCACCACTTCGATGGGCCGGCCCTCGGTGTCCACCGACCGCCGATGCAGTCTCAGCATCGGCATGGCCGTGGTCGACTCGAGCAGACCTGCCTCGCGCGGGGACGCCAGCACCGTCTCGACCCGTTCCACCGCCCTGCCGAACGTGACGCCCGTGGCCCGGATCGCGGCGTAGAGCGACGTGGTCGGGTCGAACGTCTCGGTGAACGCGCCGAATCGGTGCCGGGGCAGGTAGGTGCTCTCCAGCCCGATGCGCTGTCCGTCGGCGAGCAGGACGCGTTCGAGGTGCATGACCGCGTCTCCGGCGGCGACGTCGAGGGCCGCGGTGAGGTCCGGCGTACCCTCCACGTCCTCCCAGGTGACCAGGATGCGGCCTGGCTTACGGCCCATCTGAAGCGCGCCCTCGGTGTAGGACTTGAGCGAGAGCGGTTGCACGAGTTTGGGTTTGGATACCACCGTGCCGCGGCCGCGGCGCTCGACGAGACCCTCGACCAAGAGCTCGTGCACGGCCTGGCGCACGGTCTCCCTGGCGACGCCGAATCGAACGGCCAGTTCGCGCTCGGGCGGAAACGGATCGCCTTCGACGAGGCCGTCGAGCACCTCTCCGAGGGCGGTGCGGATCGCGTACGGCTTGCTCATCGCGACGCCCGCCGGTGCACCACGCGGTCGGCGACGGCGAGCACGTCCTCGATCGTCACCGCCGTCGCGTGCGGATCCTTGGCGGCGTCGTCGTAGCGCCGCAGCCGCACCGCGTCGGGCCACCAGGGGTGGGTGAGCAGCGTGGGGTCGACGCCTGCGCCGCCCTGGGCGCGCAGCGAGGCGACCGACGTCGGACTGAGCGCGGCACCGTAGGCAGGGTCGGTCGCCGCCAGAAACCGCTTGGCCGCAACGTGCTGGCCCGCAAGCCAACCCACCCGCTCACCGAACCTGGGTGTCAGCCACTGCCGGGCCACCTCGTCGTGCCTCCTGGCCGCCGACGCGTCGAACATCGGGCTGCGCGCGATGTCGTGCAGCGCGGCGGCGAGCACCAGTTCGTCGTCGGCACCGTCGTCGACCGCCCGGGCCGCCGACTGCAGCGCGTGGTCCAACTCGTCGACGGCCTCCTCGTCCCAGACGCCGCGCAACGACGAGAGCAGGCGGGCGGTGTCGGTGATCGCGTCCACGGTTGCCAGCATACCCTCGATTGGTCTATACCAATTGTTCATCTGCCGTTCCGGCCCTCATCACCGGAGCTTCCGCAGGTCGTATCCCCGAGTCTGAAAGGTCATCCACCATGCGCGTCACGATCATCGGCGGCGGAATCCTCGGAACCGCCCACGCCCTGGAGGCGGTTCGGCGCGGACATCACGTCACCCACCTCGAGCGCGAGACCGAGGCCCGCGGTGCGACCGTGCGCAACTTCGGACTGGTCTGGGTCTCCGGCCGGAGCGAGCACGAACTGGCCGCCACGCTGCGGTCGCGCGAGCTGTGGGAACGCATCGGCGAACGGATCCCCGGCGTCGGCTTCCGGCCGACCGGCTCGCTGACGCTGCTGCGCACCCCACTCGAGGTCGCCGTCGCCGAACAGGTCGCAGGCCGCCCCGATGCGGGCGACCGCGGGTTCGAGCTGCTCGACCCGGACGCCGCGCGGGCTCTCAACCCTGCGCTGCGCGGCACGTTCTTGGCCGCCCTGCATTGCGAACGAGATGCCGCGGTCGAATCTCGTCGGGCGATGCCGGCCATCCGCGAACACCTCGCGGCGACGGGCGAATACGTCTTCCTGGCCGGCACCGAGGCACGCTCGGTCGACGGCACGACCGTGCGCGACGACCGCGGCCGACGTCACGACGGCGACATCGTCCTGATGTGTCCGGGTGCCGCCCATGGCGGTCTGACCCGCGAGATCGCCGGAGACCTGCCGGTGCGGCGTGTGCGGCTGCAGATGATGCAGACCGATCCGCTCGGCGAACCGCTGAGCACCGCCATCGCCGACGGCGACAGCTTCCGCTACTACCCGGGCTTCGCGGGCAGTGCACTGAACGCGTTGCGGGACGGGGAACCCCAGGATCTCGTCGCAGCGCAGGGGCGGATGCAACTGCTGTGCGTGCAGCGTCTGCACGGTGGGTTGACCATCGGCGACACCCACGAATACGACGAGCCCTTCGCCTTCGACGTCGACGACGCGCCCTACGACTACCTCGCTGCGCGCGTCGAGGAGTTCCTCGGCCGCCCCCTGCCGAGGGTCCGCCGCCGGTGGGCGGGCGTGTACAGCCAGTGCGTCGACCCCGGGGACCTGGTGTGCCGCAGCGCGGCCGCCGACGGGGTGTGGGTGATCACCGGCCCGGGCGGCCGGGGCATGACGCTCGGACCGGCCATCGCCGAACAGACCGCCGATCTGATCGAACTATGAGGAAGCAGAGCATGATTCAACTCGCCGTACTCGACATGGCAGGAACCACGGTGGCCGACGACGGCCTGGTGCTCGGCGCCTTCGAAGCCGCCGCGACGGCCGCGGGCATCCCCGCCGACGGCCCCGAGCGCGAGCACGCGCGCCAGTACGTGCTCGACACGATGGGTCAATCGAAGATCGTGGTCTTCAGAAACCTCTGTGGCACCGAGGAACTCGCGCAAGACGCCAATGCCGCCTTCGAGAGTGCCTACGCCGCAGCCGTCGACGACGGTCACGCCAGGGCGGTCGACGGGGCCGCCGAGGCCATCGCACGCCTGCGCGACGCCGGTGTCAAGGTGGCGCTGACGACGGGCTTCAGCGGTGCGACCCAGGAGAAACTGCTCGCCGCACTGGGTTGGCAGTCGATCGCCGACATGGTGTTGGCCCCCGGTGCCGGGGTACGCGGGCGCCCGTATCCCGATCTCGTGCTGACCGCCCTGATGCGCCTCGGCGTCGACCGGGTCGCCAACGTGGCGGCGCTCGGCGACACCACGAGCGACATCGAAAGCGCCTTGCGCGCCGGATGTTCCATCGCCGCGGGCACTCTCACGGGCGCCCACGACGAGAAGCAGTTGTACGACGCCGGAGCCACCCACGTGGTGCCGACGGTCTCCGAGTTCGCCGACCTGATCCTCGACCACCAACGCTAGGACGCAGAGATGACACTTCGAAAGACCCTGGCGGCCCTGACCGCCGCGACCCTCGCCGTCACCCTGACGGCGTGCGGCGGCACCGGATCCTCCGGCTCGGGAACGGGTGAGACCGTCACGGTCTACAGCGCCGACGGTCTGGCCACCTGGTACAAGACCCAGTTCGACGCATTCACCAAGAGCACAGGCGTGAACGTCGACCTGGTGGAAGCCGGCTCCGGCGAGGTGGTCTCGCGCGTCGAGAAGGAACAGTCCAACCCGCAGGCCGACCTGCTGGTCACCCTGCCCCCGTTCATCCAGAAGGCCGACCAGTCGGGGCTGTTGCAGCCCAGCGGAGTCGACGCCAGTGGCATCGCCGCTGACCAGGTGGGTCCGGACGGTCACTACCTGCCCGTCGTGGACAACGCGCTGAGCTTCATCGCCAACCCCGGGGCCAACCCGCCACCGGTCAGCTGGACCGACCTCCTGTCGCCCCAATACGAGGGCAAGCTGCAGTACTCGACACCGGGACAGGCTGGTGACGGCACCGCGGTACTGGTCCTACTGCAGCACCTGATGGGGAAGCCCGCAGCGATGGAGTATCTGAAGAAGTTGCAGGCCAACAACGTTGGCCCGTCGTCGTCCACCGGCAAGCTGCAGCCAAAGGTGAGCAACGGCGAACTGCTGGTCGCCAACGGTGACGTGCAGATGAACCTCGGCTCCATCAAGGACGACGGTTCGAAGTTCACCGTCTTCTTCCCGGCAGCCGCGGACGGCACCAAGACGACCGTCTCACTGCCCTACGTCGCCGGCGTCGCCAAGGGCGCACCGCACGCCGACTCGGCCAAGAAACTGCTGGCCTTCCTGGTCTCCGAGGACGTCCAGAAGACCGTGGCCCCCGAGGCGCTCGGCATCCCGGTGCTCACCTCGCTGGCCTCGTCTGGCCAGGCGGCCGCACCCAACACTCCGGCCGCCGTCCTCGACGGCGTCACCGTGTGGGTGCCGGACTGGAACGCGGTGCTCACCGATCTCGACGCCGACGTGGCCGCGTACCAGAAGGCCACCGGTAGTTGACGATGGCCGACATCAAGGCGACTCGACGGTCCCGGACCGCTCAGCCGGCCGTCGTCGACGCGCCACCGGCGATCGTCTTCGACCGCGTCGGCGTGGCCTACGGCCGCGGCAGGAAGGCGACCGCGGCGCTCGTCGACTTCAATCTCCGCGTCGCGGCGGGTGAGACGGTGGCGCTGCTCGGACCCAGTGGATCCGGCAAGTCCACCGCGCTCAACGCGCTGGCGGGCTTCGTGCGCCCCACCACCGGGG
The DNA here is from genome assembly GCF_040614235.1 of Mycobacterium sp. NPDC006124. NCBI lineage: Bacteria > Bacillati > Actinomycetota > Actinomycetes > Mycobacteriales > Mycobacteriaceae > Mycobacterium > Mycobacterium sp. NPDC006124. The sequence goes on along the minus strand of NZ_JBEXUA010000008.1, from coordinate 101,938 downwards.
CGGTCCGCCTCGCCGGTCGCGACGTCACCGACCTCTCGCCGGCCCGGCGCGGCATCGGGGTGGTGTTGCAGTCCTACGCGCTGTTTCCGCACATGCGGGTCGCCGACAACGTCGCGTTCGGTCTGAAGTCGCATCGGGTGCCACGCGCGCAGATCGCGTCGCGGGTCGCCGAGGCACTGGACATGGTCGGCATGTCGGCCTTCGAAAGCCGGTTGCCCCGTGAGCTCTCCGGAGGCCAGCAGCAACGGGTCGCCATCGCCAGGGCCCTGGCGATCCGCCCCGCCGTGCTGCTGCTCGACGAGCCGTTGGCGGCGCTGGACGCCCAGTTGCGGCAATCGATGCTGACCGAACTGCAACGGCTCAAGGAGGCGCTGCCCGACACCGCGATGCTCTACGTCACCCACGATCAGAGCGAGGCACTGGCTCTGGCCGACCGGATCGTGGTGATGAACCAGGCGCGCCTGATGGACGTCGGCACCGCGAAGGACCTGTGGGCCCGCCCGCCGAGCAGCTTCACCGCGGCGTTCCTCGGTGGTGCCAACCTGATTCCCTGCACGGTCGGGCGGGTCATCGGGACGACGGCGCTGGTGTCCGTCGCGCACCAGACACTCGGCGCCGAGGCTCCGCAGCCGGCGGTGGGCAAGGTGGACTGGGCGCCGGGATCGCCGGCGCTGCTGTGCATTCGACCGCATGCGGTCAAGGTCGTCGGCCTCGGCGATCGCGACGCCCTGCGGGCGCGGGTGAGCGCCGCGGTGTGGCGCGGGGCCAGCACCCGGCTGGTGGTGTCGGTCCACGGACTGCCCGACCGACTACTCGACGTCGACGTCCCCGGCGCGGTGACCTACGACCTTGGAACCGAGATCGGACTGCGATTCCCCGAACCTGCCGGCGTGTTGGTGCAGTCCCCGTGACGGCGTTGCTCGAACCGGTCTCGGACGCTGAGCCGAGGTCGGCCGCGCGACGGTCGGCGGCGGTGTGGTGGACGCTGCCGCCGCTGGTGATCGTGCTGCTCGCCGCGGTCTACCCGCTTGTTCGGGTCTGCCTTGAGTCGACGAAGGGCGTTGGCACGCAGAGTAGTTGGGCAATCGTGCTGTCCTCGGCGGCCTTTCGCGACGCACTGTGGCGAACCGTCGCGATCGCCGCCACGTCGACCCTGGGTTGTCTGGTGCTGGGCACGTTCCTCGCCGTCGTGCTGGCCTTCGTGCCGTTCCCGGGCAGCCGCCTCGTGGGTCGGTTGATCGACACCGTGTTGGCGTTGCCGTCCTTCCTCATCACCTTGGCGTTCACCTTCCTCTACGGCACCGCCGGCGCGGTCAACGCCGCGATCGCCACCGCCACCGGGGATCGCACGCCGGTGCTGGACGTCCTCTACACACCGACGGGCGTCATCGCCGCCGAGATCACGTTCTTCACGCCGTTCGTCATCCGGCCGCTGCTGGCCTCGTTCGCGATGCTGCCCAAGGCGCACCTCAACGTGGCCGCCAGCCTCGGCGCGTCACCGTGGCGCGTCTTCGCCTCGGTGATCATGCCGGAGGCCTGGCCGGCGTTGACCGCAGGCGGCAGCCTCGTCCTGTTGTTGACGCTCAACGAGTTCGGCATCGTCCTGTTCACCGGCGCCAAGGGCGTGACCACGCTGCCGGTGCTGATCTACACCCGGGGCATCGTGACGTTCGACCTGCCGGGTGCGGCGGTGATCGCCACCGTGCAGATCGCGCTGTCGTTGACCCTCTACTGCGCCTACCGCATGATCTTCGCCCGCACGAGCACCCGACGAGGAGGGACCGGCGATGTTGTCGTGGAACCGGCGCGGTAGGGCAGTGCTGCTCGGCCTCTTCGCGGTGGTCGTGACGATCGTGTTCGTCGCACCGCTGGCAACGGTCGTACTGGCCGGGTTGGCCGGCTCGTGGACCGGTGCGCTTCCGTCAAACCTCGGGCTCGTCCACCTTGGCGACGCACTGTCCGGCGAGAACGTGGCGAGCCTGTCGGTCAGCCTGCAGACCGCCGTCGTCGCCGGCGCGCTGGCGCTCGTGCTGGGCACGTGGGCGGCACTGGCCTCGCGGGAGGCCCCACCCTGGCTGAGCCGGATCGTCGACGCCGTGTTCCACCTGCCGATCGCCGTGCCGTCGGTGGCGCTGGGACTCGGCCTGGTGATCGCCTTCAACTCCCGACCGCTGTTGCTCGGCGGCACCCGGTGGATCGTGATCCTGGCGCATGCGGTGCTGGTGTTGGCGTTCGCGTTCAGCGCCGTCTCGGCCGCGCTGGACCGCCTCGACCCCGGGTACCGCCAGGCGGCGCAATCCCTTGGGGCGGGGCCGGTCCGGGTGTTGACGAGGGTGACGCTGCCGCTGCTGTTGCCAGCGCTGGGCGCAGCCGCCGGCCTCGCGGTGGCCCTGTCGATAAGCGAACTCGGCGCGACGGTGATGGTCTATCCGGCGGCGTGGAAGACGTTGCCCGTCACCATCTTCGCGCTCACCGACCGTGGCCAGGCCCTTCAGGCGGCGGCGAGCACGACCATCCTGCTGTGCGTCACACTGGTGGCGTTGACGGCGGTGGGGCGCATCCGCTCCGCGGCCGCCGTGCGCTGATCAGCCCGCTGCCGGCGGCGCGGGTTCCGGCGGCACGTACCCGGGCAGCGTGATCGGCGGCAGACCGGGGATCTCCAGGATGCCCGGCGGTGAGGCGGTGCTGGTCTCACTCGGTGGCGTCGCCGGACCGGGAGGCGGTCCGAGCGGCGGTGTCGTGGCCGTGGTTGGCGTCTCCGACGGGGGTGCCACCGTGGACGTCGGTGCCTCCGTCGTCGACGCCGTGGTCGTCGGGGCGGCGGGAGGCGTCTCGGACGGCGGTGGACCGATGGGGACCAGCGGCTCCTCGTAGACCGGCGGCGGTGCCGGGTCCGACGTGCTCGGCGGCGGTGGTGGCGGGGGAGGAGGCGGCGCTACCGGGAGCGGGGGCAGATCCGCGGGCGAGGACGTGCGCACGCTGCCCGTGCGCGGCGCCCAGCCCTGCTCGGCGGGCTTGCCGATGCCGCATGACACCTGCCTGCTGCCGGCGGCCCAGCTGACGGCCGACACCGGATCGAACCCCAGGGACAGTCCGGAGGTGCTCAGCCGGGCCGGGGCGAGGTAGGCGTCGGTGGCGCGCGTGCAGGCCTCGGTGATGAACGAACGCTGCTCGGCATCCGACGGCAGGCCGCCGGTGAACCGCTCGGCCAGGTTGGCCGAGCCGGTGACCTCCAGGCCGTGCGGGGCCGAGCAGTCGACGGGGATGTCGGTGGACCGGCTCGACCCGTCGAGGCCCAGACAGGTTCCGGGCACCCAGATCTTCGACTGGTCGAGTTCGACGATGCGCCCCTTGAAGGGCGTCGGCTTGCCGTCCTTGCCCAGCAGTTGCAGGCCGCACAGCAGATTGCGGGCGCCGGTGTTGGTGCCGTCGGCGTCACCGGCCCAGAGCACGCTGATGGTGAACCGGCTGTTGGGGTCGTAGTGGGTGCCGAGGTACTCCCGCACCGCGAGCTGGCACGGCTCCCCGAAGCCGTTCATGTCGACGGGTTTGGCCACTTCGAACATGTGGTCGGAGCGGCATTGCACGAAGGAGGGCTTGTCGGGGGCGTCCGGAGGCCAACTCAGGCAGGTACCGGTGCCGGCGTTGCTGAACACGATGCTGGCGCGGCTGCCGCCGTCTGCCGTCCGGGGCGCCTCCGGGGTGGACGTGAGCAACTGGATGACGCCGCCGACGAGCAGCACGATCATCACCAGGGTGAGGATTCCGCGGCGATGTGCGCGCGTCTGCAGACGCTTGGCCTCGTCGTGCGGCCCGGCGCCGGCCTGGTCGAGGGCGGCCAGCACGGATGCCAGGTCGGGGGCGCCGGTCTGCGGGTTTCTCACCGTGCCGGACTCCGTCGAGGTGCCGGCACGTACCCGCCTCTCACGATCTCACTCTCCACGACGATGGACTGGCCGGATGTGCAAGCCACTCGTCAAGCGTGGCACAGGCGCCCAGGGGACGCCACGTCTGCGGCCGTACCGTGACCAGCTTCGACGTCATTCCGTGTCTCGGTTGGCTGTGAGTCGGCGCGATTCCTGGCACGTTCTCGTGGGCCCGGGTGTCTACTGAGGATCGAACCCAGCTTCGGCTCGACGACGACGCGAGGTAGGTGTCATGGCACGTATCGACCTGACTGCCAAGATCCCGCTGATCGGGATGTCCATGGTGTTCCTGGCGATGGGAATCGTCGCCGTCACCGCCTATTTGCACGTGGGGTGGTGGTCGATCCTCGGGTACGCGATCGCCGCCGTCCTGGCCGTCTTCGGCTTCGCGTTCACCTTCCGTGACATCAACGACACCTCCAAACCGCCGCCGGTGGTGCCGCCGTCGAACGGGGCGACCCGATGAGTACCGAACCGACGCAGGGCACCCCCAGACAGGACGAGTACGACAACTCGGCGTTCACCACCGAGGACGCCGGCTACGAGAAGGGCCTCAAGCCGCGTCAGCTGCAGATGATCGCGATCGGCGGCGCCATCGGCACCGGGCTGTTCCTGGGGGCCGGCGGCCGGCTCGCCAGTGCGGGACCTGCCCTGTTCCTCGTCTACGCCTTCTGCGGTGTGTTCGTGTTCCTCATCCTTCGGGCACTCGGCGAGCTCGTCCTGCACCGGCCGTCGTCGGGGTCGTTCGTGTCCTACGCCCGGGAGTTCCTGGGGGAGAAGGCGGCCTTCGTCGCGGGGTGGATGTACTTCCTGAACTGGGCGATGACCGCGATCGTCGACTCCACCGCCATCGCCACCTACTTCCACTTCTGGAAGGCCTTCGCCGACATCCCACAGTGGACGATCGCCCTCATCGCGCTGGCCTTGGTGCTCGGCATGAACATGATCTCGGTCAAGGTGTTCGGCGAGCTGGAGTTCTGGGCGGCGCTGATCAAGGTCATCGCCCTGGTGACGTTCCTGGTCGCCGGCACGATCTTCCTGGCCGGGCGATACAAGATCCAGGGCCAGGACACCGGTTTCAGCGTGATCAGCGACCACGGCGGCCTGCTCCCCACCGGGCTGTTCCCGGTGGTCATCGTCACCTCGGGCGTCGTATTCGCCTATGCCGCAGTCGAACTCGTCGGAACCGCGGCCGGTGAGACGGCCAACCCGGCGAAGATCATGCCGCGGGCCATCAACTCCGTCATCGCGCGCATCGCGCTGTTCTACGTCGGCTCGGTGTTCCTGCTCGGGCTCCTGCTGCCGTACACGTCCTACAAGTCCGGCGAGAGCCCGTTCGTCACCTTCTTCTCCAAGATCGGGGTCGACGGCGCCGGCACGATCATGAACATCGTGGTGCTCACGGCGGCGTTCTCGAGCCTCAACGCCGGCCTGTACTCGACCGGGCGGATCCTGCGGTCGATGGCGATGAACGGCAGCGCGCCCAAGTTCACTTCGCTGATGAACAAGCGCGGCGTGCCCTACGGCGGCATCTGCCTGACCGCGGTGATCGGGTTGTTCGGCGTGCTGCTCAACGGCGTCGTGCCGGCGCAGGCGTTCGAGATCGTGTTGAACGTGGCCGCGCTGGGCATCATCGCGTCCTGGGGCACCATCGTCATCTGCCAGATCCAGCTGTATCGCTGGTCGAAGAAGGGCATCTTGGAGCGCCCGTCGTTCCGGCTGTGGGGGACGCCGTGGACGGGGTACGCCACGCTGGCGTTCCTGGTGGGGGTGCTGGTGTTGATGGCGTGCGATCCGCCCATCGGCACCTGGACGGTCGCGTCCCTGATCGTCATCATCCCCGCGCTGGTCATCGGCTGGTTCGCGGTCCGGTCGCGGGTGCTGGCCGTGGCGCAGGAGCGCGAAGGGTTCACGGGCAAGTACCCGGTGGTCGCCAACCGGCCCGCACCGGGCGAGGACGAGTAGCGAGTAGACATATTCCGCGGAGTGTCGTGTGTCCCAGCTAACCGGGGTACTCTCGCGAAATGACGGCTCGACCGGATACCCGGTACCCCGGACCCACCCTGACCACGCGCATGAGGTGGCTGATGAAGGCGGGGCCGGCCGACTATCTGTTGGCGATGAGCGTCGCCGCGACCTCCCTGCCCGTGATCGGCAGGCACCTCGAACCGCTCGGCGGTGCGACGGCGATGAGCATTTGGGGGGTGCGGCACACGCCGGACTTCGTCGGTGCGGCGGTCAAGTCCTGGTTCACCCCCGGCATCGGCGAGGTGAAGAAGCAGCAGCGTGACGCCACCGCGTCGGTCACGCAGGCGGCGCTGCAGGGTGTGGTGCCCGCCGAGGACCTCGAGATCGCGTGGCCAGCCCCCGAGCGCACGCCGCCGGTGTGGAAGGCCCTCGAACACCGACGCAGCGTGTACCGGTCGTCGGTTCGCTACGGGGACAGTCCAAGTCAGCTGCTCGACGTGTGGCGGCCCAAGGAACTTCCCGTGCAGCCCGCGCCGGTGATGATCTTCCTGCCCGGGGGCGCCTGGGTGCACGGCGGCCGGATCCTGCAGGGTTACGCGCTGATGTCGCACCTCGCCGAGATGGGTTGGGTGTGTCTGTCGATCGACTATCGGGTCGCCCCGAATCATCCCTGGCCCCAACACATCACCGATGTCAAGACGGCGATCGCCTGGGCGCGGGCCAACGTCGACAAGTTCGGCGGCGACCGCAACTTCGTCACCGTGGCGGGCACGTCGGCCGGCGGCCACCTCGCCGCGCTGGCCGGGCTGACCGCAGGGGACCCGGAGATGCAGCGCGACCTGCCCGAGGGGTCGGACACCTCGGTCGACGCGGTCGTGGGCATCTACGGCCGCTATGACTGGGAGGACCGCTCCACCGTCGAGCGGGCGCGCTTCGTCGACTTCCTCGAACGGGTCGTGGTCAAGCGCAAGATCACCCGGCACCCGGAGGTCTTCCGCAAGGCGTCCCCGATCGCTCGTACCCACGCCGACGCACCGCCCTTCCTGGTGATCCACGGCAGCGGCGACACCGTCATCCCCGTCCAGCAGGCCAGGGACTTCGTCCAGAAGCTTCGCGCGGAGTCGCGATCGGTGGTCGGGTACGTGGAGTTGCCCGGCGCCGGGCACGGCTTCGACATGACCGACGGTGCCAGGACCGGGTCGACCGCGACGGCAATCGGCCTGTTCCTCAACGAAGTTCACCGAAACCAGATCCTCGCGGGTACGAAGGCGGTTGTATAGCGGCGTGAAGAGGCTCAGCGGGTGGGACGCGGTACTGCTGTACAGCGAAACGCCGACGGTGCACATGCACACGCTGAAGCTGGCGGTCATCGCGCTGGAGGACCTGAAGGGCCGGACGTTTGGCGTCGAGGACTTCCGCAAGGTCATCCTCGGTCGTCTGCACAAGCTCGACCCGTTCCGTTACGAGCTCGTCGACATCCCGCTGAAGTTCCACCATCCGATGTGGCGGGAGAACTGCGAGGTCGACCTCGATTACCACATCCGGCCCTACCGGGTCGAAAGCCCCGGCGGACGCCGTGAACTCGACGACGCGGTCGGCAAGATCGCCAGCACTCCGCTGGACCGCAGCAGACCGCTGTGGGAGATGTACTTCATCGAGGGTTTGGCCGACGGTCGCATCGCGGTGCTGGGCAAGATTCACCACGCGCTGGCCGACGGGGTGGCCTCGGCGAACCTGATGGCCCGCGGCATGGACCTCCTCGACGCGCCGGACGACCGGGACTCCTACGCCACCGATCCGGCGCCGAGTGCGTCGGAGTTGGTGCGGACGGCCTTCAACGACCATCTGCGTCAGATCGGGCGGCTGCCGGGTGTGATGCGTTACACGGCAAGGGGTTTGGGGCGGGTGCGGCGCAGTTCGCGCAAGCTGGGTCCGGAACTGACCCGTCCGTTCACCCCGCCGCCCACCTTCATGAACCACAAGGTGGACGCCACGCGGCGGTTCGCGACGGCGACGCTGTCGCTCGCCGACGTCAAGGAGACCGGCAAGACGCTGGGTGTGACGATCAACGACATGGTGCTCGCCATCTCGGCCGGGGCGCTGCGCGGGCTGTTGCAGAAGTACGACGGGCACGCCGATCATCCGCTGTTGGCTTCGGTCCCGGTGAGTTTCGACTTCTCGCGCGACCGGATCTCGGGCAACTACTTCACCGGGGTGATGATGACGCTGCCGGTCGAGATGGCCGATCCGCTCGACCGGGTCCGGGCCGTACACGACGCCGCGGTGGAGGCGAAGGAGACCCACGACCTGATGGGTCCGGAGTTGGTCAGCCGGTGGTCGGCGTACTTCCCGCCCGCGCCCGCGGAGGCGATGTTTCGTTGGCTGGCCACCAAGGACGGTCAGAACAAGGTGCTGAACCTGCCCATCTCCAACGTGCCCGGCCCACGTGAGCACGGCCGGGTCGGCGGTGCCTTGGTGACCGAGATCTACTCCGTGGGACCACTGACCACCGGTAGCGGGCTCAACATCACGGTGTGGAGTTACGTCGACCAACTCAACGTCTCGGTGCTCTCCGACGGCACCACGCTCCCCGACGCGCACGAGTTGACCGACGCCATGGTCGAGTCGTTCCTCGACATCCGCCGTGCCGCAGGGCTTTCCGATCAGCTCACCGTCGTCGACGGGGCGATGGCGCCCTAGCCGCGCGGTTACGGCAGGTCGGCCGGGCGGATCCGCAGCTTGGCGGCGATGCGCGCCAGCGCCTGACGGTCGGAGGTGTTCAGCGGGTCCAGGACGAATTCGCGCACCGTCCGCAGGTGGGTCGGGGCGGCCGCGACGACCAGGTCGTAGCCCGCGTCGGTGAGGGCGGCGATGGTGTAACGACCGTCGTCGGGGTCCGGTGAGCGCTGCACCCAACCACGTTGCTCGAATCGCTTGACGACGTTGGACAGTCGGGACAGCGAGCCGTTGACCAGGTAGGCGAGCTCGCTCATCCGTAGGCGGCGCTCGGGTGCCTCGGAGACGTGGCTGAGCACGAGGTACTCGAAGAGCGTCAGACCGGCGGCGTGCTGCAGGGGAGTCTCCAGCCGCCCCGGCAAGAGCAGCATCAGCGACACCAGACCGGTCCACGCCTCCTTCTCGTCAGGAGTCAACCACTGCGTCTGATCGGGATCGGGAGTGGTCATGACGGCACCCTACCGACCGGCGATGACTTTACGCGTGAAGTAATGACGAGTAGGGTTCACTTCATGCATGAAGTAAATGACGACACTGCTCCATCCGCGACCACGTTCCACGTCACCCCGGGCTACGGCGACTGGGCGCTGGCGAATCTGCACTACCACCAGGCGCTTCGGATCGGGAACCGGGTCGAGATCTCCGGTCAGGGCGGCTGGGACGACGACGTGACCTTCCCCGAGGATCTCGAGGAGGAGATCGTCGCGGCCTTCGACAACGTCGAGCGCACGCTCGCCCAGGCGGGTGCGACGTGGCGGGACGTCGTGGCGGTGGACTCCTTCCACGTGCCCAGCGCGCCCGACTCCATCGGCGACGCGCACAACCGGGTGATGGTCGAACAGTTCCGCGCCAGGATGGGTGACCGTGCGCCGATCTGGACCCAACTCGGCGTCGCCGCACTGGGGGCGCCCAAGATGCGGGTGGAGATCAAGGTGACCGCGATCGTCGGGTCACCCTGAGAAGGTTGCGACACGGTCACGGGTGGGTATCAAGCCATGACTCACCGGACACTTCCGTCTCACGGGTCACTATCGTCACAGCAGAAGTTGCTGGCGTCGTCGTGACGTCCCTCGTGGAAGGTGTCCCATGTCGCCGCGTCGTCGAACCGCACCAGCATCGATGGCGACCGCGGCCGTGCTTGGACTCTGCACCGTCATCGGCGTCGCACCGCCGGCCAGCGCCGAACCCTGCGAGGGTGCCGCCGCGGCCGCGCAACCGCTGCCCGGGCAGGCCTTTCAGATCCCGAGCCCCTCGGGCATCTCGCCGTTCAACCGACCGATCGGTCACAAGCCCGCGGGAGCCAACGACGCGGCGCCGCTGCCGAAACTCGGTCTGCTGCCGGCACTTCTGAAGGCGCTCACCCCGCCGCCGGTGGCGTCGGTGCAACAGCAGGCGGGAGTGGTACCCACGCCTCGGCCCGGCGGCACGGCGACCCAGCCGTCGGCGGTGGCACCCGCGCCGGCCCCGGCCGCCGCACCCGCGCCGGTGTCCACCGCGCCGCCGGGCACCTCGCTCGTCGGCTGGGTCACCGGCCCCGACAGCCCCAACGACACCATCAAGAAGTTCGCCATCACCGGTACCGACCTCGGAATCATGTGGGACAACGGGGATCCCGCGAACAACCAGGTGCTGATGGCCTTTGGCGACACCAACGGCTACTGCACCATCCCCGGCAAGCAGTGGCGCTACAACGCGTTGTTCCGCAGCCAGGACCGCTCCCTGTCCAACACGGTCGCGGTGCCCAACGGTGTGGTCGGCAACAAGTATTCCGGCGCTCCGGTCTGGCGACCCGGCATCGCCAAGCAGATCATCAACACCATCGGGCAGGCGCCCCAGGAGACGGGCATCATCCCCACCGCCGGCGTCTCGGCGGGCGGCAAGCAGTACCTCAACTTCATGTCGATCAGGAGCTGGGACGCCAATGGTGCATGGAGCACCAACTATTCGGCGATCGCGATGTCACCGGACAACGGCGAGACGTGGGGCGTGTACCCCGGCACCGTCCGCACTCCGGGGGCGGGCAACGAGAACTTTCAGATGGGCGCGTTCCTCAGGCCAGGCCCTGGCGACCAATACCTGTACACCTACGGCACTCCCAACGGACGTGGTGGTTCGGCCTACGTCGCCCGCGTCTCACCCGCGCTGATTCCCGACCTGACCAAGTACGAGTACTGGAACGGGGACAGCCAGTCCTGGGTGCCCGCCAATCCCGCCGCCGCGACGCCGGTCATTCCAGGGCCGGTGGGCGAGATGTCGGCGCAGTACAACACCTACCTCAAGCAGTACCTGGCGCTGTACTGCAACGGGGCCAACGACGTCGTGATGCGGACCTCTCCGACACCGCAGGGGCCGTGGAGTCCCGAGCAGATGCTGGTGAGCCACATGGAGTTTCCGGGCGGCATCTACGCGCCGTACCTGCACCCGTGGTCGACGGGCAAGGAGCTGTACTACAACCTCTCGCTCTGGTCGGCGTACAACGTGATGCTGATGCACACCGTCCTACCGTGATCTAGCCTCGCTTGGCCTTCACCCAATCCAGGAAGTGCGCGACGGCGGTCGCGGTGTAGTGGCCGTGCGGCGAGCCGAAGAAGTCGAAGGCATGCTGCGCGTGCGGAATCTCGGCGTAGACCACGGGATTGTCCGACGCCTTCTCCAACGCCTCGGCGAAGACGCGGCCCTCCTGCACCGGGATGATCGAGTCGTCGGTGCCGTGCAGAACGAAGAACGGCGGCGCGTCGGCGTGCACCTTGGTGATCGGCGATGCGTCGAGGTAGGTCTGGCGGTGCTCGCGGAAGCGCTTCTTGACGATGTAGCGCTGCAGGATCGCGATGAACTCCGGCCGGCCCGAGCCCTCGGAGGTGAACCAGTCGTAGCGGCCGTAGATCGGCACCGCGGCCACCACGGAGGTGTCGGCGTCCTCGAAACCCGGTTGCCACTGCGGGTCATTGGGGGTCAGCGCCGCCAGCGCGGTCAGATGCCCACCCGCAGAACCGCCGGTGATGCAGACGAAGTCGGGGTCGCCGCCATGCTCGGCGATGTTCTCCTTGATCCACGCCAGCGCCCGCTTCACGTCGACGATGTGGGCCGGCCACGTGTTGCGCGGGCTGACCCGGTAGGCCATCGACACGCAGATCCACCCGTGTTCGGCCATGTGCGTCATCAGCGGGTAGGCCTGAGGCCGACGCATGCCGATCGCCCAGGCGCCACCGGGCACCTGCAGCAGGACGGGCGCCTTGCCGTCGCGGGGCAGATCGCCCCGGTGCCAGACGTCGGCGACGTTGGCGCGGTGCGGCCCGTACCGCACGACGTCGTTCTTCTTGACGTACTGCCGTCTGGCCCACGACGTCCGCAGGACCCCGCCGCGGCGTCGGCGTCGCTCCTCGGCGGCGATGGCCGCGTAGTCGTCGCCCAGGGTGTCCCGCAGCGGAGCCTCGAAGGACTCCTGTGACCTGGCGTTGCGGTAGTAGACGAAACCCAGGGTGGCCCACGACAACGCGGTCAGCCCCAGGGCCACCCTGCCCCGGGTGCCCCTGAAGTCTCCGCGAAGTCCGCGCCGGGCGGCGTCGAGCATGGACGCGCCGGCCACCACCGGCGCAGCCTCACCGGTCGGCCACCCGAGGAAGAACACCGGGATCGTGACGTAGCCCTCGCGGCCAAGCGGTTGGACGGCGTTGGCCGACAGCAGCAGTTCGGCGACGCCCCGCAGCAGCGGATGTCTACGTCGCACGGTCGTCGGTGAGAAGCGCGTGAAGTTCACGACGAACGATCTTGCCCGTACTGCCGCGCGGCAAACTCTCCAGCACCGTGATGCTGCGCGGCACCTTGTAGTTCGCCAGGTTGGCCCGCACGTGCGCCTTGAGGTCCTCGGGCGTCGCCGATTCGTCGGTCAGCACCACGAAGGCCGCCAGCCGCTGTCCGTAGTCGGCGTCGTCCACCCCGAGTACCGACGCCTCCGTCACCGCCGGGTGCGCCGCGAGCACCTTCTCCACCTCGATGGGGTAGACGTTCTCGCCACCGGACACGATCATCTCGTCGTCACGGCCGACCACGAACAGCCGACCGTCGGCGTCGAGACGTCCGACGTCGCCGCTGGACATGTAGTCGCCCTCGAAGTCCTTGGTGGCGCCCGAGGTGTAGCCGTCGAACTGCGTCGAGTTGCGCACGAAGATGGTGCCGACCTCGCCGGTGGGAACCTGCCGGCGATCGGCGTCGAGGATGCGAATGTCGGTTCCCTCGGCCGGTCGACCCGCGGTGTCGGGGGCGATGCGAAGGTCCGCCGGAGTCGCCGTCGCGATCATGCCCGCCTCGGTGGCGTTGTAGTTGTTGTAGATCACGTCACCGAAGCGGTCCATGAACGCGGTCACCACGTCGGGGTTCATCCGGGAACCCGATGCCGCCGCGAACCGCAGCGACGTCCCGCTGTACTTCGACAGCACGTCCTCGGGCAGCGCCATGATCCGGTCGAACATGACTGGGACGACGCACAATCCGGTTGCCCGGTGCCGGTCGACCAACTTGAGCGTCGCCTCCGGGTCGAACTTGCGCCGCGTGACGATCGTGCACGCCATCGACGCGGCGAACGCCAGCTGCGCGAAGCCCCAGGCGTGGAACATCGGGGCCACCACCACGGTCACCTCCTCGGCGCGCCACGGCGTGCGGTCGAGGATGCCCTTGAGGGTTTGCGGGCTGCCGCCAGAGTGGCTGGCGCCCTTGGGCGTTCCCGTCGTACCCGAGGTCAGCAGGATCACCTTGGACTTGGTGCCGGCCCGCCTGGGCTGGTGGCCGTAGTGTTCGCCGATCATGTCCTCGACGCTGCGGTGGTCGCCGTCGGTGTCGCGCCAGGCCACGATCCGCGTGGTGTCGGGTAGCTCCGCGAGCGCCACGTCGACCGTCGGGGCGAACTCCTCGTCGTACACCACGGCGACCGACTTGCCGGCACCCTCGCGCGAAATGACTTCTGCCAGAGCGGGTCCCGCGAAGGACGTGTTGAGCAGCAGCACGTCGGCACCGATGCGGCTGGCGGCGATCAGCGAGTCGACGAAGCCGCGGTGGTTACGGGCCATGATCGCGACGACCTGGGGGGCCCCGCTGGGCAGGGCCTGCAGCGCGGCGGCGAACGCGTCGGCACGCTGGTCGACGTCACGCCAGGTGAGGGTGCCGATTTCGTCGACCAGGGCCGGACGGTCGGGGCACCGCTGCGCGGCGCTGGCGAAACCGGAGGTGATGCCCATGTTCTCCCGCGCCATCGCGGCACCGATGCGCAGGTACTTGTCCGGCCGCAGCGGGGCGATGACGCCCGCGCGGACCATCGTCGTCAGCAGGCCGAGGGTGTTGGTGAGCGGATCGGTCAGCGCCATGGTCGGTCAGCCCAGCACCGGGAGTCGTCGCTGCTTGGCCAGCTGGTCGAGGGCCTGCTGCATCAACCGGCGGACGTGGGCGTCGACCTCGTCGACGTCGGGATCCTCACCGAACTCGGCGACCACGTCGACCGGCGCCAGCACCTGCGTGACGATCTTCGTCGGCAGCGGCACGTTGAGCGGCAGCACGGCCGAGAGCCCGAACGGAAAACCGAACGAGACGGGCAGGATCTTCACGCGCAGCAACTTGTCGAGCCGAAGCGCCTTGGCCATGCCCTCGCCGCGGGTCAGGAACAGCTGGGCCTCCTGACCGCCGATCGACACCGACGGCACGATCGGCACCCCGGCGTTGAGGGCCGCGCGCACGTAGCCGGTGCGGCCGCCGAAGTCGATCTTGTTCTCGGACAGGGTCGGCCGATAGACGTCGTAGTCGCCGCCGGGGAAGACCACGACCACCCCGCCGGCGCGCAACGCCTCGTCGGCATTCTCGTGGTTGGCGGGGATGAAGCCGGTCTTGCGGAAGAAGTCACCCGTGGGGCCGGTGAAGATGATGTCGTGGCTCAACGTGTAGACGGGCCGGTCGAAGCCGAACTTCTCGTAGAACCCGGTGGCGAACACGGGCACGTCCATTGCGAACAGCCCACCGGAGTGGTTGCCCACCACCAGCGCGCCGCCCTTCGGGAAGTCCTCGAGGCCGTGCACCTCGGCGCGGTGGTAGCCCTTGATGAGGGGACGCAGAAAACCCATCACCCGTTCGGTGAGGCCTGGATCCCACTTCGTGACGGCGGTCGGTTCGACGTCGACCGAATCGGTGTCGTTCGCGTTCACGGATGCTCCCCGGGCTCGAAAGTGGAACGTGTTCTAGTTCCAGGTTACCCGGGGGTCCTGCCGACGCGGTAATCCCAGACCCGCACCTCAGACGGAGGTGACGTACTCGGTGGTGTAGAACTCCTCCGGGGTCTGCGCGTACGGCGCCGGCCGTTCCAGGATCACCCAGGCTCCGGTGGCGCCCTTGGCGACGGGGCCGGCGAACGTCGTCGATCCAGCGCCGACGCCGTCGGTCTGCAACGTGCCGGCGACGACGCCGGGCGCGCCCGCACCGCAGGCCTGCGACGGTCGGGGGGTCTGGATCACCCGGACGTCGTAGCGCGTGTTCGGCATGGCGGTCGCCACGTCGAGCGTCGCCACCAACATGCCGGAGCCGTCGGTGCGAAGGTGGGCGACGGCTCGGGCGTCGCCCCGGGCGGCCACCCACGGCAGCTTCGAGAAGTCGCACGCCCGCCAACGGCTCGACATCGGCATGGGAGAACTCACCGATCTGGGGGAGGCCGTGGCGAGCGGTGCCGTCGCCGCCGCGGAGGCCACGAGGGCGGCCGCGACGACCGCGCGTGTCGTGGGCGTCAATTTCATCATGGTCTCAACCTTAGTTGTGGATCGCGAAAGTGTCCGATGCCTACCCGCGCGGGCCTGACCCGCCGAGCTACGGGCCGACGACGACGTTCCATGGGTTCTCGGCCGCCAGCGCCATGCGGCCCAGTCGCGTGGCGTGCCAGCGCGTGGTGCCGAACTCGTCGGCCCAGCTTCGCGCGCGCATCGTCGCCAGCCACAGCTGGTGCTCGATCGTCACGCCGATGGCGCCGTGGAGTTGATGGGCGATGGTCGTCACCGGGACCACGGCGCGTCCCACCGCCACCTTGGCCACGGTCACCGCGTAATCGGCCTCGGGGCTGTCGAAGCCGTGATCGGCGGCCGCAAAGGTGGCCAACGTCGTTGCGGCGCGGCTTCTCTCGATCTCGCCGTGCAGCGCGGCCAGGGAGTGCGCCACGGCCTGGAACGTGTCGAGGCTGCGACCGAACTGCTTGCGTTCACCGGTGTGCTCGACGGTGAGCCGCGCGGCGGCGTCGAACGCGCCGACGATCTGCACGCAGCGTGCCCAGGCGCCGCGTCGCACCAATTCGTCGCCCACCTCCGGAGGGAGCCGGACGACGTCGTCCTCGGCGAGGTCGAACGTCACCTCGCCGCGCGGCTCGCCACCCAGATTCGGCGTGCCCTCGACCGGGCTCGGCGGAAGCACGGCCACGGCGGTGGACTCCTCGGAGCGCGCGGCCAGCACCACGGGTCCCACGCCCGGCCACGGCACACCAAGGGCGGAGCCCTTGATTCGGCCGTAGGGGGCGGTGCTCGTAAGGCCGTCGCGGCGTGCGACGTCGGCGATCGCCACCGTCAGGGGGCCCTCGGCGGGCACCTCGAGATCGGCCTGCCCTGCCAACCACGTTGCGAGGACGTCGGTTTCGGCGACGGGTACGGCTGCCGCCCAGCGGGCGAGCTCGCCGAGGACGACGGCGGCCTCGGTCGGGCCGGCGCCCTGTTCACTGGTCAGCCTGGTCAGCCCGGAGGTCTCCAGCACCCGCCACAGGTCCGCGTCGAAGGCCTCGGGCAGTCCGTGTCGTCCGACGTGGGCGTCGTAGGACTGCCGGCCGATCTCGGCGATGAGCGCCTTGAGTTCGTCGTTCACGTCGCCACCTTCGTGCCTCGGGCCACGATGCCGCGCAGCACCTCGTTGGTCCCGCCGCGCAGGGTGAACATGGGCGAGTGCACCCGCGCGGTGGCCAGCAGCGCGCGCAACCGCGTCCCGTCGGCCCCGCCGATGCCGTCGACGAGGTCGGCGGCGAGTTCGACCGAGTCCTGCTCGAAGCGGGTGCCTAGATCCTTGACCATCGCCGCTCGCGTGTTGGCGTCCTCACCGGCGGTCAGAGCGCGGGCCACCGCGATCGACAGCTGCCGCAGCGAGATCATCCGACCCATCAGATCACCGACCGCGGCGGCGGTCCGGTCGTCGACGTCGGTGCGTCCCAGCGTCGCGACGACGTCCGTCAGCAGCGTCACGGTGGACAGGAACCGTTCTGGCCCACTGCGTTCGAAGCCCAGCTCCGAGGTCACCTGGTGCCACCCCGATCCGATCTCACCGAGTACGTCGCCGTCGGTGAGCCGCACGTCGTCGAACTGCACCTCGTTGAAGTGGTGCTCGCCGTTCATCAGGACGATGGGGCTCATCGTGATCCCCGGCAGGTCGGTCGGGACGATGAACTGGCTGAAGCCGGCGTGCCGGTGGTCGGTGTCCAGCGGACTGGTGCGGGCCAGCACGACGATCTGGTGCGCGAGGTGCGCGCCGCTGGTCCACACCTTGGTGCCGTTGAGAACCCAGCCGTCGCCGTCGCGCGTCGCCCGGGACGCGACGGCCGCGAGATCCGAACCGGCGCCGTGCTCGCTCATGCCGATCGACGAGTACAGCCGCCCGGCCGCGATCTGGGGGAGCAGGCGCCGCCGTTGCTCCTCGGTGCCGTAGGCCAGCAGCCCGGGGGCCACCTGCCGGTCGGCGATCCAGTGCGCCCCGACCGGCGCGCCGTGGGCCAGCAGTTCCTCGGTCACCACGTAGCGATGGAGGTAGCCGGTCCCGTCAGCCGGTGCCCGGCCGCCGTATTCGGTGGGGATGGTCAGCCCGATGAAGCCGGCCTCGGCCAACCGGATGCTGAAGTCGGTGTCCCAGCTCGACAGCCAGGAGTCCACGGCCGGGATCCACCCGAAGGTCTCTCGATCGGCGGTCAGGAACGCTCGGACCGCCGTGCGCAGCCCGGCGAGGTCGGTGCCGTCGGCACGCAATTCTTCGAATTCGCTCACAGGAGTTTCGAGTGTAGTGCGGGTGGCTCGGGCAAAGATGTACCAGGGAAGCGAGGAGACGAGATGGCATGCGTGTACTACACCGCGTCGAGCCTGGATGGTTTCGTCGCCGACGAGGCGAACGGCCTGGACTGGTTGCTCTCCCGCGACGTGGACCCCCGCGGCGACTTCGGCTACGACGCGTTCGCCGACGGCGTCGGCGCACTGGCGATGGGGTCGACCACCTACGAGTGGATCGTCGCCAACCAGCCCGGTGACTGGCCCTACGACCAGCCCAGCTGGGTCCTCACCCACCGGACCGACGTCGTCGTGCCTGGGCATCCCGTGGCGACGTTCGCCGGGGACGTCGCCGAATTGCATTCCGCTCTGGTGGAAGCCGCCGCGGACCGGGACGTGTGGGTGGTCGGCGGCGGCGACGTCGCCGGACAGTTCGCCGCGGCCGGGCTGATCGACGAGATGATCGTGTCCTACGCGCCGTGTTCGCTCGGCGCCGGCGCGCGGGTGTTGCCGATACCCACCGAGTGGACGCTCGTGGAGGTGGGCCGCAACGGCGACTTCGTCTGCGCGCGGTGGACGAGGAGTGTCTGAACGGGCCTGCGGCGGCTAGATACGCAGTGGCGTTCGGCGGGAGGTGACGATGCAGCAGCGAGGTCTCGGTGACTTGGAGGCCACGGTGATGGACCGTGTCTGGGCCGGCGCCGACGGCGTCACCGTGCGCGAGGTATTCGACGAGCTCGCCGGCCTCCGCCAAATCGCTTACACGACGGTGCTTTCCACGATGGATCATCTGCACCGCAAGGGCTGGGTGCGGCGCGAGCGCGAAGGCAAGGCCTACCGCTACTGGCCGACGATGACGCGTGAGGAGCGCTCGGCAAATCTCATGCGCGCGGCCTTCAGCGCCGGTGGTGACACCGAGGCGGTGCTCGCCCTCTTCGTGGAGCAGATGACGGCGCAGGAATCGGCGCAGCTGCGGGCCGCGCTGCGGCAAGGCGGCTCGACCGGGCGCCGCACGTGACGGCCACGGTCTACCTGCTGCTCTACGGCGTCGCGGTCAGCTGGTTGGCGCCGTGGCCGCTGAGCCGGCTGACTCGCCGCGGGACCAATCCACGCCTCGGCGTCGCCGCGTGGTTGACCGCGATGGCCGCGGTGATGGCCGCCTGGGTCGCCGCCATGGTCGTCGTCCTGGTGCCCCTCCTGCGTGGCGGATCCACGTCCTCGGCGGTCGTGCTGTGTCTGGAACTGCTCGGCGTGCCGGAGCGGATGGCGACGCTCGGGCCGGTCGGCACCGTCGGGCTCCTGACCGTGGGTGTCGCGACCTCCGTCGTCGTGGTGCTGGGCGTCGGGCAGACCGTGCGGGTGCTGCGCGCGCGCAGCGCCGAGCACGCCGACGCCGCCAGGATGGTCGGGACGACCACCGGCGCCGCGGGTGTGGTCGTGCTCCGCGGTGAGCTGCCCGCGGCGTACTGCGTGGTCGGTCGGCCCCACGCGATCGTCCTGACCACCGCGGCGGTCGCGGCGCTCGACGCACCCCAATTGGAGGCCGTGCTCGCCCATGAGCGGGCGCACCTCGCCGGTCACCATCACCACCTGCTGATGGTGTTGCGGGCCTTGGCCACCCGTTTGGCGCGCCTGCCGGTGTTCACCGGTGGTGCGGCCGCGGTGGCCGAGCTGCTCGAGATGTGCGCCGACGACCGCGCGGCCCGGCGGTGCGGTCCGCGACCGCTGGTGGCGGGGATGCTGGCGCTCGCCTCGCCGCCGCCGCCCGCGGGGGCGCTGGCCGTCGCCGCCACGGTGACAGCGGCCCGCGCCCGCCGACTGCTGGAGCCCGCGCAGCGCTGGAACCGGTGGGGACACCGAGTCGCGACGTCGGCGGTGATCGCGGCGACCGTCGCGGCCCCCGTCGTCGTCAACCTGCTGTGCCACCACTGATCCCCTGACTCCGCTACTCTCCTCCGTAGTTACTGCGTAGATTTTGTGGTTCGAGAAGGGGGGAGCGTTGACGATCGCCGGCCGACCGATGTCGCGTCGTCCGGTGGTCGTCCTCCTCGTCGCACTGCTGGCCGTGATCGCCATGGCCGGTGCCCCGCCGTCGACCGGTGCGCCATGCAGCAGCGGGGCGGCGTCGGATTGCGACCTGAGCCGGCGCATCGCGGCCGCCGAGCAGTACCTCCAAAGTCGCCCTGGGACGGTCGGATTCGTCCTGCGCGACCGCGTGACCGGGGTGACGTACCGCAACGCCAATGCCGCCACGCCGATCTGGACGGCGTTGACCATCAAGCTGGCGATGGTCGCCGATCTGCTCACCAGGCAACGGGCCGGCGTCGTCTCGCTCACCGACTCCGATCGCAATCTGATGGTCGCCATGCTGCGCCGCTCCGACAACGACGCCGCGGACGCGCTGTGGTCCAAGTACGGGGGACCGCAGCAGGCGTTCAACGCGAACTTTCCGCGGTACGGCATGCCGAACGTGGTGCCGCAGCCCGGTTTTGGCGACGTGTTCCCCTACTGGGGTTTTCAGAAGGCCACCGCCGACGACTTCGACGGGCTGATGAACTACGTGCTGACCGGGCTCGCCCCGGGCGACGCCGCCGCCGTGGTGGCCGAGATGCAGCGCGTCGATGCCAACCAGCAGTGGGGGGTATGGGGTGCCGGACCCGCGATGGCGCCCGGCAACAAGAACGGATGGTCGCAGGAGCAGGGCGGATGGGTGGTCGACTCGGTCGGCTTCGCCGGCCCCCGGCAGCGCTACACGCTGGCGATCATGAACGCGCTCGGGGGCGAGGGTGGTTACGACGACGGGGTCGAGACGACGACTCAGCTGAGTCGACTACTGCTGGCGTCCTAGGGCTGCGAGGGCAGCCCGAACCGACGCACGAATTCCCTTGATCGGACCAGGAATTCGACCTGACGCGCCACGTCGCGCAGCGGTTCGGCGGTGCGGGTCGCGCGGCAGAGCACCACGGCGCCCTCGAGCGCCGCGATGCACGTGACGGCCAGCGGTCTCGCGTCGGACTCGTCGAACCCGTCGGCGACGAAGGCGCGGGTCAGCGCCGCGCGCCAGCGGTCGAAGATGTCGCCTGCGATGGGCGTCAGTGCCGGATCCGCGTCGGCCGAACCGATCGCGGCCGCGACCACCGGGCAGCCGGCGGCGAAGTCGCTGTCGGCCAGGGTGCGCTCCCAGAACGCGACGAACTGATGAATCAGCGGCGTGCACCCCTGATCGGCGGCGTCGTCGACGAGTCGGGTGATGGCGTCGCCGGCGAACCGCAGGGCCTCGGTCAGCAGTTGACTGCGGCCACCGGGAAAGTGGTGGTACACCGACCCCCGGGGTGCTCCACTTCGGGTCAGCACCTCGTCGATCGTGACCCCGGCGGCACCCTTCTCCCGCAGCACCTCGGCCGCGGCGAACAGCATCCGGTACCGCGTCGTGCCGCGCGCTGGCGGGCTGACGTCGACGGGTGTGGGCATCAGGCGGCGGCGCCCGACTGCCGCTGCAGGCGGTGGCGCCAGTGCGCGACCGTGGCCGAACCCGGTAGGACCGGCAGCGGGCGACGCCGGTCCTCGAGGGTGCAGCTGAAACGGCGCCCTAGGACGTTGACCTCGACCACCCACATGGCGCCTCCTCGATTATGATGCCAAGCATAGTGGGCGTAACGTCATCCGGGCGAAAATGTATTCCGCATCACTTGCGAGCGTCCTCGCTATGCCTTAGACCATAGGAAGCCCGTGGGGCAGGCATGGGAACGGTGATGGCCGCGACGGCCCCGGCCGGACTACGCTCGAAGCGCACGTCGACCGTGAAAGGCGCAAACGTGGGTCACTACAAGAGCAATGTGCGCGATCTCGAATTCAATCTCTTCGAGGTCCTCCAACTGGAGAAGGTGCTCGCCAGCGGCGAGTTCGGCGACCTGGACGCGGACTCGATCCGCGACATGCTCAGCGAGGCGGCGCGCCTGGCCGAGGGGCCGTTGGCCGAATCCTTCGCCGACTCCGACCGCCACCCGCCGACCTTCGACCCCGCCACCCACGCGGTGACCCTGCCGGCGGCGTTCAAGGAGTCGCTACGGGCCTGGCAGCAGGGCGAGTGGTTCCGGATCGGCCTGTCCGAGGACGTCGGAGGCGTGCCCGCGCCCTCCATGCTGGCGTGGGCGATCAACGAGTTTCCGCTCGGCGCCCAGCCTGCCGCCTTCATGTACCTGGCCGGGCCCGTCCTGGCCGGCATCCTGCACGAAGAAGGCAACGCCCAGCAACGGCACTGGGCGGCCATGGCCGTCGAGCGCAACTGGGGTGCCACGATGGTGCTCACCGAGCCCGCCGCGGGATCCGACGTCGGGGCCGGTCGCACCAAGGCCGTGGAACAGCCCGACGGCACTTGGCATCTCGACGGCGTCAAGCGCTTCATCACCAGCGGCGACTCCGACGACCTCTTCGAGAACATCGTGCACATGGTGCTGGCCAGGCCCGAAGGTGCCGGTCCCGGCACCAAGGGCCTGTCGCTGTTCATGGTGCCGAAGTTCCTGCCCGACCCCGAGACGGGAGCGCCCGGGGAGCGCAACGGCGCGTTCGTCACCGGGGTCGAGCACAAGATGGGCCTCAAGGTGTCGGCGACGTGTGAGCTGACGTTCGGACAGCACGGCGTACCCGCGGTCGGCTACCTGGTCGGCGACACGCACAACGGCATCGCGCAGATGTTCAAGATCATCGAGTACGCGCGAATGATGGTGGGCACCAAGGCGATCAGCACGTTGTCGACCGGCTATCTGAATGCGCTGGACTACGCCAAGACGCGTATCCAGGGCGCCGACCTGAGGCATATGACCGACAAGACCGCACCGCGGGTCAGCATCCTGCATCACCCCGACGTGCGCCGGGCCCTGTTGGTTCAGAAGGCCTACGCCGAAGGTTTGCGCGCGCTGTACCTCTACACCGCCGCCCATCAGGACGAAGCGGCGGCGACGGTGGTCTCCGGCGCGGACGCCGGCATGGCGGGCCGGGTCAACGATCTGCTGCTGCCGATCGTCAAGGGCGTCGGCTCCGAACGTGCATACCAGACGCTGACCGAGTCGCTGCAGACGTTCGGCGGCTCGGGCTTCCTGCAGGACTACCCGATCGAGCAGTACATCCGCGACGCGAAGATCGATTCGCTCTACGAGGGCACCACCGCAATTCAGGCGCAGGACTTCTTCTTTCGCAAGATCGCGCGCGACCAGGGCGGCGCGCTCGCGCACGTCGCCGGTGAGATCCAGGGCTTCTTGGACGCCGAGTCGGCCCGCGGGGAACTCGCCGACTGCCGCACGCGCCTTGCGACGGCGCTGGCCGACGTGCAGTCGATGGTCGCCACGATGACCGGTTATCTCATTTCATCGCAACAGAACTCACGTGACCTCTACCGGCTGGGCCTGGGCTCGGTGTCGTTCCTGCTGGCCGTCGGCGATCTGTTCATCGGATGGCTGCTGTTGCGCGGTGCGGAGATCGCTCTGGAGGCGCTCGACGGTCAGCCCTCCGAACGCGACCGGGTGTTCTATCTCGGCAAGGTGACCGCCGCGAAGTTCTTCGCGAACAACGTGTTGCCGCGACTGTCCGCTGAGCGCCGGATCATCGAAACGGTCGACCTGGCCACCATGGACCTCGACGAGGGAGCCTTCTAAAACTCGTCGAGTGTGCGGTGAGATTGCGATTTCGCCTCCGACGACGATCTCACCGCACACTCGAGGAGCGGGAAACTCCTAGGGCGTGTAGCCGAACGGCAGCAGCACGCTCTTGGATTCGGTGTACGCCTCGATGCCCTCCCAGCCGTTCTCGCGGCCGATGCCCGAGTTCTTGTAACCGCCGAACGGCGCACCGGGATCGAACGCGTACATGTTCACGGCGTACGTGCCGGTCCGGATCCGCTTCGCGATCTGCAGCGCCTTCGGGAAGTCCGCGGTGTAGACACTGCCCGCCAGTCCGTACGCCGAGTCGTTGGCGATGCGGATCGCGTCCTCCTCGTCGTCGAACGGGATGACCGCGAGGACCGGACCGAAGATCTCCTCCTGGGCGATGGTCATCGAGTTGTCCACGTCGGCGAACACCGTCGGCTGCACGAACCATCCGCCGTCGAGTCCCTCGGGCCGACCGCCGCCGGTGACGATGCGGGCGCCTTCCTCGACGCCCTTGCGGATGTAGCCCTCCACGCGCTCGCGCTGCTTCTCGGAGATCAGTGGGCCGATCATCGCGGCGGCGTCGTCCGGCAGGCCCACGGGCATGGCGGCGACGGCGGCCGACAACTTCTCGACGACCTCGTCGTAACGCGACCGCGGCGCCAGGATGCGGGTCTGGCCCACACACGCCTGGCCACAGTTCATCAGGCCGGAGAACACCAGCATCGGCAGCGTGGAGTCCAGGTCGGCATCCTCGAGGATGATCGCCGCGGACTTGCCACCGAGCTCCAACGTGCAGGCCTTGAGGTTCTCGGCCGCGATCTTGGCGACCTCCTTTCCGACGCCGGAGCTACCGGTGAAGGTGAACTTGTCCAGTTCGGGGTTGGCGGTCAGCGCGCGACCGGTCTCGGCGCCACCGGGCACGATCGACAGCACGCCCTCGGGAAGGCCGGCCTCGGCGAACATCTCGGCCATGGCGAACACCGACAGGGGCGTCTCGGCGGCGGGCTTGAGCACGATGGTGCAGCCGGCCAGAAGCGCCGGTCCCAGCTTGTTCGCGGCCAGGAAGAACGGCACGTTCCACGCGGTGACGGCGCCGACCACTCCGATGGGCTCCTTGAGTACCAGGGTCTGCCCGTAGATGCCGTCGCGGATGTCCTGCCAGGTGAACTTGTCCGCGGCACCGGCGTAGAAGTTGAACGACGACATCGCGGCGCCGTACTGCATCATGTCGACGATGGTCGGCGGCTGGCCGGTCTCGGCGGCGAGCAGGAACTTCAGCTCGTCGGCGCGCTCCTCCATGATCTTGACCGCGGCCTGCAGGACCGCGGCGCGCTCGGTGGGCGAGGTGTGCGGCCACGGGCCCTCGTCGAAGGCCTTGCGGGCGGCGGCGCAGGCCGCGTCGACGTCGGCCGCCGAGGCCAGAGGCACCTTGCCGACCAGCTCACCGGTTGCGGGTGAGTGCACTTCGATGACCTCGGACGTGGCCGGCTCGACCCACTTGCCGCCGATGAACAGCTTGTCCCAGACGGTCTTGAAGGCGGTGCTCTGTGTCATGGCCGTCACATTACCCATCAAACGGCCCGAGTAGAACCTGTTGCAGTTCAGGTGCTCAGGACGGCTGCAACACCAGCACCAGGTTGCTGACCAGAAACTCCCGAACCAGGGGTGTCCGCGTCATCCACCATGCCCATCGCGGGTGGTAGCGGGGAAATGCGGCGACCAGCATCCCGGTGCTCTCGGCCCATTGGAGGCCGTCGGCCGCCGAGACCGCGAACAACGACGAGCCGTAGTCGTTCTTCGGCCGATGGCCGTGCTTGCGGGCATAGCGCTCGGCGGCCCGGGCACCGCCGAGGTAGTGCGTCAGCCCCATCTCGTGGCCGCCGAACGGGCCCCACCACACCGTGTACGACAGCACCACCAGACCGCCGGGCTTGGTGACCCTGAGCATCTCGCGGCCCATCCGCCAGGGGTCTGGGACGTGTTCTGCGACGTTGGACGACAGGCAGACGTCGACGGCGTCGTCGGCGAACGGCAGCGCCATGCCCGAGGCGCGGACGAATCTGCCCGCGCCGCGGTCACCTGCCGGGCCGGCGTGCATCTCGCGCGGGTCGGGTTCGACGCCGACGTAGGTCACCCCCGTTGCCTCGAACGCGTCGGCGAAGTAGCCGGGCCCGCCGCCGACGTCGAGCAGCGTGCGTCCGGCCGGCTTCCCGTCGAGCAGGGCGGTGACCAGCGCGACGGTGTCCTCGGCGAGCGCGCCGTAGAACCGGGCCGGGTCGGACTGCTCGAAACGGAATTCGCTCAGGAGGCGGATCGAGCGGCTCAGCGTCGCGCGCCTGGCGAGTAGGCGGGTAGCGGCAGGCACGGGTCGAGCGTAGGCGGCGACTATCCTCTCTGAGGTGCCCGTCCGTTCCGTCCTGCTGCTGTGCTGGCGCGACACCGGGCACCCCCAGGGCGGCGGCAGCGAGACCTATCTGCAGCGC
This sequence comes from Mycobacterium sp. NPDC006124, assembly GCF_040614235.1. Lineage (NCBI taxonomy): Bacteria > Bacillati > Actinomycetota > Actinomycetes > Mycobacteriales > Mycobacteriaceae > Mycobacterium > Mycobacterium sp. NPDC006124. Next base: position 76,148 of record NZ_JBEXUA010000008.1, on the reverse strand, counting down.
ATCGGCAGCCACCTGGCTGCCGACGGCGTCCGCGTGACACTGCGCACCGCCCGCTACCCCGGCTCCCCCCGACGCGAAATGCTCGACGGCGTGCACGTCAGTCGTGGGGGTGGCCGCTACGGCGTGTACGTGCGGGCCGGATTGGCGATGGTCGCGGCGCGCGTCGGGCTTGGCCCGTTGCGGCACGTCCGGCCAGACGTGGTGGTCGACAGCCAGAACGGCATCCCGTTCCTCGCGCGCCTGGCGTTCGGGCGGCGGTCGGTGGTGCTGGTGCACCACTGTCACCGTGAGCAGTGGCCGGTGGCGGGACCGCTGATGAGCCGGTTCGGCTGGTTCGTCGAATCGCGGCTGTCCCCGCGCGTGCACCGCGGCAACCAGTACGTCACGGTGTCGCTGCCCTCGGCACGTGATCTGGCCGACCTCGGCGTCGACGCCCACCGCGTGGCGGTGGTGCGCAACGGTCTCGACGAGGCGCCGGCCGAGACCCTGGGGTTGCCGAGGTCGGCGACGCCGCGGGTGGCGGTGCTGTCCCGGCTGGTGCCGCACAAGCAGATCGAGGACGTGCTCGACGCCGTCGCCGAACTCCTACCCCGGACACCGGACCTGCACCTCGACGTCGTGGGCGGCGGCTGGTGGGGCGAGCGGCTCGTCGCGCACGCCGCGCGGCTCGGAGTCACCGATGCGGTCACCTTCCACGGTCACGTCGACGACGTCGCCAAACACGAAGTGCTGCAACGATGCTGGGTGCACGTGCTGCCGTCGCGCAAGGAGGGGTGGGGGCTCGCGGTGACCGAGGCGGCCCAGCACGCCGTTCCCACCATCGGTTACCGCTCCTCCGGCGGGCTGACGGACTCGATCGTCGACGGCGTCACCGGGCTGCTGGTCGACGACCACGCGGAGCTGGTCTCGTGCCTGGACCGACTGCTGTCCGACCGCGTGCTGCGCGAGCAACTGGGCACCAAGGCGCAGCTGCGCAGCGGCGAGTTCTCGTGGTCGCAGAGCGCCGACGCGATGCGCGTGGTCCTGGAGTCAGTGGTCGACGGCAGGCTGGTCGGCGGGCTGGTCTGAGGGGGCCGGCGGATTGGCCAACGTCGGCGTCCCACCGATGAGGTCGTCCCAGTGCCGCCGGATCGGCGCCCACCGGTCGTCGAACGCCGCCGCCCGACGCGCGGCGCGTTCGCGCTTCTTCGGGCCGTAACGCCAGCGCGCCCACGGCGAGGTCGGACGCGCCAGCCGCACGGCGGCCACCCAGGCGACGGGGGAGACGAACAGCCCGATCAGGGCGGTGGGGTACTTACCCTTCAAGGCGGCCACCGCGACCAGCGCGAAGTTCACCAGCAGCACGCCCACCGCGGCGTAGCGCAGCGCGGCGAACTCCGGCGGAAGGTCGCGCACCTGAAACGGCGACACCCCGACGGTGGCCAGCCCCACGCACGCAGCGGCCAACGTGACCACGTTGACCGACAGCTGACCCTCCTGCGTCCAATAGACGTCCTGCAGCCGGAAGATCATCGCGAACTCGTCGAGCACCAGCGAGGCACCCACGCCGACGAACAGCGCCGCCAGATAGGTCCACACCGACAGCGGCGGCGATCCCACTCCGCTGAAGCCGCCGACGATCAACAGCACCACCCCCGGCGTCGAGTGGTGCATGTGCACGCCACCGCTGCTCACATCGTGAAACGGACCCTTGCCCGCACGGATCAGCCGCGTGATGGTCCGAGTGGTCAAGAACGTCACCACGAACGCAGTGAAGCTGAGCAGCAGCGGCCCCTTGTACCCGTCGACGACCTCGGCCTGCCACCACTCGCTGAGCCAATGCATGGCGCCTAGTACACCGCACTCTTGCGCCGCCGCGGCGTCACCGCCGCGAGCGTGCCCGCCGCGGCGGTCAGCAACGCGACCAGCCAGACCAGGTGCGCGGCGATCACGAGACCGCGGTACGGCGCCGACGGTCGGTCGCCGCCAACTCGGTAGACGGCCATGTCGTCATCGGCGTAGGCCACGGGAAGGGAGAGCCTCGGCTCAGGTCCCTCGACGACCACCCAGCCGACGCCGGCCGCGGCCAACTCGTCGCGACCCGCCCCAGACAGCACCAGTCGCTCGACCTCACGCGCCCGGGTGCCCTCGCCGGGCACCGTCCGACCACCGATGACCAGGTCGCCGGTGGTCGACACCTCGGCCGACACCCAGCGCGGCAGCGGATCCAGCACGGGTGCCGAACCGGCCCACTCGAAGCGCCGCATGCTCATCTGCGGCAAGACCGCCACCGGCCGTGGGTCGGCGTTGATCAGCGCGGCCGCCGTCGACCACCCCGCCGGATAGCGCACCGCGGTCACCTTGCCGCCGACGCCCCACGCCAGATCGGGCAGCACGGCGACCAACGCCAGGCAGCACACCGCCGCCGCCGCGCCCCGCGGCACCCGGCGCGCCAGCGTCACCACCGCCGCGGCACCGGCCACCGCGTATCCCGGCAGCGCGAGCGCGACCCATTTCTGTGCGTCGCGCAGCACGCCGAGGCCGGGGACCGTGCGGACGACGGCCTCCACCGCGGCCAATCCGGGAGCCGTCGCCATCAGGGCGGGCGCGATCACCGCCACGGCAGCCAGCACCAGCAGTGGACGTGCGCCGGGCCGCCGCACCGCGCCGGGGACGCCGACGGCCACCACGGCGAGCAGGACGGCGGTGGCGAGCAGCGCGAACAGGGTCATCCTGGTCGCGGGAACTGCCTGGGCGTTCCACATGCCGCCGAGGCCCGCGAGGCTGCCCAACGTGCCCAGACCAGGCTCGGCCCTGGCCGCGAACTCGGTCACCCCGGCGGCCTGACTCGACGACAGCGACCCCGACACCGCGGGCGCGACCAGCCACGGCAGCGCACCGAGCACCGCCGATCCCAGCGACACCGCCGCGCACCAGCGCCGCGAGCGCCCCTCGCCGGACGCCGCGCAACCGACCAGGGCCACCGTGGCCGCCAGCATCAGACCGGTCGGCGTCAGCCCCGCGACCGTGATCCCCAACGGCACCGGCCAGCCGCTGACATCGCTGGAGGCTCGCAGTCGCAGCACCGCGGCGGCCACCCACGGCAGGCAGCCGTAGCCGACCAGCAGACTCCAGTGGCCCTGCAGCAGCCGCTCGGCGACGTAGGGGTTCCACACCGCGAGGGTGGCGGCCACGAACTGGCCGCCCAGCCCGGCGTCCGGCACGACCACCTCGGCCAGCCTGGCCGCGCCCCAGCCCGCCAGCCACAGGCCGGCGACCAGCAGAACCTTGACGACCACGCCGCCGTCGACGACGTGGGAGGCCACCGCCACGAAGAAGTCCTGTGGCAGGGCCCGCGGCGCTGCCTCGGTCAGACCGAGGGCCGCGTCGGTGAGGTAGGCCCGGGGGGTCGAGACCGCATCCCGCAGGAGCAGGTAACCCGGTGCCAGCAGCGGCGCCGTGATCGCGAGGGTGAGCGCCAGCGAATACGCCGGCACCCACCACCGGGTGCGAACGATCAGACCGGTCGGTCCGGAGGCAGGTCCGACGGCCGTTGGGTGGGGATCTTCTCGGTCGCCGCCTCGGCCGCAGGCATCGGGCCGGTGTCGGTCGGTCGCCGCCCAAAGAAACCGTGGCCGGTGTCGTCCAGACCGGGATCGATCAGAGCGGACTGTGCGCGCAGCGTGAACCAGCCGAGCAGCGCGCCGCCGATGAGGGTCAGCAGGCCGAGCGCGGTGAACGTGATCGGAAGGATCCGGCCCCACAGCGCGACCACGTCACCCTCGTCGCGGGCACTGGCGACCTGCGACTCGACGGTGTCCTCGGTCGAGGTCACCTTGTAGTCGGCGAACGTCACCTCGGGCTTGAGGGCGTCGCGCGCGTAGTAGTGGAAGCCGTGTTCCTCGGCCTTGACGATGGTGCCCGACACCGGGTCGACCCAGAAGGTGCGCTGCGCGGCGTAGTAGCGCGTCATCGTGATCTGCTCGTCGGGATCACCCGGCAGACCCCACAGTTCGGCGCGGGCGGACACGACGCTGTCGGCGTCGTCGCCGTACAGCGAGGCGTACTTGACCGGCTCGACGAGCTTGCCCTCGGAGTCGTAGCCGACGTTCTGGGTGAACCGGAAGGTGTTCAGCCCGTTGACGTCCTCTTCGCCGTCGTAGTTGGCGTCATAGGCCTTCTGCGCGATCGGATCGAAGTACGGGTAGGTCTTCTTCTCGGTGTCGAACGGGAACCGGTAGGCCAGGCCGTCGTGCGGCAGGGCGACGTTGGTCGGCGGCTGCGTGTCGTCGATGCTGCGCGGCTTTTGAACCGAACCGCCGGGATTGGTGTCACTCGACACCGCCAGGGCGGTCTTGCGGTCCAGCGTCACGGTGTCGACCAGAGCCAGCAGCAACCCGTTGTCCTGCTGCTTGTCCGTGCGGCGCACGGTGTTGCCGACCTGCAGGGTCACGACGTCGGCGTTGGACGGCGACTCCACGCTGATCTGCTGCTGAAAGGACACGGGCGCGTTCTTGTCGACGACGAACTTTTGCGCATTCAGCGACGCGGGGTCGAAGACGGTTCCGGTGCCGTCGCTGACCAGCGTGGTGTCGATGTCGAGCGGAATCTTGGCGATCTTGCCCTTGGTGTACGTGGTCAGCAGCAGAGCTGCGATCAACAGGGCGGCACCGAGACCCATGAGCCCGCACGCTGCGATGCGCAGCGCTACAGCGCGGTTCAAACCGTGCCTCCTTCTCGTCCTGAGACGACTCCACTAACGCCGCCACCTGCCCCGACGGCAGTTGAGGCAAACCTGCTCGACCCTAACAGCCCACGATGAGGCCGGTGTCGAGTGCAAGGTCATCGGGCACACTGGTCGGCGTGAGCGGCGTGGCAGACGAGGTTTCCCCCCGGGGGCGGGAGGCCGACGATCCGGATGCCGTATCCGGCACGCGCAGCTTCCTGCCCGCCGTCGAGGGAATGCGGGCCTGCGCGGCGATCGGCGTGGTGATCACCCACGTCGGCTTCCAGACCGGACACACCACCTGGAGCACGGGTCGCCTGCTCGGCCGCTTCGACCTGGCGGTCGCGGTGTTCTTCGCACTGTCGGGCTTCCTGCTCTGGCGGGGTCACGCCGCGGCGGCACGCGGCCTGCGGCACACCCCGCCGACGGCGCACTATCTGCGGTCTCGACTGGTGCGCATCATGCCGGGCTACCTCGTCGCCGTGGTGCTGATTCTGCTGCTGTTCCCCGAATCCCATCCCGACCTGACCGTCTGGCTGGCCAATCTGACGCTCACCCAGATCTACGTGCCGCTGACGTTGACCTCGGGGTTGACGCAGATGTGGAGTCTGTCGGTCGAGGTCAGCTTCTACCTGGCCCTGCCGGTGCTGGCGCTGTTGGCGCGGCGGCTGCCCGTGCGGGCGCGGATCCCTGCGATCCTCGTCGTCGCGTTCGCCAGCTTCGGGTGGGGATTGATCCCGTTCTCCGTGCCGTTCGGGGTGAACCCACTGACGTGGCCGCCGGCGTTCTTCTCCTGGTTCGCCGCGGGCATGCTCATCGCCGAGCTCACCGTCAGCCCGGTCGGGTGGGCGCACCGCCTGGCCCGCCGCCGGGTCCTGATGGCGGCGGTGGCGCTGACCGCCTTCGGTCTGGCGGCCTCCCCGCTGGCCGGGCCGGCGGGCCTGGCGCCGGGCACGCTGGGCCAGTTCCTGATCAAGGTGTCGATGGGTGCGGTGGTCGCGGGCGCGCTGCTGGCGCCGCTGGTGCTCGACCGCGTGGGGACGCCGCACCGGATCCTCGGCAGCACCACGATGGTGACGCTCGGCCGCTGGTCCTACGGATTGTTCGTCTGGCACCTCGCCGCCCTGGCGATGGTGTTCCCCATGATTGGGGAATTCCCGTTCAACGGGCACATGCCGGTGGTGCTGGCGCTGACCCTGGTGATCGGCTTCGCGCTGGCCGCGGTGAGCTACGCACTGGTGGAGTCACCGTGCCGAAATGCGTTGCGCCGGTGGGAACTGCGGAAGTCTGCGTCGCCGCTGGACAGCTCGGTCACCGATGCGCCGGAGCCCGCCGTCGCACGCTAACCCGAGTGCCGACTGTGTGGCCCATGCACGGGAATCCGCCGGATTTCGTGCACGAGACCCACGCTCGCGCGCTGATTGGAGTGCGCGGTGCGCCGTAACGCCCTGCGACGGTCTGGACACAGACCGTTGTCAGAACGGTGAAGGCCGGGCAATGGGCAGAGCGAAGGGCGAATGGTGAGACCGGACAGCATGGCTCGGCACACGCGTCGAGCACAGGACGCACGATGATCGACGGGAACACCGAGGGTTTGGTTTTAGTGGTGCCTCGCCGCCCTTGCACGTCCATCACACCGCCGACGAACTGCGAATTCGTCGGGCCTCCACTGACCGTCGATGCGCTTGGCGGAGTCGCCTCCGTGCATCGAAAGCTGACGCCCACCTACGAAGAGCGCCTTAGTTGGGCCAACGGCGACGGGCACGGACTGGTCACGCACCAGTTCGGACCCTTCACCTTCGGCACGCTCAACTGCTGGGAGAATTGGATGCCGTTGTCGCGAACGGCGCTGTACGCCCAAGGCGAAGATCTTCACGTGGCGCTGTGGCCCGGCGACCTCTCCGACACCGCGGACATCACCCGCTTCATCGCACTCGAGTCGCGCTCCTACGTGATCTCGGTGTCAGGCCTGCTCCGCCGTGACGACATTCCGGACGGCATGCCGGGGGCGGAGATCATGAAGAAGGCGAGCGACGAGCAAATCAGCACCGGTGGAACGTGTATCGCCGCGCCCGATGGGACCTGGGTCGTCGAACCGATCGACTCGGCGGAAGGCCTCACCGTCGCCACACTCGATCACGGTTAGGTTCGGCGCGAGCGGCAGAATTTCGATCCCGCTGGGCATTACGGCCGACCCGACGTGACACGGCTGGTCGTCGACCGCCGCCGGCAGACGCTGGCAACCTTCACGGACTGAACACGACCTCCGCTAGCCCGAGTGCGCGGCCCACCGCGAGAGGATCTCGTCGCGGACTGCCGACCGGCGCGCCTTGCCCGCGTCGTCGCGCAAAGGCCGGTCGACGAACTCGACGGTGCGCGGCACCTTGTAGGACGCCAGCCGCTCGGCCAGGAACGCGCGCACCCCGTCCACACTCAGCTCGGTGGTGGCCTGCACCAGCGCGTAGGGCACCTGCCCCAGATCGTCGTCGGGAACGCCGACCGCCAAACAGGATGACACGTCGGGATGTTCGGCCAGGGCCGCCTCGATCTCGGCCGGATACACGTTGCGGCCGCCCACGGTGAACATGTCCACGCGCCGGTCGGAGAGGAAGAAGAACCGCTCGTCGCCGTCGTCGACGTAGTACCCCAGATCGCCGAGCGAATCCCAGCCGTCTCGGCTCGTGGCCGTCGACCCGACGTACCGGTAGGTCGGCGAACTACCGGGCGAGGGCCGCATGTAGAGCTCGCCGACCACCCCGGGCGGGCACTCGTCGCCGTCGTCGCCGAGCACCTTCATCTCACCGGCCACGACGGTCCCCACCGTTCCGGGGTGACGCAGCCACTGCGACCCCGAGACGAACGTCAGCGCCTGTAATTCGGTGCCGCCGTACAGCTCCCACACCACGTCCGGTCCAAGGAGGTCGATCCACGCCTGCTTGACCACTGGCGGGCACGGCGCGGCCAGATGCCAGAACCGGCGAATCGAGGACAGGTCGTAGGCGTCGGGGTCGGCGCGGTAGACCGGTAACAGACGCTGCATGATCGTCGGCACGGTGGCCAGGTACGTCACGCGGTGCTCGCCGACCAGACGCAGGAAGTCGTGCGGCTCGAAGTGCGTCATCACCACGAGGTGGTGTCCGAGGAGCAAACCGGCCGTCGCCGTGGTGAATCCGGTGTTGTGGTGCAGCGGCACCGACACCAGGTTGACGTCACCGGGCACCATGCCGAGGGGGTCGCCGATGGCCGCGGGCAACCGGCTGTCCCCACCCGCCTCGATGAGCTTCGGCCGTCCGGTGCTGCCACCGGAGGTCATCGACTTCCAGATCGGCGAGACCGCCTCGGGCACTGGATCATCGGACAGACCGGGGTCGGGTACGAAGTCGGCGGGCACGCTCGGCGCGACGCCGCGCGGATCGGGGCGGCCCACCACGAGCGCCCGCGGCACCAGGTCCAGGATCGCGGTGAACTCGGCGTCGGGCAGCCTCGCGGACAGCGGCTGCGGGACGGCGCCCAGCTTCCAGCACGCGAGAACCGACTCGACCCACCCGATCGAGTTGGGCATCGCGATCGTCACGTAATCGCCGACACCGACGCCGATTTCGGCATAGGCGCGGGCCAGCTGATTCGTCGAGGCGTCGAGTTCGGCGCGGGTCAGCGTCCGGCCCTCGCAGGTGACCGCCGGTGCGCCGGGGTCGGCAGCGGCCAGTGCCGAGACCTGCGTGCTGATCGGCGCGAACCCGGTGACCACGGTCAGTAGCCGCCCCGGGTCGAGAAGATCCGACGCGGGTTGTCGACCAGCATGGTGGTGAGTTGTTCCTCGGTGACGCCCCGCTGCCGCAGCGCGGGCAGCACGTCGTCGTGGATGTGCAGGTAGTGCCAGTTCGGCAGCGCCACCGGAAGAGTCTCCTCGGGCAGGGCGTCGAAGTAGCAGGAGGCGTCGTGCGACAACACCATTCGATCGGCGTGGCCTCGCTCGCACATCGTTGCGACGGTGTTCACGCGATCCTCGAAACCGAGGAAGGCGTCGACTCCGAACCGGTCCATGCCGAGGTAGGACCCCTCGGCGATGAGCTCCTCGAGGTAGCCGATGTCGGTGGTGTCCCCGCTATGGCCGATGACGACGCGGCTGAGGTCGACGCCCTCCTCGGCGAAGATGCGCTGCTGCTCCAGACCGCGTCGGGTGGCCGCATGCGTGTGCGTCGAGATGGGCACGCCGGTCTGGCGGTGAGCCTGGGCGACGGCGCGCAGTACACGCTCGACACCGGGTGTGACACCCGGTTCGTCGGTGGCGCACTTCAGGATCGAGGCCTTGACACCGGTGTCGGCAATGCCGTGCTCGATGTCGCGGACGAACATGTCGACCATCGGCTCGGGTCCGCCGAGCACTGCGCCCGGCCCGAGGTAGTGGAAGTACATCGGGACGTCGTTGTAGGTGTAGAGGCCGGTGGCGACGACGATGTTGAGTTCGGTCGCCGCGGCGATGCGCGCGATGCGGGGGATGTAGCGGCCCAGCCCCACCACCGTCAGGTCGACGATGGTGTCGACGCCGCGGGACTTGAGCTCGTTGAGCCGGACGATGGCGTCGGCCTCCCGCTTGGCGCCGTCACCCCAGCTCTCCGGGTAGTTCTCCATGATCTCGGTGGTCATGATGAAGACGTGCTCGTGCATGAGCGTGACGCCCAGGTCCGAGACGTCGACGGCTCCGCGGGCGGTGTTGAGGACTGACACTCAGTCGATGGTAGGGACGTTCTCGCGTCGCGTCGGTGAAATGGGGACCACCGATGCCGCCAACGCGGCCACCGAGATCAGGGCCAGCAGTTGGACGCCCCAGGCGTGGCCGATGTAACCGTCCACCGATCGCCACGGATACCTGCTGAGCACCGCGCCCGCGAGGGTCAGGCCGCCGGCGGCGAGGCCGAGTGTCAGCCGGTCCGAGAGGTGGGGCCGGGCCTGGAGCAGGTGCCGAAGTCCGATCGCGGCGCCCAGCACCACGAGTCCGGCGACGCCGCTCACCAGGTAACCGACGGCGAGAACCGCTGCGCCTGCGCCGAGACGACCGGGCTGCCAGGTGCGAGCACCGTCGTCGGGCTCGCGGGTCCGGCGCGCGGGCAGGAACGCCAGCAGCAGCAGCACGGGCAGCAGCGCCAGCCCGCCGATCAGGCCGATGCGGTAGGTCGAGTTGGATCCGAAGTCCAGCGTCACCAGGCCCGAGGTGTCCGCGGGCAGCACCCAACCCTGCTGCCAGCCGTTGACCGTGACGGCCGTCAGCGCCGCGCCGTCGGCCGAACGTGCCGACCAGCCGGGGTTGACGCTCTCCGGTATCACCAGGAGGCGTCGACTGCCTGACGCGGCGACGTCGACCTGCCGGTGGTCGGGTGCCCACTGGGTGGTATCGACGGGACTCGTTGCGGCACTTGGCAATGTGGCGGCCAACGGCCCGGCCAGCTGAACGCCGTCGGCGACGAAGGCAGGTCCAGGGCTGATCACCAGTTCCTGCTGTCCGGCGGGCACGTCGACGGTGGGCGTGCCGCAGGGCCTGGCGGCGACGGGCGCGCCGTCGAGCAGTGCGCCGACGGTGGTGGTCACCGACGTCTGGACGAACTGTCCCGCGATGCCGATGATCGGGCCCTTGCCGCAGGGCAAGGCGATCGTGCGGGCGCGGTTGCGGCCCGGGTCGGGGGCGGCGATCGGGGCGCCGCGGCCGTCGAGTGCGGTGACCTCGGCCAGTCCCGGGGGCTTCACCTGATCGAAGCCCAGTGCGGTGCGGTCGATCACGTCGTCCCAGTCGAGGATCGAGATCTTCGCGGTGTCGGTGACGAACGGACTCAACCGGATCGTCTGCGGACCATCGGGTCTCAGTGTGCGTACCTGCGGACCGTTGCCGAGGTCGACCGCCACCACGGTGGGGTGGGCGGGCAGTTCCGACGGACTCGGGGTCAGCCGCAGCGCGGCCACCTCCGTCGGGCGTGGAAGCTTCAGGGTGAGATTGGCCGCGGTGCGCTGCTGCACGATGTTCTGCGGGGCGGTCCACGACGTCCGCGGATCCCCGTCACCGGCCGCGTATGCCGAGCCGAGCACGTCGATGACGTCGGCGTCGCCGAGGGTGCGGGCGGTGTTCGGTTGGGCGATCAGGTCGGCGAGGTTGGGCCCCTGCCGGGCGCGCACCCACACCGTCGGCGTCAGGGTGGTCGCGGTGGGCACCGACAGCGTGCGGCTGAGGTTGACCGGCTCCTCGGGGGACTGTGCCATGGTCGCCGCGCACCGCACCCCGTCGGGGCCGTCCGCGCAGCCGGGCCGCCCGAGTAGCTCGGAACCCAGATCCCATTGCGCGACTGCCGAACCCGGCGGCGGGGCCGGCACGTCGACGGTGTGGCGCAGGCTGACCGGTTGCGCGAAACCCGAGGCGTCGTACTGGGTGATGGTGAAGTCGGTGATGCCGAATTGGACTCCGGCCGAACCGTCGTCGGTGGCCACGGCGGTGAACCGCACCCACGGCGTCTCGCCCAGCGGCAGCGCCGCGGTGAGTGGTTTGCCGGCCCGGTCGAAGCGCAGGGTGCTGGTGCCGGTCGCGGTCGAGACCTCGATGCGGCGGACCTGGGCCCCGACGGCGGTCGCGCTGGGGGTGATGCTGATGGCCGCGTTGGTGATGGGGCGGTCGAAGTCGACCTGAAGCCATTGGCCGACCGCCGACTGCAGCGAGTTCGACACCCAGCTGGTGGCCGGGTCCGCGTCCACGGCGGCGGCGGCACTCGCCGCGGGAGCCACGTTCGGCAGCGCCGTGGAGTCCGCTGCCGAACTCGACACGGTGATCCTGCCACCCGGCCAACGGCCGTAGACGATGCCGGCGCCACCGGCGGGATAGTCCATCACGCGGTTGAAGGTGTTACGTGAATCTCCCTGCGCGCGAACGGCCGACGAGTGATCGTCGACGCGGCCGTAGTCGGTCTCGCGGGCGACGGGACTGTCGGTGACGGTCACGACGGGCGCAGGCAGCCCGGCTGCGAGGGCGTCGGAGGTCAGCAGCATCGGCCCCAGCGGAGGCTGGCCCAGCAACCGCCTCCGTTCGTCGATGCGAAGCAGGGCTTCCGGCCCGCCGTCCACGCGGGCCATCGCGTCGACGTCGGACACATACGGACGCAACGGCTTCGCGCCCTCCACGTGGTAGATCTCCACCGGTGGATACGCGGGCCGCAGCCCGCTGTCGGTGACGAACCCCTTCAACGTGCCGGGTCCGACGGGATCGCCGAACTGGGCGACCTTCGTCAACCCGGGGGACTCGTCGACGACGCGGTGCACCAGCAGCGGGCGGGCCGACCGCGACGTCTCCGGGTCGAGGTCGTTGCGCACCACCAGATACGAGATGCCCTGGCGGACGAGGGTGTCGGCGAGTCCGGGTGACGGCCGGCCGGCGGCGAAGAGACGCTGCACGGAGTCCAGCGCACGGATGGTCTCCGGCGGCGTCAGCGGAATCGAATCCCGGACGCCCCAGGGGCGGTCGCCGAGCACCTGCAGCGGTTCGTCGTGGCTGTTGCCCCACGTCTGGGTGGCGAACGGTGCGCCGGGAACCACCAGCACCCGGCCGGGGACGGGACCGTCGTGCTCGTCGAGCCAGTCCGCGGCGTCGTGCCAGTACCGAGGGATGGCGGTGAAGGTGCCGGGTGGGGTCAGTCGTCCGGTCCACGCCAAGGAGGTGGCCACCGTCAGCGCGACCAGGACGACGGCGCCGACGGCGACCCGCTTGTCGCGTTCGGGGTGCGCGAGCGCCTGCAGCCAGACCGGCCGGGCAACACTGCCGGGCAGCGGCACCCGGGCCAGCAGGTGCGCGACGCCGAGCACCAACGGCAGCCGGATCAACGGTTCCAGCTTGTGCACGTTGCGAAGTGGCGTGCCGTCGGCGTCCAGGAACGTCTGGACGTAGTGGGCGAACGGGCTGCCGAGGCCACCCGAGTAGGCGACCGCCAGCAGTGACACCCCGGCGAGCAGGATCGCGATCAGTCTGCCGCGGGCGGGCATCGACCGCAGTGCGAGGCCGGCCAGACCGGCCGCAGCCACCAGCGTGGTCGCCAGCACGGCGAGGGACCCGGTGACCAGTGAGGCCCCTGCGGTCGCGTTCGGCGCGACGAACGGCGTCCAGCTGTAGGTACCCCGCAGCACCTCCACCAGCGACAGCCACTGCGTCGTCACACCGGAGGATTCGATGAAGTCGAGGAACGGCGGGCTGATCCGGCCGAGCATGAGCAGTGCGACCACCCACCACGTCACCGCGAGGGCACCGCAGAGCACCCACCACCCGGTGAAGCGCCACCACAGGCGGTTCGGGCGGTGCGACGCCCACCAGATCAGCGCCGCCAGACAGGCCGTCAGCGTCGCCACCGCGTTGACCGCACCCATCAGGGCGACGGCCAGCGCCGAGCGGGCCGCCAGGACGCGCACCGACTTCTGGTCACCCCGCATCGCCAGCACCACCGGCAGCAGCACCCACGGCGCCAGCATCATCGGCAGCGTCTCCGACGAGATCGCTCCGAGCGTCGTCAGCACCCGTGGCGACAGGGCGAACGCCACCGCGGCGACGACCCGCGAGCTGCGGCTGCCGATGCCGAGGGTCTCGGCCAGCCGCAAGACGCCCCAGAAGCCGACCGTCAGCAGCAGCGCCCACCACAGTCGCTGGGTCACCCAGCCGGGCAACCCCAGCAGGTCACCGGCGAGGAAGAACGCCCCGTGGGGAAAGAGGTAGCCGTAGGCCTGATTCTGGGCCTGGCCGAAGGGAAGGTCGCTGTTCCACAGGTTCGCGGCCCTGGCCAGGAACCGCAGCGGGTTGGCCGTCAGGTCGAGCTTGGTGTCCGGGGACGTGCGGCCGGGAGCCTGGGCGAGGGTGAGCGCGAGGGAGAGGGCTGCGACGAGCCACAGCCAGCGACGGCTGAGGGGTTCACCAGGACGTGCGGCGGGCAGGGAACTAGGTCCGGTCGCCGTACTCGACCCTGTTGAGGACGGAGGATCCGGGATCGCCGGCCTGCAGCGGCGGCTTGGTGTCCTGCTGGACCATCAGCGTCACACCGAAGATGGCGGCCGCACCCAGCAACAGCCCGACGACGATGCTGGCCGCAGCGGGCAAGACGAACCGATCCACCCGGCCAAGGTAGCACTCGTCGCGACGGCGACGAGACGCCTAGTACAGGATCACGACGGCGTCGCGGCCACCGCGGCAGGTGATCCACGCGTCCGAGCCCTCTGCCGCGCACGTGACGAGGAACTTCTCGCCCACGCATGCGGCGCCGTCTCCGCAGGGGATGGCCCCGTCGACCACGACGGACCGGGCGTCCCGGCTGGGGTCCGCCGCGTCCCAGTACGCCTTGAGGACGTTGCCGACGAAGGCGCAGGTCGCGGCGGGGCTGCCCCGGACGCCCTGGCTGGCCCAGCCGGCCTGACCGGTGATCTGAAAGCCGCCCTCGCAGTCCTCGCCGGTCGGGTCGACGCCGCGGATCTCGGCGGGCCGGGGTCGGCCGCCGACACCGGTGGTCGGGGCGGTGTCGGCGGAGGTGGACGGCTCCGCGCCGCTCGACGACGACGTGGCGGCGCTGGGGGCGGAGTCGTCGCCACCTCCCCTGACGACGACCACCACCAGTACGACGATCAGCGCCAGCAGCGTGGCCACACCGGCGAACGCCCAGATCCGGCCGTGGGTCGAGGCAGGCGGTTCACGATCGGACTCGTAGGGCGGCTCGGGCGGGTACGGCTCCGGGGAGTAGGGCGGGGCCGTCAGTTGGCCGGCGGCCATCGTCGGCGCGAACTCGGGGTCGACGTCGGGGCCGAACTCGGCGAGCGGATCGGGTTCCTCGGCCGACCATGCGGCGACGAAGACCGCGGGCATCCCCGAACCGGTGGTCGGGTTGGCCAGGTGCTCGGTCGGGGCATGGGCGGCGGGATCGGCGATCGGTTGGGCCTGCGTGGCAGCGGTCGCGGCGTCGCGCAGTGCGGCCGCGAAGTCCAGACACGCGTCGAAGCGCTGCCGCGGATCGTCGGCCAGCGCCCGCAGCAACGCCGGGTCGAACGCGGCCAGGTCCTGCCGAGTCTCACCCAGCGGTCGCACCTGCGGCCCCGGTGGTACGCCGCTGAGCAGGTGCCGCGCGGTGGCGGCGAGGCCGTACTGGTCGGTCCTGGGGTCGTCGTCGCCCCGGGGCACGCCGAAGTCGGTCAGCGACGCGCGCCGGCGCCGCTCGTTGGTCAGCAGGACGCTGGCCGCGGTGACGTCGCCGTGGGTCAGGCGCCGGGCGTGGGCGTGGTCGAGTGCGTCGGCGATCGCGGTCACGACGTCGAGGACCAGGTCGGCGGGCATCCCGGTGTCGTAGCGGTCGCGCATCAACGCCGCGGCGTCGGTGCCGTCGACGAAGTCCGTCGACTCCCACAGCTGCCCCTGGAATTCGCCGTGCGCGTGCACTCCGACGACGTGCGGATGCCACAGCGTGGCGGCCAGCTCGGCGCGGCGGTGGAAGCGCACCCGGAAGTCCGGATCGGCCGACGCGGCGGCCGGCAGCACCCGCAGCGCGTCCTGGCGCAGCGTTCGCGGGTGCGCGGTGAGGTACACCGCGCCACTGGCGCCCTCGCCGAGCAGACGCACCACGGTGTAACCCGCGAACACGTCCCCCGATCGCAGCGGCATGCTCCGCAGATTACCCAGCCGCTACGATTCGCCCCATGCCGTTGGGCCCTGCCGCAGGAGATGACTCGAAGGTTTCCAGCCAACGGAAGATGGTCGTGTCGATCGTCCTCGCGGTGCTCGTCATCGTCGTCGTCGTCGTGGCCTGCGTGTACGTCGTCCGACACCGCAACACTGCCGCCGCCCCGTCGTCGGCGCCGAGCTCGAGCCCCACCCAGCTGCCCGCCGCCGAGGCACCCGTCTGCGGCGACGGCGACGCCCTGCTGGCCGCCATGTCCACCCGCGACAAACTGGCTCAGATGCTGATGGTCGGCGTCACCGGTGCCGACGACGCGCGCGCGGTGGTCGCCAAGGAGCACGTCGGCGGCATCATGATCGGCAGCTGGACCGACCTGACGATGCTCGGCGATCCGCTCAAGGAGATCGCCGCGTCGGCGGGCGCGTTGCCGCTGGCGGTCAGTACCGATGAGGAGGGCGGCCGGGTCTCGCGCCTCAAGAGCCTGATCGGGGTGCAGGAGTCGGCGCGCGTTCTGGGCCGGACCGTCTCACCCCAGGAAGTGCACGACATCGCGCTGACCCGGGGCAAGGCGATGAAGGGGCTGGGCATCACGGTCGACTTCGCCCCCGACGCCGACGTCTCCGACCAAGACGACGACACCGTGATCGGTGACCGTTCCTTCAGCGCCGACCCGCAGAAGGTCACGGAGTACGCCGGCGCCTATGCGCGTGGGCTGCTCGACGCGGGCGTCACCCCGGTGCTCAAGCACTTCCCCGGTCACGGGCACGCCTCCGGCGATTCCCACGAGGGCGGCGTCGTCACCCCGCCGCTGTCGGATCTGATGAACGACGACCTGGTGCCCTATCGCGAACTGGCGCAGGTGCCCGGCACCGCGGTGATGGTCGGGCACATGCAGGTGCCGGGGCTGACCGGCACCGACCCGGCCAGCCTGAGCCCCGCGGCGTATTCGCTGCTGCGCACCGGCGGGTACGGCGGGCTGCCGTTCAACGGCGTGGTGTTCACCGACGACATCTCCAGCATGGGGGCCATCAACCAGCGCTACACCGTCGCGCAGGCTGCCCTCAAGGCGTTGCAGTCCGGCGCCGACATCGCCTTGTGGATCACCACCGACGAGGTTCCCGGGGTCCTCGACGCGCTCGAGGCCGCGGTCTCCGACGGCCAGTTGGACCCGAAGAACGTCGACGCCTCGGTGCTGCGCATCGCCGCGCTCAAGGGCAAGAGTCCACGCTGCGGAGGCTGAACGCCGAGCGATTGCCTAGTCTGATCTGATGGCCGGTGGAACCAAGCGATTGCCTCGCGCGGTGCGTGAGCAGCAGATGCTCGACGCGGCCGTTCAGATGTTCTCGGTGAACGGCTACCACGAGACGTCGATGGACGCGATCGCCGGCCAGGCGCAGATCTCCAAGCCGATGCTCTATCTGTACTACGGATCCAAGGAAGAACTCTTCGGCGCCTGCCTCGACCGGGAGCTCGCGCGGTTCGTCGACACCGTCCGCGGCGAGATCGACTTCAGCCAGCCCCCAAGGGAGTTGCTGCGCAACGCCGTGGTGGCGTTCTTGAGCTACATCGACACCAACCGGGCGTCGTGGATGGTGTTGTACACCCAGGCGACCAGCTCGCAGGCATTCGCACACACCGTGCGCGAGGGCCGCGAACGCATCGTCGACCTGGTCGGCCGCTTGTTGCAGTCCGGTACGCGAAACCCGGAGCCCGACACCGACTTCGACATGATGGCGGTCGCGTTGGTGGGCGCCGGCGAGGCGGTCGCCGCGCGGGTCAGCACCGGTGACGCCGAGGTGCACGAGGCCGCCGAGCTGATGATCAACCTCTTCTGGCGCGGACTCAAGGGCAGACCGGCCGACAGCCAGGCATCGGCCGCCGCGGGCTGACCGCCATCGGCGCTCCGACTGCCGCCGTTCTCCGACGGGCACCTGTGAGGTGACGTAACCTCCGTCCACGGGATTCGGCCGGCAGAAGAGGTGTTCCCATGGTCGACGCAGTGGGGCCGGAGGTGCGTCCAGACCGTCTCATCCGGCGAAGTCTCAGCATGCTGCCCGCCGTACGCGGCTGGCTCGTGGCGCTCTTCGTCGTCGGTGCGTTGGCATCGGCCCTGCCCTATGTCAGCGCGGCCGCATTCGGCCCCATGATGCAGGTGGTCGCCGACGCCGGGACACAGGGCAACCTGACCGAGGTCTGGGGCATGCGCGGCCCCTTGGTCGCCCGGTCCGACGGCCCGCTCGGTGGGGTGGCGGGTTCGGTGTCCTTCGCCGTGCTGCTGACGGTGTGGGCCGGGGCGCTGGTGTTGACCCAGCTGATGTACCTGGTCAACGCGTGGGTCGGCACGAAGGTGGAGAGAGTACTGGTCACCGATATTCGTCAGCGGGTCCACGACCACCTGCAGACGTTGTCGCTGGACTTCTTCACCAGCTCGCAGACCGGGGCGCTCATCCATCGTGTGACGGTGGAATCCAATGGGGTCCAACGACTCTTGACGGGTTGCCTGCTGCCACCGTTGATCGACTCACTGGTGCTGCTGGTGGCGGTGGCCTACCTGGTGGCGCTGTCGTGGCAGATGACGGTCGCGGCGCTGATCCTGACCCCGGTGGCATTGGTGGTGCTCAAGTACGCCGGCGCCTACGTGCAGGCGGCGGTGCGGCGGACGATGACCGCCGACCGGGCGATGGGTGCCGAGCTGGAGCAAACCGTGGGCGGCATCGCCGAGATTCAATTGTTCAACCCACAATCGTTGCGCAGCAGACGATTTCGCAAGGTGTCCGAGGAAGCCGCCAGGAGCGAGGCGTCGACGGTGATGTGGATGCAGGCCACCGCCAACGGGTCTCAGGTGTTCATCGCGTTGAGCACGGTGGTCGTGCTGCTGGTCGGCATCGGCTTCAGTTCGAGCTTCGGTTTGACCTTCGCCGGCCTGATGGTGTTCGCGGGGATGGTGCCGACGATGTTCGGTGCGGCCCAACGGGTCATGGGCGCCTACACCACCTATCAGTCGGTGGCACCGAGTGCCGCGTCGACCTACGAACTGCTCGACACGCGTCCCACGGTCCGGGAGTCACCGTCGGCGACGCCACTCGGTGAGGTCCGCGGCAACGTGGTGTTCGAGGACGTGGTGTTCGGCTACACACCCGAGAACCGGGTGCTCGACGGCCTGTCGTTCTCGGTCGCCGAGGGCGAGACGGTGGCACTGGTCGGCGGCATCGGATCGGGGAAGTCGACGGTCTACAACTTGATGCTGCGGTTCCTGGATCCTCAGCAGGGGCGGATCCTGCTCGACGGTCATCCGATCGACCAGGCCACGATCGCGTCGCTGCGGGATCAGGTGTCCAAGC
Organism: Mycobacterium sp. NPDC006124; assembly: GCF_040614235.1. NCBI lineage: Bacteria > Bacillati > Actinomycetota > Actinomycetes > Mycobacteriales > Mycobacteriaceae > Mycobacterium > Mycobacterium sp. NPDC006124. Next base: position 57,429 of record NZ_JBEXUA010000008.1, on the reverse strand, counting down.
TGGCCCAGTTCCCCTTCTTCGTCAAGGACACCATCCGCGAGAACATCCGGTTGGCCCGGCCGGAGGCCACCGACGCCGAGATCGAGCAGGCGTGCGAACGGGCCAACGTGCACGCCGTCATCACCGACCCCGCGAGACTTCACGACGGGTACGACACCGTCGTCGACGTGCAGGTGCCCTCCGGCGGTCAGAAGCGTCTGATTGCGTTGGCCCGCTGCCTGTTACGGACACCGGAGGTGCTCCTGCTCGACGAGCCGACCGAGAACCTCGACGCCAATCAGCGGGCGCGCCTGACCGGCGTGATCCGTGGCTATGCCAAGGACCGCACCTGTCTGGTGATCAGCCACGACATGGACTTCACCGCCGCGGTCGCCGACCGCATCCTGGTGATCGAGCACGGCCGCATCGCCCAACAGGGTGATCACCAGTCGCTGATCGCCGCGGGCGGTCTGTACGAGCGGCTGTACGAGGCGCAGAACGTCGACCCGCACGTAGCCGCCGCCAGCACCTAGAGCGCGCGCACCGTGCCGGTCAGGTGCGGGTATCCCTTCGACAGGTTGCGCAACGTCAGATCCCAGCCGTCGGAGACGCGTTCGGTGTAGAGGCCCACGCGGGCCGGCAGCAACACCGGCTTGCCAAAGCGCACCGAGTACGACACCGCATCGGGGAGTTGCCCCTCTACGTTGGCCAGAACGGCTGCGGCGGAGAACATCCCGTGCGCGATCGAGGTGGGGAACCCGAACAGCTTGGCGCCGAGCGAACTGGTGTGGATCGGGTTGTGGTCTCCGCTCACCGACGCGTAGTGCCGGATCTGGCCCGGTGTGACGTGCAGGATCGCGTTGGGTGGCGGCAGCTTCGGCTGCCGATGCGGCTTCTCGGGTTTCGGCTCGTCGGACAGGCTGGTTCGCTGCTGATGCAGGAACGTCGTCACCTGATGCCAGGCGACGTCGTTGCCGACGGAGACGTCGGTGACGAGGTCTACGAGCAAACCCTTGCGGTGCTCGCGGAGGTTCTCCGCGTGCACCTTGACGTCGACGGTGTCGGTCACGGCGATCGGCCGGTGCTGCGTGATCTGGTTCTCGACGTGCACCGAACCCATTGCGGCGAAGGGAAAGTCGAAACCGCTCACCAGCGACATCACCGACGGGAACGTCAGTGCGAACGGGTAGGTCAGCGGCACCGCGTCGCCGAAGCGCAGACCCGTCACCGCGGCGTACTCGGACACGTTGGCCGGGTTGATCGCCAGGTCGGCGATGCTGACCGTGCGATCGGGCAGCGAACTGCCGCGGGAGATGAACGGCAGCGCTCCCGCCGCGGCCAGCGCCATGTTCTTCAGGCCACTCGGTTGGGTCATGGTCACGCCCCCAGCAGGGCTTGGCCGCACACCCGAATGGTGTTGCCCGTGACGGCGTTCGACGCGGGGCTGGCGAAGTAGGCGATGGCCTCGGCGACGTCGACCGGCTGGCCGCCCTGGAAGAGCGAATTCATCCGGCGCCCCACCTCGCGGGTGGCCAGCGGGATGGCCTCGGTCATCTTGGTCTCGATGAAACCCGGTGCGACGGCGTTGATGGTGATTCCCTTCTCGCCGAAGACGGGGGCCAGCGCCTGGGTCATGCCGATCATGCCGGCCTTGGTGGCGGCGTAGTTGGTCTGTCCGCGGTTGCCCGCGATGCCGGCCATCGAGGACAGGCCGACGATGCGACCGCCCTCGCCGATCGTGCCGTTGTCCACCAGGCCCTGCGCCAACCGTTGCGGGGCAAGCAGATTGACCGCGATCACCGAGTCCCAGCGGCCCTCGTCCATGTTGGCGAGCAGCTTGTCACGGGTGATGCCGGCGTTGTTGACCAGGACGTCGGCCGTACCCGAGTAGTGCTCGCGCAGGTGCTCGGTGATGCGGTCGACGGCGTCGGCCGCGGTGACGTCGAGGGCCAGCGCGGTTCCGCCCACCTTCGTGGCGGTCTCGGCCAGGGCATCGGCGGCACTCTCCACATCGATGGCCACGACCTTGGCGCCGTCGCGGGCGAACACCTTCGCGATCTCGGCGCCAATGCCACGTGCGGCGCCGGTGACCAGGGCGACCTTGCCGTCGAGCGGCTTGTCCCAGTCGGCCGGGGGCACGGAGTCCTGGGCGTCGACGTAGAACACCTGGGCGTCGACGTAGGCCGATTTGCCCGACAGCAGGAACCGGATGGTGGACTCCAGGCCGGTGGCGGCGGGCTTGGCGTCGGCGGCCAGGTAGACCAGTCCGATGGTGGCGCCGTGCTGCAACTCCTTGCCGAGCGAGCGGGTGAAGCCCTCCAGGGCGCGCTGCGCGATGCGCTCGTCGACGGTGTCGGTCTGGTCCGGCGTGGTGCCGACGACGACCACGCGTGCGCTGGAGCCGATGTTGCGCAGCAGCGGGGTGAAGAAGTCGCGCAGCGCCTTGAGGCCCTCGCCGCTGGTGATGCCGGTGGCGTCGAAGACCAGTCCACCGAAGGTGTCGGCCCAGCGTCCCCCGGCGTTGTTGCCGACGAGGTCGTAGTCCTCGGCCAACGAGTTGCGCAGGGGTTCGGCGACGCGGCCCTCACCACCGATCAGGAGCGGGCCGGCCAACGGCGGCTCACCCGCCCGGTAGCGGCGCAGGGTTTCCGGCTGAGGCACGCCGAGTTGCTTGGCCAGGAACGAGCCAGGTCCGGAGTTGACCACTTGCGAGAACAGGTCGGAAGCCACAGAGCTGCCTTTCGAGGAGACGGGTAGTGCGTGCGGGACTGGGGTACCCATGACCGCGCGAGATTGTCGTATCGGTCACGAACTTACTCCAGAGTAAGAACCGTGGGTAGTATGACGCTCGACACCAGCAACCACTTTCAACCAACGGAGATGAACGTGGCCGACACCCAGTCGCCCAGCAAGGCAGCCCGTCGAGTGGCCATCCTCGGCGGAAACCGAATCCCCTTCGCGCGGTCCGACGGCGCCTACGCCAACGCGTCGAACCAGGACATGTTCACCGCCGCGCTCGGTGGGCTCGTCGAACGGTACGGCCTCGAGGGTGAGCGGATCGGTGCCGTCGTCGGCGGTGCGGTGCTCAAGCACAGCCGCGACTTCAACCTGATGCGCGAGTGCGTGCTCGGCAGCGCGCTGTCGCCGTACACCCCGGCCTACGACCTGCAGCAGGCCTGCGGAACGGGTCTGCAGTCGGCCATCGCGGTCGCCAACGGCATCGCCCTCGGTCAGTACGACTCCGGCATCGCCGGCGGCGTCGACACCACCTCGGACGCCCCCATCGCCTTCGGCGACGATCTGCGCCGCGTCCTGCTCGGCCTGCGCCGCGCCAAGTCCAACGTCGACCGGCTCAAGCTCGTCGGCAAGCTGCCCGCCGCCATCGGCGTCGAGATTCCCACCAACGGCGAGCCCCGCACCGGCCTGTCGATGGGCGAGCACGCCGCGATCACGGCCAAGGAGATGGGCGTCAAGCGCGTCGACCAGGACGCCCTGGCCGCGGCCAGCCACCAGAACATGGCCGCCGCCTACGACCGTGGGTTCTTCGACGACCTGGTCAGCCCGTTCCTCGGCCTCTACCGGGACAACAACCTGCGCCCGGATTCGTCGGCCGAGAAGCTGGCCAAGCTCAAGCCGGTCTTCGGGGTCAAGAACGGCGACGCCACCATGACGGCGGGCAACTCGACGCCGCTGACCGACGGCGCCTCGGTGGCCCTGCTGGCCAGCGAGGAGTGGGCGCAGGCGCACTCGATTCCGGTGCAGGCCTACTTCGTCGACGGCGAGACCGCGGCGGTCGACTACGTCAACGGCCCGGACGGTCTGCTGATGGCTCCCACGTATGCGGTGCCGCGCCTGCTGGCCCGAAATGGGTTGACGCTGCAGGACTTCGACCTCTACGAGATCCACGAGGCATTCGCCTCGGTCGTGCTCGCGACGCTGAGTGCGTGGGAGTCCGAGGAGTACTGCAAGGAGCGGCTGGGTCTCGATTCCGCGCTGGGCAGCATCGACCGGTCCAAGCTCAACGTCAACGGATCCTCGCTGGCGGCGGGCCACCCGTTCGCGGCGACCGGCGGTCGCATCGTCGCCCAGCTCGCCAAGCAGCTGGCCGAGAAGAAGGGCGAGACCGGCAAGCCAGTGCGTGGTCTCATCTCGATCTGCGCGGCCGGCGGACAGGGCGTCACCGCGATCCTGGAGGCGTGAGGATCGGGGTGTAACGCCCCGGCGCGACGCGTCGATACCCGTAGTAGCTCCGTGTTGCCGTCTGACCCCCCCGACCCGACGGCAACACGGGGCTTCTTTCATGCCGGGCCCGTCGAGTGTGCTGCGAGATCGGGAATTCCAACGAAATCGCGATCTCCCAGCACACTCGATGAAGGGGGTCAGGCGCTGACGGGTGGATCCTTCCGCGCCCGCACCGGCCCGGCGTTGGCCGGCGGCGGTGCGAACAGGCTGCCGCCGACGCTGCCGCGGGCCGTGCGCGCGGCCACCAGCCCCCAGGTGCACAACAGTCCGGCGTAGGCGACGAGCGCCGCCACCCGGAACGCGGGCAGCCCGGTGTGCACGGCCAGTTGCGTGGTGCCGGTGACGAAGGTGCCGACCGGGAAGGTCAGGCTCCACCAGGTCAGCGCGAACGGCATGCCGCGGCGCAGGGTGCGCACCGTCAGCGACGTCGCCAGCACGATCCACAACACCGCGAAACCCCACACCGGCACTCCGAAGAGCACCGCGAAGAGGTTCATCGCCTTCGCCAGGTCGGCGGGCACCGCCAGCGCCGCGGCGGTACCGAGCAGCCCCGCCGCGGTGATGCCTTGACCCAAGGGCCCCAACACGATCCACAGCGTCGGGACGCGTGCGGTCCCGGAGGTGCCGTAGTGCGCCAGCCGGCTCCAGATCATGCTGATGATGATCAGCCCGGCGAACAGGGACAGCCCGAACATCGCGTAGCAGCCGTAGAGCATCGTCGTGCGGCCCGTTCCCGGCGCCATGTGCGGGATCAGCAGGGCGCCGGCCGCCGCCGACACCATCGGCGGGACGACCGGCATCAGCCAGCCGCCGAACGCCGCGTCGGGTTCGACGTTGAACTGGGTGAACATGACGAACGGGATGGACACGGCGGTGAACAGGCCGCCGACGGTGCCCGCCGTCCACAGCACCCACGCCAGGTCGACGGCGACCCGGGCACCCAGCAGGTCCCGGCCGACGAGGATCGCGCCCGATCCGACGGTCATCAGCGCCATCGGGCAGGCGCCGTAGAAGTGCGCCATCTGCGGGTTGTGCGAATGGCTGCGGGCTACCGTCGGATGCCGGAACCACTGCACCGTCACCGCGACGAGCAACACCACCAGCAGGACGGTCGCGAACACCCACACCACGCGGGAGAAGACGTGCAGTCCCGGCACGTGGACGGGCAGACCGGCGCCGGCGGTCGCCACGATCCCGGTGCCCATCACCGAGGCGAACCAGTTGGGCCCGAAGTTCTTCAGCCGTGCTGCTTCTTCTGGCATGGAGGGTGCGGTCATGGTTGGCATTGAACAGCACGCACTCGTGCTTCGATGGACCCGTGCAGATCTCGATGTTCGGTCAACTCGGCGACGCTGGTCGCGACAATCCGGTCGACGCGTGCGTGCAGAACCTCGACCTCTTGCGCGAGGAGGGCTTCCGCCGATTGTGGATGAGCCAAATGCCCTATGAGCCAGATCTTCTCACCGTGCTGGCGGTGGCCTTGCGCGAGGTCGAGGGCATCGAGGTGGCTACCGGCGTCGTTCCCATCCAGAACCAGCACCCCATGCAGATGGCCCAGCGCGCGCTGACCGTCAGCCTGGTGTCGCACGGGCGCCTCATCTTGGGCCTCGGCATGACGCACCAGGCCGTCACCGAGGGCATGTGGGGCATTCCGTGGGACAAGCCGGTGCGCCGGCTCAACGAGTTCCTCGACGGGCTGCTTCCGCTGCTGGCAGGTGACGCCGCCGATGCGACGGGCCAAATTCTCACCACCAGGGGTGCTCTGATGATCCCCGGCGCACCGAGGCCGGAGGTGTACGTCGCCGCGCTCGGTCCGCAAATGCTCAGGATCGCCGGCCGCCGGACGGCGGGCACGTGCACCTGGATGACGGGACCCAAGACGCTCGCCGGTCACGTGGGTCCGACACTGCGGCAGGCGGCCGCCGACGCGGGTCGCCCCGAGTCCGCCGTGCGCGTGGTGGCCGCGCTGCCGGTATGCGTCACCGACGACGTCGACGGTGCCCGCACGCAGGCCGCCGAGCAGTTCAAGATGTACGGCGTGTTGCCGTCCTACCGCGCCATGCTCGACCGCGAGGGGTACGCCGGTCCCGAGGACGCCGCGATCATCGGCGACGAGGCGACGGTAGGTGAGCGCCTCGCCGAACTGAGCGCGGCCGGGGTCGACGAGTACGTCGCCGCGACCTTCGATCCGTCACCGGAGGGCAGGGCCCGCACCCGCGCCGCGCTGCGCGCACTCGACGCCTGATCAGAGCTGGGCGACCGGGGCACCCGCCGGCAATGGCACGGGTGGGACGCCCGGAGTGTGGATCGCGCCCGCCAGCCACGGCAAAGCCGCGGTGAACACCTGGGTGGCCAGCGGCCAGTCGTGGCGACCCGTCGTCGGCACCACCGAGCAGGTGATGCCCTTGGCCTTGCCGAGCCCGCACAGCGTGTTGGCGGCCTGCGTCTGATCGGTGGGCATGCCGTCCGCGTCGCGGCCACCGAGGCCGACGGCGCCCTCGCTGTGCGGCATCGTGAACTTCTTCGGCGCGTCGGTCGAGATCGCAAACCAGCCCGAGACACCTTGATATGGGCCATGTTTGGTCATCACGGTGGCCGGGTCGAAATTAGCCCACGCCGCGGCGTCGCCGCCGTAGAGCCGGTCGACGGTCTGTTCCTTGGTGCCCGCGTTGGGTCCGGTGTCACCCGCGATGTCGACGAAGGTGCTGAACAGTTCGGGGTGCATGACCGTCAGGTCGACGGCGCACGTACCGCCCATCGACCAGCCGACGATGCCCCAGTCGGCACTGACGGAGCTGGTGCCGAACTGTGACTCGACGTAGGGCACCACGTCCTTGGTCAGGTGATCGGCGACGTTCCCGCGCACCCCGTTGACGCATTCGGTGTCGTTGTTGAACGAGCCGCCGGAGTCGACGAACACCAGCACGGGGGCGTTGCCGCCGTGGGACTGGGCGAAGGAGTCGACGATCGACGCGGCGTTTCCGGTGCGCAGCCAGTCGGCGGGAGTGTTGAACTCGCCGCCGATCATCATCACCACGGGCAGCTTGGGCGCCGGGTTGGACGAGAACCACCGCGGCGGAAGATAGACCAGCTCGGTCCGGTGCTTGAATCCCGATGCGGTCGAAGGAATGTCGACCGGCACGACGCTGCCGTGGTCGAGCACGGTGCCGGCCTTCTGCATGGCGGTCACGGTGTCGAGATCGGTCTCGTCGGGCAGCGGACCAGCGGTCAGCTGGTTCCACGCGATCTGCACGGTGGGGAAGTAGCCCACCCAGGTGTTGAGCGCCAGGCCGGTGCTCAGCAGGCACAGCGGGACGGCGGCCACCGCGGCCACGCGGCGCCACTTCACCCCGCGCCAGCCGAAAATCGCTGCGGCGAGGGCGAATCCCGTCAGACCGGTCCAGACCCACAGTGAGTCGGGGGCGGGGTCACCCGCCATGCCCTGCGAGTCGACGTACCAGTGCGCCCACGCGGCCGCGCCGACGCCCACCAGGGCGGCGACGGGGAGCCAGATCAGCCACCAGCGCCGCGCTCGCCACCCCAGCGCGGCCACCAGCACCACGATCGCGATGATCTGGATGGTCAGCGGCAACCAGCCTTGCAGGAGTGACAATCCGTGGCGGTAGGTAGCCGGAGCGTCGGCGGCCAAGAAGTGCACGTTTACATCGTCGCAATGAAACCTGGGCGGCAGCTGTAACCCGGTTATGAAACGCAAGGGGCCCCCGCCGAAGCGGGGGCCCATCGTGCGTGGATCGACTTAGAACGCAGCCTCGTCGAGTTCCATCACTTCGTTGTCGATGTTCTCCAGCACCAGACGCGTGCTGGACAGCAGCGGCAGGAAGTTCTTCGCGAAGAACGACGCCACGGCGATCTTGCCCTCGTAGAAGGACTTGTCGGCACCGTTGGCACCCTCGTCGAGGGCGGCGATGGCCACGACGGCCTGCTTCTGCAGCAGCCAGCCGAGGACGAGGTCGCCAACGCTCATGAGGAAGCGCACCGAGCCGAGGCCGACCTTGTAGATGTTGGCCGAGTCCTCCTGCGCCGACATCAGGTAGCCGGTGAGCGTGGCCGCCATGCCCTGGACGTCGGCCAGAGCGTTGGCCAGCAACTCGCGCTCGGCCTTGAGGCGACCGTTGCCGGTCTCGTTCTTGACGAACTGCTCGATCTCGTTCGCGACGTAGCCCAGCGCGACACCCTTGTCACGGACGATCTTGCGGAAGAAGAAGTCCTGCGCCTGGATCGCGGTGGTGCCCTCGTAGAGCGAGTCGATCTTCGCGTCGCGGATGTACTGCTCGACCGGGTAGTCCTGCAGGAAGCCGGATCCACCGAAGGTCTGCAGGCTCTCGGTGAGCTTGGCGTAGGCCTGCTCGGAGCCGACGCCCTTGACGATCGGGAGCAGCAGATCGTTGACCTTGCCGGCCAGGTCGAAGTCGATGCCGTGGACGGCCTTGGCGACCTCGGCATCCTGGAACGTCGCGGTGTAGAGGTACAGCGCGCGAAGCGACTCCGCGTACGCCTTCTGGGTCATCAGCGAACGGCGCACGTCGGGGTGGTGCGTGATCGAGACGCGGGGTGCGGTCTTGTCGGTCATCTGCGTCAGATCGGCGCCCTGGATGCGGCTCTTGGCGTACTCGAGCGCGTTGAGGTAGCCGGTCGACAGCGTCGCGATGGCCTTGGTGCCCACCATCATTCGCGCCTGCTCGATGACCTCGAACATCTGCGCGATGCCGTTGTGCACCTCGCCGACGAGCCAGCCGACGGCCGGGGTGCCGTGCTGGCCGAGCGAGAGCTCGCACGTCGCGGAGACCTTGAGGCCCATCTTGTGCTCGACGTTGGTGACGTAGACGCCGTTGCGCTCGCCGGGCTCACCGGTCTCGAAGTCGAAGTGGTACTTCGGCACGAAGAACAGCGACAGACCCTTGGTGCCGGGGCCGGCACCCTCGGGACGCGCCAGCACCAGGTGCAGGATGTTCTCGCCGAGGTCGTCGGCGTCACCGGAGGTGATGAAGCGCTTGACACCGTCGAGGTGCCACGTCCCGTCGGGCTGCTGGACGGCCTTGGTGCGGCCGGCGCCGACGTCGGAACCGGCGTCGGGCTCGGTGAGCACCATCGTGGAGGTCCAGCCACGCTCTGCGGCGAGGATGGCCCACTTCTTCTGCTCTTCGGTGGCCTGGTTGTACATGATCTGCGCGAATCCGGCGCCCATCGAGTACATGTAGACCGCCGGGTTGGCGCCCAGCACGCTCTCCATCAGGGCCCACTGCAGGGTGCGCGGCATCGGCATGCCGCCAAGCTCCTCGTCGAGGCCGATCTTGTCCCAGCCGCCGTCGATGATGGTGCGGACCGACTTCTTGAAGGCCTCGGGCAGCTTCACGGTGTGGGTCTCTGGATCGAACGTCGGCGGGTTGCGGTCACCGTCGGCGAACGAATCGGCGATGGGTCCCTCGGCGAGCCGGGTGATCTCGGCCAGCATCTCGCGGGCGGTGTCGCCGTCGAGGTCGCCGTAGGCTCCCTCGCCGAGAACCTTGTCCATACCGAAGACCTCGAAGAGGTTGAACAGCTGGTCACGGACGTTGCTCTTGTAATGGCTCACGAATTCTCCTCGATGAGATGCCGTCTGCGGTTGGGTACTCGGGCTAAGTTACCCACCAGTAACTGCCGTCGACTATACCGGCTGGTAACTTGTCTGCAAAGCAGTGTCGAGCAAATATCCGCTGGCTAACCAACCCGACGGTTGATTGGGCCGCTCGCCGACGCGCGATACCCCCCGTGAGCTGCGCCGACGGCCTGATGTGATGTCCGCCACGAGGACCCCCAGCACGCCCGTTAGGGTGAGGCGCATGAGGCGCGTGGTGGTCTGGGGAACGGGAAACATGGGTTCGACGGCGGTCCGCTCCACGCTGGCGTTTCCCGGGCTGACGCTGGCCGGGGTGATCACCTCCTCGCCCGACAAGGCGGGCCGCGATGCAGGTGCCTTCGCCGACACGGCCGAGGCGACCGGTGTCCTCGCCACCACCGACGTCGACGCCGCGCTCGCCGACTGCGACGCGGTCGCCTACATGGCCTCCGGCGACATCCGCCCCGACGACGCCGTCGCCGACATCGAGCGATGCCTGCTGGCCGGCGCGCACGTCGTCACACCGTCGCTGTACTCCCTCTACGACCCCCGCTCGGCGCCACGGGAATGGGTCGACCGACTGACCGCCGCCGCCGAGCGCGGCAACGCCACCCTGCTGGTTAGCGGCGTGGACCCCGGCTGGGCCAACGACGCGCTCGCCGTCATGGCCGCGGGACTCTGCACGCGTATCAAGACCATCCACTGCCAGGAGATCTTCGACTACTCGACCTACGACCAGCCGCACGCCGTACGGGTCAGCTGCGGTTTCGGCGGATCGATGGACGAGGTGCCGATGATGCTGCTGCCGTCGATCCCGACGATGGTGTGGGGCGGCAACATCCGGCTGATCGGACGGGGCCTCGGCTTGGAGATCGACGACATCACCGAGGTCGTCGAACGGCGGCCGCTCGAAGAGTCCGTCGAGAACGTCATGGGACACTTCGGCAAGGGCACCCAGGGCGCGTTCCGGCTGAAGGTCATCGGCTGGTCGGGCGGCCGCGAGCGCATCGTCGTCGACCACGTCACCCGCATCGACCCGACCTGCGCACCGGACTGGCCGCACCCCGACGAGGGCGTCGGCGACCATCGCGTGATCGTCGACGGCGACCCCCAGCTGACCATCATCAGCCGCGCCGACGTGCCCGGTGGGACCCGGGCCGACGGTGGCAACACCACCGCCGCCAACCGTCTGCTCGGCGCGATCGAATGGCTCGCCACCCAGAAGCCGGGCCTCTACGACGGCCTCGACGTGCCGCTGCACCCACCGCTGCCCGCCGAGGTCGAGGCCACCCGCTGGGCCTAGCGATCGACGGATTGATTTGGTGGAAGCGTAATATTGCTGCCTGACGGCTTCTCATGCCAAGAACAACCTCGCGCAGCGGGCTGATCAGACAAACGTGCTGGCGCGTTTGCCGGGCAAGGAGCTGGCATGCGCGTCAGGTTACCGCCCGATCGTGGCAGCGGTCGGGCGGCCAGTTACCTTCACCGTGATCGTAGACATGGCCACCGAGCTCGGGCGCGTGTGAAGATGGACGAGTCATGACCGGTAGCACTGATCTGAGCCCGACGTCCCTGCGCGAAGCCTTCGGGCACTTCCCGACGGGCGTGATCGCGATAGCCGCGGAGGTCGACGGCGTCCGGGTCGGCTTGGCGGCGAGCACCTTCGTGCCGGTGTCGCTCGACCCGCCCCTGGTGTCGTTCTGCGTACAGAACACGTCGACGACGTGGCCGAAGCTCAAGGATCTGCCGTTCCTGGGCATCAGTGTGCTGGGGGAGGCGCACGACACGGCGGCCAAGACCCTGGCCGCCAAGACCGGCGACCGCTTCGCCGGGTTGGAGACGGCGACGTCGGACCGGGGTGCGCTGTTCATCCACGGCACCAGCGTGTGGTTGGAGAGCGCAATCGAGCAGGAGGTGCTCGCCGGCGATCACACCATCGTGGTGCTTCGGGTGCACGACATCACGATCCACGACGGTGTCGCGCCAATCGTGTTCCACCGCAGCGCGTTCCGTCGCCTCGGCGCCTGAGGCGGCCGTGTCAGGGCCGTGCGGCCAACTCCTCGCGATAGCCCTGAACCCGGCGGTCGATCTCGTCGGCATCGTCGGGTCGGCCCTCCTTGCGGGCCAGCTCGGCGCGTGCGGTCAGCTCTCGGATCGCGGTGCGAATGTCGTTGACGCTCTTGGTCTCTCCGGTGTTCATGCGGCCGCCCTTCGTCGTTGATTGGCTGCCTCCCAGGCTACGCGCGTTACCGCTTGAACAGCTTGTTTCCCAACCACACGATCGGGTCGTACTTGCGGTCGGCGACGCGTTCCTTCATCGGAATCAGGGCGTTGTCGGTGATCTTGATGTGTTCGGGGCACACCTCGGTGCAGCACTTGGTGATGTTGCAGTAGCCGAGGCCGAATTCCTCCTGCGCCATGTCCTTGCGGTCCACGGTGTCCAGCGGGTGCATGTCCAACTCGGCGATCCGCATGTGATAGCGCGGACCGGCGAAGTTCTCCTTGTTCTCCTCGTGGTCGCGCACCACGTGGCAGACGTTCTGGCACAGGAAGCACTCGATGCACTTGCGGAATTCCTGGCTGCGGTTCACGTCTTCCTGCTGCATGCGGTATTCGCCCGGCTGCAGGTCCTTCGGCGGGGTGAACGACGGGATCTGGCGCGCCTTCTCGTAGTTGAAGGACACGTCGGTCACCAGGTCGCGCATGACGGGGAAGGTGCGCAGCGGCGTCACCGTGACGACCTCGTCCTCCCCGAAGGTTGACATGCGCGTCATGCACATCAGCCGCGGCCGGCCGTTCACCTCGGCCGAGCACGACCCGCACTTGCCGGCCTTGCAGTTCCAGCGCACCGCGAGGTCGTTGGCCTGGGTGGCTTGCAGCCGGTGGATGATGTCGAGCACCACCTCGCCGTCGTTGACCTCGACGGTGTAGTCCTTGAGCTCACCCCCGGTGTCGTCGCCGCGCCAGACCCGCATGCTCGCCTCGTACGCAGCCATGTTCAGCCCTTCCGTTCCGGGTGCCCGGTCAATTCGGCGTCGGTGTAGTACTTCTCGAGTTCGGAGAGCTCGAAGACCTCGAGCAGGTCCGGGCGCATCGGCACCTGTTCCTCGGCGGCGACGGTGACCCCCGGGACCATGGCCTCGGCGGTGGCCGCCTGCGTCGTCCGGCACACCAGCAGCTTGTTGCGCCAGCTGGCGTCCATCGCCGGGTGGTCGTCGCGGGTGTGGCCGCCGCGGCTCTCGGTGCGCTGCAGCGCCGCCTTCGCCACGCACTCGCTGACCAGCAGCATGTTGCGCATGTCGATGGCCAGGTGCCAGCCCGGGTTGTAGACCCGCCCGCCCTCGACCGAGACGTTCTGCAGCCGTCCGCGGAGCTCGTCGAGCTTCTCGAGCGCCTCGTGGATCTCTTCCTCCTTGCGGATGATGCCCACGAGGTCGTTCATCGACTGCTGCAGTTCGGCGTGCAGCGTGTACGGGTTCTCGGCATTCTCGTGCGGCTCGTACGGGGCCAGCGCCATCTTCTCGGCCTCGTCGAGGGAGTCCTGCGAGATCTTCGGCCGCTCGCCGAGTGCGCGGACGTAGTCGGCGGCGCCCAGACCGGCGCGGCGCCCGAACACCAGCAGATCCGACAGCGAGTTGCCGCCGAGGCGGTTGGAACCGTGCATGCCACCGGAGCACTCGCCGGCGGCGAACAGTCCGGGGGTTGCCGCCATGCCGGTGTCGGGGTCGACCTCGATGCCACCCATGACGTAGTGACAGGTCGGCCCGACCTCCATCTCGTCCTTGGTGATGTCGACCTCGGCCAGCTCGATGAACTGGTGGTACATCGACGGCAGCCGGCGCTTGATCTCCTCGGTGGGCATGCGTGAGGCGATGTCGAGGTAGACCCCGCCGTGCGGGGTGCCGCGGCCGGCCTTGACTTCGGCGACGATCGCTCGGGCGACCTCGTCGCGGGGCAGCAGGTCAGGGGTGCGCCGGGCCGAGTCGTTGTCCTTGAGCCACTGGTCGGCCTCCTCCTCGGTCTCGGCGTACTGCCCCTTGAAGACCGGGGGGATGTAGTCGAACATGAAGCGCTTGCCCTCGGAGTTCTTCAGCACTCCGCCGTCGCCGCGGACGCCCTCGGTGACGAGGATGCCCTTCACCGAGAGCGGCCAGACCATCCCGGTCGGGTGGAACTGAATGAACTCCATGTTGATCAGCGACGAGCCGGCTCGCAGAGCCAGCGCGTGGCCGTCGCCGGTGTACTCCCACGAGTTGGACGACACCTTGAACGACTTGCCGATGCCGCCGGTGGCCAGCACCACCGCCGGCGCCTCGAAGAGGATGAAGTTGCCCGTCTCGCGCCAGTAGCCGAACGCGCCGGCGATCTTGCCGGTGGGTCCGTCCGAGTCGGGCTCTGCGCTGGCGTTCTCCCGCGGACCCTTGTCGAGGATCAGGTCGGTGATCGAACATTCGTGGAAGACCCTGATCCGGGCTTCGTAGTCGCCGAGTTCGCGGAAGTCCTCCTGCTGCAGCGAGACGATCTTCTGCTGCAGGGTGCGGATGATCTCCAGACCGGTGCGGTCGCCGACGTGCGCCAGCCGCGGGTAGGTGTGCCCGCCGAAGTTGCGCTGGCTGATCTTGCCGTCCTTGGTGCGGTCGAAGAGCGCGCCGTAGGTCTCCAGTTCCCACACCCGGTCGGGGGCCTCCTGGGCGTGCAGTTCGGCCATCCGCCAGTTGTTGAGGAACTTGCCGCCACGCATCGTGTCGCCGAAGTGCGTCTGCCAGGTGTCCTTGGAGTTGACGTTCTTCATCGCCGCCGCGCAGCCGCCCTCGGCCATCACCGTGTGCGCCTTGCCGAACAGCGACTTGGTGACCACCGCGACCCGCTGGCCGCGTTCGCGTGCCTCGATCACCGCGCGCAGCCCTGCGCCGCCGGCGCCGATGACGACCACGTCGTACTCGTGCCGTTCCAGTTCAGCCATCAGATAATCCTTGCTACTCGAATGGCTATGTCAGCCAATGAATCTGAGATCGGAGATGGTGCCGCTGGCGACCAGCATCACGTAGAAGTCGGTGAGCATCAGGGTGCCGAGCGTGACCCAGGCATAGAGCTTGTGCCTGGTATTGAGCTTGCTCACCTGACCCCACAGCCAGTACCGCACGGGGTGCTTGGAGAAGTGCTTGAGCCGCCCGCCCACGACGTGGCGGCACGAGTGGCACGACAGCGTGTAGACCCACAGCATGACGACGTTGACGATGAGAATTACGTTGCCCAAACCGAATCCGAAGCCGCTCGGGGAGTGGAACGCCTCGATCGCGTCGTAGGTGTTGATCACCGAGATGATCCCGGCGATGTAGAAGAAGTAGCGGTGCGTGTTCTGGATGATCAGTGGGAGCCGCGTCTCCCCGGTGTACTTGGCGTGCGGCTCGGCCACCGCGCAGGCGGTCGGCGACTGCCACACCGACCGGTAGTAGGCACCGCGGTAGTAGTAGCACGTCAGCCGGAACAGCAGGAGGAACGGCAGCGACGCGGCCGCGTACGGCAGCCACCACACGTCGGGCAGGATCTGCGGCCAGAATCCACTTGCCTCCGGAATGCACCCGGTACTGATGCAGGGTGAGTAGAACGGCGTGAGGTAGTGGTACTCGGGCACGAAGTAGGCGTCCTGCACGAACGCCCGCACCGTCGCGTAGATCAGGAAGGCGGCGAAGCCGAGATCGGTGATCAGCGGGGACTTCCACCACGAGTCCGTGCGCAGCGTGCGCTGTGAGATCTTGGCTCGCGTCGGGGAGAAGACGCCCGTGCCCCCGGGGTCGCTGCGGTCGGCGGTGGGTGCGCTCAAGGGGTCTGCCTCACTTCATCGTGATGGAACGGTCGTCTGCGTCGGACGGCTGTGGCGCCGCCGTTGGAGCTAGTCGTACGGCGAACTGATCGGGCCCTCGTCATCGACGTCCTGCCAGAAGTCGCTGGCGTATTGGGTGTCGGGAATGCCGATCTTCTCGAGGTTGCGGTGGTGGTGGCTCACTCCGCGGACCAGATTCAACTCCTCGGCGTCGATGTCGAGCCGGTCGATGTCGTTCTGGATGCGCTCGGCGTCGTTGATGATGCGGCGCATCGCCGCACTGTCGCCGTAGCGTGATGCCAGTGACGACACGCAGCGGCGCAGGCCTCCGATCAGCTCGTGCAGCTGGTCGAGTTCGGTGGTTGTGGACAACGGAGTTGACCTCCTTGGGCTGAAGGGTGTCACGGATCACAGTACGACAATTGATGGTAGTCACTCTCGGACTTGAGAGTGAGACAGGTCACGTCCAAGAGTGAAGGGTTGGCAAATGTCCAAAGAGGTTCTGCAGGAGCGCGCGACGGCGCTGAAGAGGCTGCACGTGGCCGGTGACCCGGTGATCTTGCCGACGGTGTGGGACGCCTGGTCGGCCAAGCTGGCGGTCGACGCGGGCTTCAGCGCGTTGACGGTCGGAAGCCATCCGGTGGCCGACTCGGTGGGCAAGGAGGACGGAGAGGGAATGTCCTTCGACGACCTGACGACACGGGTCGCTCAGATCACCGGCGCAGTCGACGTCCCGGTCTCGGTCGACGTCGAGTCCGGTTACGGAGAGTCGGCACAGCGCTTGATCGAGGGGTTGTTGGCCGCAGGCGCGGTGGGCCTCAACGTCGAAGACACGGTGCACTCCGAGGGCAAGCGGCTTCGGTCGGCCGAGGAGCACGCGGCACTGATCGGCGAGCTCCGTGCGGCGTCGGATCGGGCCGGCGTGCACGTCGTCCTCAACGCGCGCACGGACCTTTTCATCCGTCAGGACGGGGAGGAGTCCGATCGCGTCGACCGCGCCATCGCCCGGCTGATCCTGGCCGCCGAGGCTGGCGCCGACAGCCTGTACCCGGTGGGCCGCCACGACGACGACACCATGCGACGGTTGACCTCCGAACTGCCGTTGCCGGTGAACGCGATCGCCATCCCGGACACCGACGACCCGGCCTCGTTCGGACCGCTGGGCGTGGGCCGCATCAGTTTCGGGCCGTTCCTTCAGCGTGTGTTGTCCGCGCACGCGCAGACGCTGCTGGCTCGCTGGAAGTAGACGATCCGGGCCGTGGACCATGACGAGCGCTTCGACTGGGACGACCATCCGGGGGTCATCTGGGCGGCCGGTGCAGCAGCCGTCGCGTTGCTCGTTCTGCTGGTGGTGGCGGTGGTGAACACCTCGGAGACGTCCGGGCCGGCCGGCGTCGACGCCCCGGCGATCTCGTCGTCGGAGACCTCGTCGTCGGAGTCGACGTACGCGACGTCGTCGACCTCGACGAGCTACCGGCTGCCGAGCGTGCAGACCAGCGAGGACGGCGGCGTGCCGAGCCTGACCGACGCTCCCACCACGGGCGGCCCGGATACCGAGGACCCCGCGTCGTCGTCGACCTCGACGACTACGTCCAACCCCTACGGCACGACGACCCCCACCAACGCGGGTCACGTCTGAATGCTCACGGGCGGTTGCCGACGCGGGTGAGCACACCGTGACGTCGCCTGCAGCTAGGGCTCCGGGCCGCCGGTCCGGGTGCACTGCTCGTTGGCCTCGCGCTCGTGGGTGACGCGTGCGGCGCGGTCCTCGGCGCGGGTGGTCGCCCGGCGCGGCATGGTGAGTCCCGCGGTGTGCGGTGTGGGTCGGCCGGTCGCCGTGACCGTGGCAGTGGATCTACTCAGTTCGGGGAACAGCAGTCGGCTGCCGGGTGTGGTGATGAATTCTTGGCCATCCGGTGCAGTCCAGATAATGGTGCCGTCGTCGAGTTGTCCGTCGCGCCAACCGTTCTCGCCACCCCAGAAGGTCTTGAGCAAGTGGTGTCGGCGGCATGGGCATTTGAGGTTGGATGCGGTGGTCGGTCCGTTCGGCCACGGAATCGTATGATCCACATCGCAATTCGTGGCGGGTGCACGGCAGCCGGGGAAGCGGCAGGTCATGTCGCGGCAGCGGATGAAGTCGGCCAACTTCTTCGACGGTCGGCACCGGTTCTCCGGTGACGCTTGGCCGGGATGCATGATCGGGGTGATCGTCGCCCCGATGGTGGCGCGGCAGGCGATCGCCCCGGGCAGGAATTGGCCACCCATCAACGCTGCGGGGCGCAGGTTCGCCAGGGTGCCGGGTGTCGGGGTGAGGGCCTCGGTGAGGGTGAGGTCACGCAGCGGCTTGTCGAATAGCGGTGGGTGGTCGCCGTCGAGGGCGGCGCGTTCGTCGGTGGGAGGCATGCCTGTCGTAGTCGGACGTGACTCGCCGTGTGGCGCAAGTGCGTCGGTTTCTAGCACCGCAGGTGCGTCGTCGACGACAGGCGCGTCGGTGCCCCCTCCGTTGTGGGTGCGGGGGTCTCGGGTGTCGGCGCGGGCGTCTCGGGTTCGGGTGCCGGGCCGCTGATCGTGTCTTCTGAGGCGATGACGTAGACCACCACTCGGGTGGCGGGTGGGTTCTGGGCGGCGGGGCAGTCGTCGGTGCCGCAGAGGCAGGCCATGCGGTCGTTCCCGCCAGCGCCGAAGGCGTCGGCGTGGAGTTGGTCGGCGGTCCGCGGGTCGGCGGGGCAGACGGTGGCGGCCAGGGCTCGTAGTCGGGCCTGCAACGTCTTGGCGTCGTGGGCGAAGAGGGTGGCGTACAGGGTGGCCAGACCGCTGCCGTCCTCGTCGATGGTGATTTCGACGGATCGACTTCTGGCCTTGGTCTCGGTGCGCCGCACGGCCTGCGGGTCGACTTGGGCGACATGGGCGTCGATCGTCTTCTCGGTCTTGTCCACCGACATCGGCTCCCACGAACCAAACGCATCGGCCAACGATGCGTCCAGGGTCCGCAGCGCGTCGGGGTCGACGACCAGGGCGGCCCGCGTCACCACCGTCTTCACCAATGCATAGGTGATGAGCCCGTCGGCGAAGACCGCCGCGACGCGGGGAAAGCGTTCGTGCAGTGCGACCGCAATCAGCAGTTGATTGCCGGCCGCTCCGGGGGTGATGTTTTGGGCGGCGCCGATGTGGGCGGCGACGGCGTCGAAGTTGTCCAGACACCATTGGTCCCGATCCGCGGATCCCGACGCGGCGTGCGCCTCGTCGAGCATGGCGGCCATCGCAGCGACGCGGCGGGCGCAGGCGGCGTTCTCCACCCGGGCCCACGACCACAGCGCCCCGGCACCACGGGTGCCGGTCGCCGCGTCCACCAACTGATCGAACATGAGTTCAGTCTATGGCCCACGACTGACGAAAGTCGTTCTGCTACAACCGTTCTGTGGATGAGACCCAGGCTGTGGACAACCCCGCCTCAGTCGGCGGAGATGTCGGTGCCGAGTGCTAGAGGGCACGCAGCAGACGGGTGTCGTAGCGCGTGACCGCGCCGACGCGCGCTGTGGTGCCCCACAGTTCGACCGTCTGCACCATCCAGTACGCCGCGAACTCCACGACGAGCAACGACTCGACGACGATCACGGCGTGGTTGAACCCGTCCAGGGCGAGGTGCAGGCCCACCGCCGCCGCGAGGGTGAGCACCATCGCCGCCAGGATGGACCGGTAGACCCACCGGTAGCTGCCGGCGTCGACGACGAGTGCGGTGATCGCCACGGTGGCGATGATTGCGGCGAACATGGCCGTCGCCGCCACACCGTGGGCATTGGCGCGAAACCATCGGGGCGCCAACACCAATGCAGCCATACCCACCGCCAACAGCAGGCGCTGTGTCCACGTCGCGGCCATGCCCAGCGCACTGCGGGATCGGGCGGTCCCGGTGCGCCGATGCATCCACCACGCCCCGACTCGCGACACCACCAGGGCGACGACGACCGCCCATGTGTTCGGGATGGCGGAGCTACCGCTTGCGTCGAGATCCGCAGGGCCGCAGAGCAGCAACGGTCGTGACGTCGGCACCATCGCGACGATCAAGGCCAGGATGCCCGCGAGGTTGAGCAGAACGTCCTCGGTGTCGTTGCTGCCCTTGTAGACGATGAGCATCGCGCCCAGCGCGCACAGCGCGGCGATGAAGACCGCGTGGGCGGAGGTGTAGTAGTAAGCGCTGATGGAGGTCTGCCAGCACGTCGCACGCGACCGTTCGATCAGCACTGCCGTCCCCAGCAGCACGATCATCACTGCCATGCCGCCGCGCAGGTAGCGGTAGGTCTCCAGGGCCACCCCGCTCACCGTAGTCCTGGCCGGCGCATCGCGGCACTGTGTGGTCGATCAGCCGCGTCTTGCCGGGGTGGGCTTACGGCAGGAGGTTCACGCTGCACCCTCGTCGACGGCCAGCCGGTAGCCGCGCTTCACTACGGTTGCCACGATGTTCTTGTCGCCCAATGCCGTTCGCAGCCGCAGCACCGCGGTCTCCACGGCGTGGGTGTCGGTGCCGCCACCCGGCAGCGCGCCGAGGAGGTCACCGCGCGAGACGACCTGTCCCGGTCGGTGGGCCAGCGCGCGGATGGTGGCCATGCCCGCGGGCGGCAGATCCTTGACCACCCCGTCGACCAGCACGCACGTGCCGCGGACCTCCAGTACGTGACCGGCCACCGTCACCGTGCGTGACTGCAGCAGCGGCAGCTCGTCGGTGATGTGCCGCGCCAGAGCCCCGAGCCGCATCCGTTCGGGGGCCGAGGTCGGCACGCCGAGCCGCATCAACGGGCGCGCCGTCACCGGGCCGACGCACATCGCGTGGACGTCGGTCCGCAGGGCGTCGAGCACCTCGTCCTCGACGCCAAGTTCCTTGGCCCGCATCAGGGTCGCGGCGACGGCAGGTGCGGAGGTGAAGCTCACGGCGTCGAACTGGTGCTCGGCCACGCCGAGGACCAGCGCGTCGAAGGCGCCGTCGCGCGGCACGGGGTGCCATCGGTACACCCGGATGGGTACGACCTCGGCCCCGGCCGCCCGCAGTTCGTCGAGGAACTCCGGAAACGGATCCCAGTCGGCGGTCGCCCCGTGCAGCTGCACGGCGACGCGCAGCCCCTCGACGCCACCCTCGCGCAGATACTGCATCACCTCGCGCGACGACTCGGATTCCGGTGACCACTCCTCGGGCAGTCCGGCCGCTCGCAGCGCACCGGTGGCCTTCGGTCCGCGGGAGATGATTCGCGCCGTGCTCAGCGCGGCGGTCAAGTCGGCCGCCAGTCCCCAACCGTCGGCGGCGGCGATCCAGCCTCGCAGCCCGATCCCCGTCGTCGCCACCACCACGTCGGGAGGTACGGCGATCAGCGCCTCGGTGTTCACGCGCAGTTCGTCGTCGTCGGGCAGCGGCACCATCTCGATGGCTGCGGCGCTGGTGACGGTCGCTCCGCGGCGGCGCAGCAATGTGCTCAACTCGTCGGCTCGGCGAGCCGAGGTCACCGCCACCCGGAATCCGGTCAGAGGTGCCGCCATCTCGCGGTGAGATGCGAATCCTCTGGTCACCACACGTCGCCGTCGCGGTAGTCGCACGTGATCTCGCCGGTCGTGTCGAGGTCCGCGGTGACGGGAAGCACGAAGATCGAGGCGTCGTCATCGGGTGTGGCGACCACGCCCTCCGGGCTCAGCACCGAGGTCATGCCCCGCCACGGCTGCCACCCACGCACGTCGTACACGTGCCGGCCCGCCTCCGACGCGCTCAGCGCTCCGAGTTGGTAGGCCCCGCGCAGCACCTGTTCGAGGGCGTCCATCACTGCCATCGCGAGCCCTTGCCCGCGCCAGTCCTCCCGGACCGCGACCCCTTCGAGGTATCCGCAGCGCAGTGCGGCGCCCCGATGGATCATCCGGCGCTGCACCACTGCTCCGTGTGCGACGAGCGCGCCACGCACGCAGATCAGGGCGTGCATGCCTCCGAGCGCGTGCTCCCAATCTGCGTCGGTGAAGTCCACCTCTCCGTCGGCGAAGGCGTCGACGAGCATCCGCCGCGCGTCCTCCCGGGTCTCGGCGTCGAGATCGGAGGTGTGAACCAAGCGCGCGGTGTGCAGCACACCTCGTTCCTACCAGGATGCGACGAGCCAGGGTATGACCACGCCGAGAACCGTCACTCGCGCGGGCGGGACCAGTGCAGCCGGACCTGCTGACCCGGCCGGACCTGTGCGACCCGGTCGACGTCGCGGTCGACGACGACCCCGATCACCGGGTACCCGCCGGTCACGGGATGATCGGGCCCGAGGATGACGGGTAAGCCGTTGGGCGGCACCTGAATCGACCCGCGGACCGCGCCCTCGCTGGGAAGCTGTCGATCGGGGTCGCGCGGCGTCAACGGATCTCCCGTCAGCCTCATCCCGACGCGGTCGCTGCGATCCGATGCCACCCAGTCGGTGCGAACCAGCGCGTCGGGGTCGCCGAACCAGTCGTCTCGCGGTCCGGGCACCACCGTCAGGTGCAGACCTCCCGCGGCGATGGGTGCGACGGGCGCCTGGTCGAGTTCGGGGAACTCCTCGGCGCGCTCGCCGACGGCGAGTTGGTCGCCGGGCCGCAGCGGCCGCGGTCCGATCCTCGAGAGCACGTCGTGGCTGCGGGAGCCCAGGACGGTGTCGGCGTCCACGCCCCCGCGGACCGCCAGATAGCTGCGCAGCCCCGTGCGCGGCGTCGACAGGGTGATCACCTGACCGTCGCGGACGTGCTGAATGCCGTTGACGCCAAAGGCGAGACCGTCCACGGACGGAACCGCATCGGCGCCGGTGACGGCGACGGCGAGGTCACCGCCGCGGACGCGGGCGGAGAAACCGCCGAAGGTGATCTCGATCGTGGCGCGGTCTGGCGGATTGCCGACCAGCCTGTTGGCCAGGGTGTGCGACTGCCGGTCGGCGGCACCGGACCGCGTGACGCCCAGGTGCGCGAGACCGGGGCGGCCCAGGTCCTCGATCAGCGCCAGCGGTCCGGTCGCCAGGACTTCCAGGGTGGTCACCGATCACGCCTACCCGACGGCCCTGAACCGAACCCAGCTGCCCGGCACCAGAAGCGCCGGCGGGTCGCGGTCGACGTCCCACAGGACGGCGTCGGTGCGGCCGATCAGCTGCCAGCCGCCGGGGGACTCCCGTGGGTACACACCGCTGAATTCGCCTGCCAGCCCGACGGATCCGGCGGGCACCCTGGTGCGCGGCTCCGCGCGGCGGGGTACGTGCAGCCGCTCGTCACCGCCGACCAGGTAGGCGAATCCCGGGGCGAATCCGCCGAAGGCGACGCGCAGTGTCGCGGCGGTGTGGGCCTCGACGACCTGATCGGGGGACAGACCGCTGAGCCGGGCCACCTCGTCGAGGTCTTCGCCGTCGTAGACGACGTCGAGGGTGACGACGGCGCCGCGGTCGGCGGGTTGGGCGTCGGCGCGGGACACCCGCAACCGGTCGAGACGGGCTCTGGTCGGGGCCCGATGTCGGGCCTCTGAGAGCACCAACAGCACGGTGCGGGCCGCCGGCACGATGTCCACCACGCCGGGTAACTCGGCGCCGCGCACGGCGTCGCACCAAGCCAGGACGTCAGCCGTGTCGTCGACGTCGAGCAGCAGCGCCTGGTCTCCGTAGTCGTGGATCATCGCGGCTGTCTCTAGATGGCGGGCTCGTACGTGGGTTCCCGGCGCTTGATCACCGCAATCACCCGGTAGGTGACGGGCAGCAGCACCACCTCGACGGCGGTCTTGTAGAGCCACCCCAGCGCGGTGTACACGGCGAAGTCGTGGAAGGTGGTGATGCCGATCGCACCTGCCGCGATGCTGCAGAACACCAGGGTGTCACCGAGTTGGCCGGCGAAGGTCGACCCGACGAGGCGCGCCCACAGGTGCTTCTCCTTCGTGCGCTCCTTGATCGCCACCACGACCCACGCGTTGATGGTCTGCCCCACCAGGAATCCCGCGAGCCCGGCGACGATCAACTGGGTGTAGGCGTGCACGACGTTCTCCAGCGCGGCCTGGTTCTCGTAGAAGTCGGCGGCGGGCAGGTAGATGGTCACCCAGAACGCCAGGGCGGCCAGCACGTTCATCGAGAATCCCAGCAGGATCGCCCGGCGGGCGGCCTTGAAACCGTAGACCTCGGAGAGCACGTCGCCGATCACGTAGGTCAGGGGGAACACGATGAAGCCGCCGTCGGTCAGGATCGGCCCGAACGCGACGCCCTTGGTGGCGGTGACGTTGGAGATGATGACCAGGGCCGTGAACACGGCGACGAGGACGGGATAGTAGGCGGATCCCACCTGTGCGAATCCTGGGCGCTGGTCGGTTCTTTCAGGCGTTGTCACCCGGTCATCTTGTCAGGTGAGCACCTTGGAGATCATCGGCGGTAACCGATCGGCCACCACGGTCAGCGACAGCACCGACGAGAACGCCAGTGCGCCGGCGAGATCCTTGCCGGTGAACACGTTGTGTCCGGTGCGCGTCGACTTCAACGCCGCGAACGTCGGGTCGGCGACCAATCCCGCCTGTTCCTCGTCGCTCTGGGTGGTCCAGATGACGACGTCGGCGGCGTCGAGGACCGAGGCCAGCTTGTCCGGTGGCACCCGCACCGCGTCGTCCTTGACGAAGCCCTTGATCTCGTCGGGGACGGCGAAGCCCATCTGGGTGAGGAACTCGGTGCGCCACCCGGGCGGGGTGAGGTCGTACCGGCCGTCGAAGGTCGTCGGGTTGACCAGTACGGCCTTCTTGCCGTTGAAGTTGGCGTTGTTCTTTCCGACGTCGGTGAACTTGGCGTCCACGGCGGCAACCAGCTTGGTCATGTCGTCGAACTTGAACACCGCCTGACCGATGGTGTTGGCCTGGTCGCGCCAGGATTCGAAGAACGCGTACTGGCCGGACTGGGCGACGGTGGGAGCGATCTTGGACAGCTTGTCGTAGGTGTCCTGGTCGAGTCCGGCGTTGGTGGCGACGATGAGATCTGGCTTGAGGGTGGCGATCTGGTCGACGTCGACGCCGCCCGACAGGTTGAGTACGACGGGTTGGGCGTTGCCGAGCAAGGGCAGGGCCCACGGCCACGTGCCGAATGGTTCGCCGCCGAACCAGTCGGTGACGGCGACGGGCACCACTCCGAGCGCGAGGAGGTCGTCCTGCTCGGTCAGACCGGCGCTGACGACGCGCTTGGGCGCCGACGGAATCTTGGTCTCGCCGAAGGCGTGCGTGACGGTCACCGATCCGTCGCCGGCTACCGTGCCGGGTTTGTCGGAGCCGCAGGCCACGGCGGTGAGGGCGAGACCCGCGGTCATCGCCAGGAAACTCCGTCGAGACCTTGGTGGTGGCACGCGGCGAGCGTATCTCGCCGCCCGGCGGCCGGTTGGCCGAACACACCGGCTCAGAGGTTCGGCTGGGAGCTTGCTGGGGATTCGAGCGCATCGGGGGTCATTGGGGTTCGCTGACGGTGACGCGGGTACCCGGTGTCGCCGGCGACCGACGCCGGTGAGGTTCACCGCGGAGGCGCCGGCAATGTTGAACGACGTCGTACTACTGGCTTCGGACAACGTCGAGGCGGCGGGTTTCATCCTGCGGGGCATCAAGGGCATCTTCGTGGCGATCGGCAGCGTCATCGCCGCGATCATCTGCGCGGTGATCGCAGGAACCAAGGGCCGCAGCGCGATTGGCTGGGGCATCCTCGGGCTGTTCTTCAGCATCCTCACGCTCATCGTGGTGATCGTGATCCCCAGCAAGAAGAGCTGACTACCCCGAGAGCGTCAGCGCTTCCAGTTGCGCGCGTGCCGACGCCGGAATCGGGGTCGGTCCGTTCTCGTCGAGGGTCACCAGCACCGTGTCGCACAGGCTGACGCAGTCGCCGCCGACGAATAGGGCCGTCGAGGCGACGAAGGACGTCCGGCCCAGTCGCCCGACGCCTATCCCGGTGCCAATGGTGTTGGGCCAGAACGCCTCTTCGAGAAAGTGCACGACGTTGGTCGCCGACACCAGGCGGATGCGTCGCTGCCCGCGGTCGTAGATGCCCGGCATCACGCGTGCGTTGAGCAGCGCGCGAGTGTTCTCGTGCAGCGACTCCAGGGCGAGGTTGTTGAGGTGGCCGTTGGCGTCCATGTCGCCGTAGCGGGCCTCCACCGAACCGCGCACCGGATAGTTCGTCGCCACCAGACGGGCGGGGTGGGCCCTGGGCGCGAGGGCGACCAGGGGCGTGTCGGCATCGGTCCCGCTCATCCGGTCAAGCTAGAGGCCGACTTGACAGGTGTCAATTCCGTCGGTGCGACGCGCGTCAGCTGTGCGCGAGACGCTTGTTGACCAGCCGGGTCAGCCACGCCGGAGAGAACCTGGCGCCCACCGCCAGGGTCTTGGCCTGCGACCCGACGGGGAAGTGCACCTGGTGGATCAGGCGGCGCGGCCAGGACGGGTCGACGGCGGACAGGATGTCGTCGGCGATGTCCTGGGCCGTCAACCGGATGCCGAGCGAGTCGGTCGTCCCCGTCTTCACGTCGGTGGTCATCGCGGTCTGGACGTAGAGCGGCCACATCGCGACGACCCGGATGCCGTAGCGCTTCCACTCCAGGTCGAGCGCCTCGGTGATCGCGCGGACGAAGAACTTGGTGGCGCTGTAGTTCGCGAGTTCGGCCTGACCGTAGATCGCCGACGCCGAGGACAGGTTCACCACGACCGCGCCCGGCGTCGACCGCAGGTACGGGAAGGCGGCGTGCAGACCGTTCACCACGCCCTTGGTGTTGATGTCGATCTCCTTGTGATGGGTCCCGACGGCGATCTCCTCAAAGCGCCCGGCGACCAGGATGCCGGCATTGTTGATCATCACGTCGAGTCGGTTGCCCGCGGCGGCGGCGAATTCGCCAACCCGCTGGGCCATCTCGTCGGCGTCGGTGACGTCGAGGTGACCGGTGACCGCGGTGGCGCCGAGGTCCTCGATCTCGTCGGCGAGGCTCTTGAGGCCCACCTCGTCGATGTCGTAGGCGCCGACGACGTAACCCTTCTTCGCGAAGGACAGGGCGGTGGCGCGGCCGATGCCGGCGGCGCCGCCGGTGATGAAGACCGACTTCTTTGGGCTCATGGACACCATGATGGCTCGTGCGGGTGCATGCTTGGAGGACACCTCGGGAGTGATCATGAGAATTCGCCGGCGCTGGGCCGTGACGGTCGTGACGGTCGGTGTCGCGGCGGCTGGTCTGGCGGCGGCGCCGTCCGCGGTCGCGGGGTGCAACGACTCCAGCGGCACGGTCGTCTGCGCGCAGGGTGACATCCGCGGCACCGACGCGCCTCCTCCGGTCCAACCCGGGCTGGGTTCGTACGGAACGTGGTGCAACGGCGCCGTCTGCTTCCCCGGCAACCTCTTCGGCGTGGTCGTCGGGCCCTAACGCGTTGCGAGCATCACGCCCAGCCCGATCATGGTGGCAGCGATGACGCCGTCGAGCACCCGCCAGGTGACCGGTTTGGCGAACGACCCGGACAGGCGCCGGGCGCCGAAGCCCAGCGCGGTGAACCAGACCGCGCTGGCGGTGACCGCCCCGACGCCGAACGCCCAGCGTCCGTCGTGGTGCTCGTTGGCCAGCGCCCCCAGCAGCACGACGGTGTCCAGATAGACGTGCGGGTTCAGGAACGTCAGTGCCGCGCAGGTGAGGAGTGTTCCCCCGAGTCGGGCGGGCGTCGCGTCCGTGGGTGTCAGCGCCGACGGTCGCCATGCCCGCTTGGCGGCCAGCAGGCCGTATCCGGCGAGGAACGCGGCACCGCCGTAGGTCACGACGCGAAGCATGGCGGGGTGCGCGGCGATCAGCGCGCCCACCCCGGCGATGCCCGCGGCGATCAGGGCGGCGTCCGACAGCGTGCACAGGGCGACCACCGGAAGCACGTGCTCGCGCCGGATGCCCTGCCGCAGGACGAACGCGTTCTGCGCGCCGATGGCGGCGATCAGGGTGAAGGAGGCGAGGAAGCCGACGAGCAGCGGCGAGGTCATGCAGCGAGCCT
This sequence comes from Mycobacterium sp. NPDC006124, assembly GCF_040614235.1. Lineage (NCBI taxonomy): Bacteria > Bacillati > Actinomycetota > Actinomycetes > Mycobacteriales > Mycobacteriaceae > Mycobacterium > Mycobacterium sp. NPDC006124. The sequence continues at coordinate 29,775 of NZ_JBEXUA010000008.1, read as the reverse complement.
ATGGACCCCGAGGTGGGCAGTACAGCTAAGGATTCTTCGTCAGCATGAATCTTGCTAATCTGCCAGCCAGCGCCATGATGTACCCATGTCCCGCTCGGATCACCACTCGCGACTCGACGCTCATCAGCTCGCCGCATTGGCGGCGGTAATCGAGGCGGGCAGCTTCGACGCCGCCGCCGAACTCCTGCACGTCACGCCGTCGGCGGTGAGCCAGCGCATCAAGTCCTTGGAGCAGCGCGTCGGCCAGGTCTTGGTGGTTCGCCAAAAACCATGTCGTGCAACGCCTGCCGGTGTCCCACTGCTGCGCCTGGCGGCGCAGACGGCGATGCTGGAGGCCGCCTCGCTCGCCGAGGCGACCGGAGAGCGGGGTCATCTCACCCGGGCGGCGATCGCGGTCAACGCCGACTCGATGTCGACGTGGTTCACGGCGGTCTTCGGCGAGCTGCCACACGTGTTGTTCGACATCCGCATCCAGGATCAGGACCATTCGGCGACACTGCTGCGCGAGGGCGTGGTCATGGGTGCGGTGAGCACGGAGCGCACGCCCGTTCCAGGATGTCGCGTGCTTCAGCTGGGCATGATGCGCTATCGCGCGGTGGCCAGTCCCTCCTATGTCGAACGGCATCTACCCAACGGCTTCACCGCGGCCGGTGCCACGGGTGCCCCCTCCTTGGCCTGGAACCGCGACGACAGGTTGCAGGACCGGTTGTCGCGGCGCGTCTTTCGCCGCGTGCTCGAACGCCCCGTGCACTACGTGCCCACCGCTGAGGGGTTCACGGCCGCGGTTCGCGCCGGCCTGGGGTGGGGAATGTTCCCCGAACGCCAGGCCCAGGCGGACCTCGGTCGGGGTTCGTTGGTCTCGATCACCGACGCCCATCTCGACGTCCCGCTGTACTGGCAGAGCTGGAAGCTCGACAATCCCTTCATCAACGCCGTCACCGAGGCCGTCGAATCCGCCGCGCGCAACGGACTGTGATCGCCGACCTCAGACCCGAAGCCGCCGCATGGCGTCGAGGATTGGGCCGCGCTCGGCCGGACTTGCCACCAGTCGCCGGGCGACGTCGCTCAGGTGCTCACCGTGTACGCGGGCGTACTGCCGCAGCAAGACGAACGCCGCCTCGACCGAGATGCCGAGACGCTCCCGCAGGAAGCCCTTGGCCTGCTCGACGAAGACGCGGTTCTTCAGCGCGTGGTGCAGGTGCGGCAGCACCGTGGCCGGGCTGGGGGAGTGTTCCTGGAGGACCGCCACGCAGGCAACGTGGGTGAGGGTCTGGCCAACGAGCTGATCGGCCTCGTTCAGGACGCCGACCCGAGTCCCGAACAGCCCCATGGCGCCGAGCACGGTTCCGCCGGCGCGCATCGGCAGCGCGTGCACCGAGGCGAAGCCGGCGCTCGTGGCGGCCTCGGCGAAGCGGGGCCATCGGTCGGCGGCGTCGCGCACGTCCGCGACCGACTGCGGCTGGCCCGTCGTGAAGCAGTCCAGGCACGGCCCCTGCTCGGCCTGTAGCTGGAACAACTCGAGATCCGCGAGCTGTCCGGCGTGGCCGCCATCAGGTGCAGCTCACCGCGAAGGTCGGCCAGCAGCAGTCCGGCTGCGTGGATGTCGAGCACCTGAGTACAGCTCTCCGTGAGCTGAGTCAGGAGCTCGACCACGTCGTAGTCGTCGAGCAGGGTGTCCACCAGTGTGACCACCGCTCCCAGGACCTGGGCCTCCCGCGGGAGTTCCGTCACGGTGCCCCACCCCCGGCAACCAGAGTTCTCCGCATTAGTCGGCATCCAGCCGCAAGCGGCGTTCGATGATGTCTCGGGCGACCTCGCTGGCGCTGCGTCCGGTCGCGTAGGCGTGGGCCCGCAGGCGCACCAGCGCCTGAGTCGGGGTGACGTCGAGTTGGGCGACGAGCATGCCGGTGGCCTGGCTGACCTCGGCCCGGGCGAACTGCGACAACTCCGCCCAGGCGTCGCTGGCGGGGTCGGCGATTGCTGCGACCGACTCCTCGGCGAGTAGGTCCATGAACGGCATCGTCGCCAGCTGGGCTGCCACCAGTGCGCCCGCCGAGGTCTCGGCACGCCAAGCGCCGGGAAGGGCCCGAAAAAGGTCGAGGGCGCCGACGTATTCGCCGGCCACCACGACGGGTGCGGCGAAGACACTGCGGATGGTGTGGGCCACCAGGGCTGGTCGGAACGCCGGCCAGCGCACCTCGTCGGGATCCGCGAGGTCCGTCGCGACCACGGGGGTCCGTCGTTCGACGGCGTCGAGACAAGGCCCCTCGCCGTAGGTGAACTGCAGTTCGTCGTACTCTCGCGCCATCGGGCTCGACACCCCGATGGTTCCCATGTTGGCCCCGTCGAAGACCGCCGAGATCGCAGCGGCGTCCACGTCGAACAGCATGACGCATGCGACGCACAGCTGGTCGGCGGCGGCCAGCCCTCGCCGGTCGCCGACCGCTGCCATCAGTTGATCTTGTAACGCCACGTCAGTGTCTACCCGCTGGACTCATGGCACCAGCATGCTCCATGGCGGCGGCTCACGTGCCCTTCAGGCTCCCAATGCCCAGTGACGTGTCCGTCGAGGTGCCGGTTGCACCCTCGACGGCGTCGACGTAGGCCTGCGGATCGCGGTCGGTGATGTCCAGACCCCGGGTGGTCGGGTGGTTGGTCATGAAGGCGTCGTATTGCCGACCGAGTGCTTCCCGCAGACCGGCGGGGGCGTGTTTGCGGAAATCGGACAAGCCCTCCCGCTCCTCCTCGCCCATGTGCTCGTCGTTGGCCTTCCGGGCGCGGCCGACGGCCGCCCACCATTCGTCGGAGCCGGCGTCGGCGGCGTTCGCGTCCCGCACGCCATCGCGGATGTCGTTGTGGTCACCGATCGCGTCGAGCGTCTCGCCCTCGGGGTCGTCTTCCCCACGCTGCAGAAGCTGCGGGTAGAAGATCGACTCCTCGGCATAGGCGTGGACGTCGAGCTTGTCGGCCAGCGGGCCCCACACCCGTTGCAGGTCTTCGGCTCTTGGGTGTGGACGGGCCTGGAGGTAGTCCAACTTGGCGAACTGCTCGCGAAACCACTCGTGGTCGGCGAGGATCAGCCTGGTGATGTCGGCCATCGTCGGCGGCGTCGGCGGCGCGTCAGGCCGCGGACGAACCGGGTGACGTGCAATCCTCCACGTACTCGTAACCACATGGGCCACAGGACACTTCGTACCGGAGGAAGCCGCCCTCACCCTCTTGGAACGCGTAGTCAGCTTGAACCATGCACCGGGGGCACCGTGCGGTGCCTCGTTCGACCACGCTCATGGGCCGGGCCTTTCGTCCAGGGCGGCACGTCGACCGCCTGTGACGTGCGGGTACCCAGACGGATTGCCCGCCAATCACCACGAGTGCACCGTGACTAAGAGGACTCGAGCGCGTGTGGACCGCACGCGGCCCAGGTGTAGGGCTGCTCGGGGGTGTTGGCGCTTCCGAGCATGAAGGTGCGATCGGTGCGTCGGGCACGGGCGATGGTGGCCAGCCACGTGGCCACGGTGCTGACGCGGTTCTGCACGCCGGTGAGGAAGGCGATGTGGATGACACCCCAGCCGACCCACCCGAGGAAGCCCGTGAGCTTGACGGGCCCGGCCTGCAGCAGAGCGTGGCCGCGGCTGATGTAGGCCGCCGAACCGAGATCGCGGTATCGGAAGGGCTTGCGGGGCTTGCCCCGGCGGTCTCGGCGCAGACACGACGCGACGTGCAGACCGCCCTGCATGGCGTTCTCGGCAACCCCCGGGAGGTGGTCACGGCCGACCAGGTCGCCCACGACGAAGACCTCCGGGTGGCCGGGCACGGTCAGGTCGGCCTCGACCGCGATGCGGCCGGCGTGGTCCGACGACGCACCAAGCACCGAGGCCACCCGCTTGGCGAAGGGCACGGCCTCCACGCCAGCGGTCCACAGCACCGTTCGCGCGGCGTGCTCCTCGCTCGGGCCGCCGGCCTTCGGCGTGACGGTGATCCCGTCGCGGCGGACGTCGGTGACGTGGACGCCCATGTGCATCTCGACGCCCAGGCCTTCGAGGATCGAGGCGGCCTTGGCGGCCAGACCCGGCGCGAAACTGCTGAGCACGCAGTCACCGCCGTCGAACAGCAGCACCCGCGCCTCTTCGGGTTCGATGCTGTGAAATTCGTGGGCCAGCGCCCGGGTGGCCATCTCCCGGATCTGCCCGGCCAGTTCCACGCCGGTCGGTCCGCCGCCGGCGACGGCGAACGTCAGCCACCCGTCGCGTTCCGGGCCGGGGGCGAGCGTCTCGGCGATCTCGAACGCCGCGAACAGGCGGCGCCGAATGGTCAGGGCGTCGTCGAGGGTCTTCATCCCGGGCGCCCACTTGGCGAAGTCGTCGCGGCCGAAGTAGGACTGCCGCATGCCGGCGGCCAGTACCAGCACGTCGTAGTCGAGGTCGAACGTGCTGGCGTCGGGGCGCCGGGCGGTGACGCGCCGGGCGTCGGGGTCGAGGTCGACTGCCTCGCCGAGAAGGGTGGTCACGTTGCGGTGGTCGGCGAGTTCCTCGCGCAACGACCTGCTGATCTGCCCGATGCTCAGCGTTCCGGTCGCGCACTGGTACAGCAGCGGTTGAAAGACGTGGCAGGCCGCCCGGTCCAGGAGGGTGACGTCGACGTCGTCTCCGCCCAGCCTGCGCGCGCAGAACAGTCCACCGAATCCACCACCGACGATCAGGACCTTCGTCCGGCCGTTGCTCATCGCTCGACCTTACGCAGCGAACCCCGGGGTTGTTTGGACTCGACCGGTGGAGGGTAACTGCATGCCCAACGCTGCAGACGAGCCGGCGTCCGACTTCAGTCAGCGGAAGGCCTGGAGCCATGACCACTTCGATGAACCGGCGGATTGCACGTCTGCATCCGGTCGACCTGGTGCTCGCCACCACGCGCGCGTATTCCTCTCTGCCCGTGGTGGGCAAGCACCTCGAGCCGTTCGCCGGCTTGACCGCCATGGCCCTGTGGGCCGGGCACTACGCCCCCGCCGCGGCGCGCGCGGCGGTGAGTCGCCGTACCTCCGCCGTCTCGGCTCCGGTGTCCCTCGAGCCGGGCAGCCAGAGTGCCGGTCGGGTCCCGCCGTATCTACGCGCCCGAGGTCAGAAACGAAAGTGTCTGTACGCGAGCGCGATTCGCTACGGAAGTCACCCCTCTCAGCTGCTCGACGTCTGGCGCCTCCCCGACACTGCGCCCGGCGCACCGGTGCTTCTGTTCGTGCCGGGCGGGGCGTGGGTGCAGGGCACCCGGGTGCTGCAGGGGCACACGCTGCTCTCGCACCTGGTGCGCCAGGGTTGGGTCTGCCTGACCATGGACTACCGCGTGTCGCCGGTGCATCGCTGGCCCCGGCACGTGCAGGACGTCAACGCCGCGATCGCGTGGGCCAGGGCGAACGTCGACCAGTACGGCGGCGACCGCCAATTCGTCACCATCGCAGGATGTTCCGCTGGCGGCCACCTCGCGTCGCTGGCCGCACTCACTCCCGGTGAGCCGGCGTTCCGCGGCGAACTCGACGACGACGCCGACACCTCGGTCGACGCGGTCGTGGGAATCTACGGCCGCTATGACTGGGAAGACCGTTCGACCCCGACGCGGCGAAACTTCCAGGGCTTCCTCGAACGAGTGGTCGTGCGCCGCAGTCAGGCACGTCATCCGGAGGTCTACGCGGCGGCCTCACCGATGGCCCGGATCACCGCCGACGCACCACCGTTCTTCCTCATCCACGGCGAGCACGACGCCATCATCCCGGTCGACGAGGCCCGTCAGTTCCATGCCGCGTTGTCGGCCGTGTCGCGCAATCCCGTTGAGTACAGCGAGGTTCCACGGGCCGGACACGCCTTCGACCTGGTGGACTCGTCACATGCCCGACGGGCCGCCGTCGAGATCTCGCGCTTCCTGGCTGGTGTGCGCGACCGGCATTACCAGACCGGCACCGTCGCGGTCTGACGGCGCTCGGCGCGCCGCCGCGGCCAGACCGGTCAGGATCAGCTCGAGGGCCGACTCGAAGGACGATTCCACCATGTACTCCCCAAGGTGCGTGGCCGAGGCCTGGGAGTGGGGATGGTCGTCCTCGGGCAGGCGGGTCGCCAACTGCTGCCACACGGCCCGATCGGTGGTCTGAATCGCCGCCGGCAAGGTGGTCGCCGCACCTTCGAGCATGGCTTGGCCGAGCAGGAAGCCGGAGATGGCGCCGAACCACTTCGCGGCGGCCTCGTCGTCGAAGCCACCCTCGTGCAGCAGGCGCAGCGTCAGCTCGACGGCGCGAATCTCGTTGGGCAGTCCCGTCGTCCTGCTCGCCACCGCCAAACCGGCGCGGGGAAAGTCGCGTGCGTAGACCGAGAACAGGACCCTCGCCAACCCGGCCAACGACGTCTGCCAATCCGGCCCCTCGGTCCACCGATCCAGGGCCAGGCCGATCATCCGGTCGGCGACCGCCCGCACGACGTCGTCGACGCCGGTGAAGTGTCGGTAGAGGGCCGAGGGGTCGGCGCCCACCGCCGCGCCCAGTGTTCGGGCGCTCAGCGCCGCCGCGCCCCGGTTCTCGATCAAATTGACTGCAGCGTCGAGATATACGTCGCGCGAGAGTTCGGTGCCGCGCGAGGTGCGCCGACGCTGTCGACCCGCTGCCGGCTGTCTTCGCTCTTGCGCCACCGACCAGCACTCCTTATGTCAACACCGTTGACGTCAACGGTGGAATGCCGCAATCTGGGGTGCCGAAGGGGGTGATGATCGTGTCCGACAGACATCCGGCAGTTCGCCACTTTAGGCGAGTCGCGGGGCCGGCTGGCCACGTTAGCTACTTCGTCGAGGTGCAGACCATCGACGGCGACCCGTGCCAGTTGGCCTTCGCAGGAAACATCTTCGTCGGCCCCGTGGTCGTCACCAGCACCGATGCCGACGGTCGCTCCGACCTCGAGGTGATCGACCAGCCTCGCCGTTACGGCGAGTTCGTCTCCTCGGAATGGGTCGACCGCTTCCTGGAGTCGTGGACCGACGACCAGGCGGCCTGACGGTTAGACCCCCGGTCGGCCGGGAAGACCAAGGTCATGAGCTCACCGGGTGCCCACCGATGTTGACCACGGCGCGCACCATTGCCGCCCCCGCTGAATCGGCGTGGCGGTTGCTGACCGATCTCTCGCAGTGGTCGCGATGGGGGCCGACGGTGCGAGGCGCCCAGCTCGACGACCCCGGCCCGCTGCGGCTCGGTTCCCGCGGCAAGGTGTGGACCCCGATCGGGGTGCCGCTGCCCTTCGAGATCACCGAATTCGACGACGGCCGGGCGTGGGCGTGGCGGGTCGCCGGCGTGTCCGCGACGCGGCACGTGGTGACTGACCACGCCGACGGCTGCCGCGTGTCGTTCGGCGTGCCGTCGTGGGCGCCGGCCTATCTGCCGGTGTGTGCGTTGGCGCTCAAGCGAATCGAGGAGCTGGCTAGGGCTTAGCCAGCTTCTCCAGCAGCGGCCTGGTGCGGTGGGCGACCACCTCGTGCATGGCCACCGACATGGTGGTGCGCTCGACGCCGGGCACCGCGAGGATCAGTCCGGCGACCCGGTAGAGATCGTCGGCGTCGGTGGCTACGACGCCGATCAGCAGGTCGGCCGCCCCCGACAGGCCGGTGATCTGGGTGACCTGGGCGATGGTCTCCAGTTCCGCGAGCACCTGGTCGAGGCGATGCTGGTCGACCACCGCCGAGATGAACGCCTTGAGCGGATAGCCCAGATCGCGCGGGGACACGCAGCGGTCGACGGGGGCGAGTACGCGTTCGTCATCCCAGCGGGCCAGCCGCGCGGCCACGGTGTTGCGCGCCAGTCCGAGGGTGGCCGCCAGCTGCACGCCGGTGGCGCGTGGTGTGTCACACATCGCCAGGATCATGCGGGCGTCGGTGCGGTCGAGCTTCGCCATGTCGCCCAGTATTCCACGTCACACCCGAAGCGTTCTGGGCAACATGCTCAGTGGAGGCGACATTGCTTGCTCACTATGCGTCGCGGTGGTTCCCTTGAGTCAGCAATACGCCCACTGCACCGAAGGTGGTGATCTTCCATGACGGACCTCGACACCCGCCCGACCGACCGCCAGCCCTACGAATTGGGCGACCGCTATCGGTCCGGATCGGGAGCCGTCGTGCTGACCGGCGTGCAAGCCATCGCCCGGGCACTGGTCGAGCAGCACCAGCGGGACGCGCGCGCGGGCCGTCGGGTGGCGACCTTCGTCTCCGGCTACCAGGGCAGCCCGCTGGGTGGCGTCGACCGCATGCTCGCGGGCATGCCCGAGGTGCTCGACGACAACGACGTCACCTTCGTTCCCGGCCTCAACGAGGAGCTGGCCGCGACTGCCGTGTGGGGCAGCCAGGCCGATCTCGCCGGATTCGCGGCGGCGACCGGCACGACGACGAAGTACGACGGGGTCGTCGGCGTCTGGTACGGCAAGGGTCCCGGGCTCGACCGCGCCACCGACGCGCTGCGTCACGCCAACATGTACGGCGTCAACCCGGCGGGCGGAGTGCTGCTCCTGGTGGGCGACGACCCAGCCTCGAAGTCCTCCACCGTGCCGGCCGTCAGCGAACGATCCCTGGCCGCGCTCGGCATCCCGGTGTTGTTTCCACGCACTGCGCGCGAGATCGTGACGATGGCCATGCACGGCGTCGCGATGTCGCGGGCGTCGGGCTGCGTGGTGGCGCTGAAGATCGTCGCCGACGTCGCCGACGGCGCCTGGTCCGTCGACGGCGCCATGGCCGACCTCGACGTCGTGGTCCCCGAGGTGCAGTGGGACGGCCGACCCTTCGTCTACCGGCAACGGCCGATGGCCGCACCGTCGAGCAGCCTGGACGCCGAGGCCGACCTCTACGGCCCTCGCGCCGAGGTGGTGCGCGCCTACGGCGCTGCCAACGGTCTGGACGTCCTCGAGCTCGACCCGCCCGACGCGACGTTCGGAATCGCCGCCACGGGACCGGCCTTCGACGCGACGCGCCAAGCGCTCGCCGACCTCGGAGCAGACGACGCGGCGCTGTACCGCGCCGGTGTCCGGCTGCTGCGCATCGGAATGCCCACCCCGCTGGGTCCCGACGCCGTGACGGCGTTCGCGGCGGGGCTGGACGAGATTCTCGTCGTCGAGGACAAGACGGCGTTCGTCGAGACCCAGGTGCGCGAGATCCTCTACGGCACGCCGGCAGCGCCCCGGATCCTGGGCAAGAAGGATGCCGCCGGGCGGCTGCTGATCCCCGCGGGCGGCGAACTCACCGCAGGTCGGCTGGCCGCGCCTTTGCGCCGCGTGCTGGCCGGTCGGCTCGAGCTGCGGAAACCGCCGCCGCCCGCCTTGTCGCTCGACGTGCTGCCGCTGACGCGCGCGCCCTACTTCTGCAGCGGCTGCCCGCACAACCGGTCGACCGCGGTGCCCGAGGGTTCACTGGCCGGCGGCGGCATCGGCTGCCACACGATGGTGACGATGTCGCAGCGCTCCGACAGCGCCGTCACCGGCCTCACCCAGATGGGTGGTGAGGGCAGCCAATGGATCGGTCAGGCACCCTTCCTCGACGTCGACCACCTGTTCCAGAACATCGGTGACGGCACCTTCTTCCACTCCGGCCAACTCGCCGTACAGGCGTGCGTCGCGGCCGGGGTGAACATCACCTTCAAGTTGCTCTACAACGAGGTCGTCGCCATGACCGGCGCGCAGAACGCCGAGGGCTCGTTGACCGTCGCGAGGCTGACGCACAAGCTGATCGCAGAGGGCGTCGAGCAGATCATCGTGTGCGCTGACGAACCGCAGCGCTATCGCCGCAGGGCCACCCGGGCCCGGCTGGCCAAGGGCACGATCGTCTGGGACCGCGACCGATTGGACGAGGCTCAGAAGCGGCTTCGAGAGGTCCAGGGCGTCACCGTCCTGATCTACGACCAGCACTGCGCGGCCGACGCGCGTCGACGCCGCAAGCGCGGCACTCTGCCGGTGCGCACCACCCGAGTCGTCGTCAACGAGGCGGTGTGCGAGGGCTGCGGAGATTGCGGCGTGAAGTCCAACTGCCTGTCAGTGCAGCCGGTCGACACCGACTACGGCCGCAAGACGCGCATCGACCAAACGTCGTGCAACACCGATTACAGCTGCCTGGACGGCGACTGCCCGTCGTTCGTGACCGTCGAGGTGGCACCCGGACGACGCGTCGAGAAGCGGGCCGTGCCGCCACCGCCGGCGCTACCCGACGTCGACGTCGAACCTCCCACCGCGACCCACAACGTCTTCTTCGCGGGCATCGGCGGCACCGGCATCGTCACCGTCACCCAGGTGCTGGCGACGGCGGCGTTGCGCGCGGGCTACGAGGTGGAGAGCCTCGACCAGATCGGGCTGAGCCAGAAGGCCGGTCCGGTGGTGTCCCACTTGCGGTTCACGGCGGGTCGGCTCGAGCCGTCCAACCGGCTCACGCCGGGGGCGGCGGACTGCATCGTCGCCTTCGACCTGCTGGCCGCAGTGGACGGCAAGAACCTCGAGTACGGCGATCCCACTCGAACCCTCTCGGTCGCGTCGACCAGCAAGACGCCGACGGGGTCGATGGTCTACGACGCGTCGGTCGCCTACCCCGAGACGCCCTACCTGTTGAACCGATTGGACACGGCGTCGCGCGAACTGCACTCCTTCGACGCGCTGGCGGCCGCCCAGTCGTTGTTCGGCAGCACCGCGGCAGCCAACTTCCTACTCGTCGGAGCCGCGCATCAAACCGGGGCGCTGAGGCTTCCGGCGGAGTGCATCGAGGAGGCCATCCGCATCAACGGTGTCGCGGTCGAGGCCAACGTGGCGGCCTTCCGGTGGGGTCGTGTCGCGGTGGCCGATCCGTCCCGCTTCGGCGACGCGGTCTCACCCGCCCCGGTTCGTCAACCGACGCCGCCGCCGGCGCATCTGCTGGCCGGCACCCCGTTCACCGGTCGGGTCGCCGATCTGATCGGGCGGCGGGTGGCCGACCTGGTGGGCTTTCAGGGCGAGCGGGTGGCCCGCCACTACGTCGCGGTGCTGGACCGGGTCTGGACCGCCGAGCGCGCCGTGTCCGATCGCACGGACTTCAGCGAAGCCGTCGCGCGTGGTTTGTTCAAGTTCACCGCTTACAAGGACGAGTACGAAGTGGCCCGGCTGCTCACCGATCAACGCTTCCTCGACCAGGTGCGGGCGGAGTTTCCGACCGGTGAAGAGCTGACCTATCGACTGCACCCGCCGGTGCTGCGCGCGCTCGGCAGATCGAAGAAGATCGGCCTCGGCCCGAAGTCGCACGTGGCACTTCGTGTTCTCGCGAAGGGAAAATGGTTGCGGGGCAGCGTGTTCGACCCGTTCGGTTACGCCCACGTCCGCCGGGTGGAGCGTCGGCTGCGCGACGAGTACGAAGACCTCGTGCTGCGGTTGGCGACCGGGTTGACCGAGGGGGACTACGCACACGCGGTCGAGGTGGCCTCGCTACCCGACGTGGTCCGCGGGTACGAAGAAGTGAAGCTGGCCAACGTCGAGCGCTACCGCGGGCGGCTGCGCGAACTGGGTGTCGGCCAAAGTCCCAGCTAACGAAGGAATCCCGTCCCCGACGTGACGTAGACGTCATATCCGTCGATTCGTCGTCGAGCCCTCGTACGGTGGTCCAGAATGTGAATGGTCGGGGCCACTTCGACAGACGGGGGAAAGACCATGAGTGACGACACGACCAGCGGTGAGGGCGACTCGCCTGCCGGTGTCGGCATCACCACCCGCGTGCGCGTGTACCCCAGCTCCGACCGCGAGGTCCACGGTGTCATCGTCGACGACTTCGGTGAGTCCATCGGCATTCCGGTCGAGATCGGTGGCAACCGCATCGCCGGTCCCGCGCGCCGCTGGGCGGTCATGCTCGACGACGACAACCTGTTGTTCGTCGACACCGAGGACCTCGAGGCGGAGTGACGCCCGTCGGCTTGACGTCTTCCCCCCGGGACTCGTCCGGATCCCTTGCTTCCCAGTGCGTTTTGGCGACCTAGGCGCGGGTACGTGCCAGATACCGAGGCGGTGGGCCGAGGGCGGACGGAGCAGACGGTGAAGGCAGTTACCTGGCAGGGCAAGCGCGACGTACGGGTCGAAGAGGTCCCCGATCCGAAGATCGAGGAACCCAACGACGCCATCATCGAGGTCACGTCCACCAACATCTGCGGCTCGGACCTTCACCTCTACGAGGTGCTCGGCGCGTTCATGACGCCCGGCGACATCCTCGGACACGAGCCGATGGGCGTCGTTCGGGAAGTCGGCAAGGACGTGACGAACCTGGCGGTCGGCGACCGCGTGGTGATTCCGTTCCAGATCTCGTGCGGCCACTGCTACATGTGCGACGCGCACCTCTACACGCAATGCGAGACCACGCAGGTCCGAGACCAGGGGATGGGTGCGGCTCTCTTCGGTTTCTCCGAGCTCTACGGCGCGGTCCCCGGCGGGCAGGCCGAGTTGTTGCGGGTGCCCCAGGCTCAGTTCACCCACATCAAAGTGCCCGACGGGCCACCGGATTCGCGCTTCGTCTACCTGTCCGACGTGCTGCCTACCGCTTGGCAGGCGGTGCAGTACGCCGACATTCCCGACGGCGGCACCGTCGCGGTGCTCGGGCTTGGCCCCATCGGTGACATGGCGGCTCGCATCGCACATCATCTCGGCTACGACGTGATCGGCGTCGACCTCGTGCCGGAACGCCTCGCGCGCACCGCTTCACGTGGCATCCGCACCGTCAACCTGGCCGAGATCGACTTCGCCGTCGGCGACGCGATCCGGTCGATGACCGACGGCCGCGGTACCGATTCGGTGATCGACGCGGTCGGCATGGAGGCACACGGCTCGCCGGTCACGAAGATCGCCCAAGACGTGACGGGACTGCTTCCCGACGCGCTGGCCAAGCCCTTCATGAAGAAGGCGGGCCTCGACCGCCTCGGTGCGCTGTACTCCGCCATCGACGTCGTGCGGCGCGGCGGGAACATCTCCGTCATCGGCGTGTACGGCGGCGTGGCGGACCCGATGCCGATGTTGACGATGTTCGACAAGCAGGTCCAGCTCAAGATGGGTCAGGCCAACGTCAAGCGGTGGGTCGACGACATCATGCCGTTGCTCGACGACGACGATCCGTTGGGCGTCGACGACTTCGCCAGCCACGTCCTGCCGCTCGACGACGCGCCCCACGCCTACGAGATCTTCCAGAAGAAGCAGGACGACGCCGTCAAGATCATGCTCAAGCCCTGACGTGACGACCACAGGGGAGAAAGTTAGCGAACTCGCCGCGGCAGGGAGATTCAACGCTCCCGTGCCCGTCGGAACGGGTTTCACGTCGGCGGTGTGCGGCAAATTGGCTATGGTGGCTAACCAATGAATCGCTCCCGTCGTCTCGCGGCGATTTTGCCCTGGGAGAAGATGTAACGCGGCGGGCTTGGCGGACGGTTAAACTCGTGACGACACTTCGATGATGCCGTCGTTTATACGTGTCGGAAGGTGGACGAAATGGCTTTGACAATGAAATTGGCTGCTGGTCTCGGTGGTTTGGCTCTCGCGGCGATGGCCGGGAGTGGGATCGCCTCGGCGGCCCCCGGCGATGCCGTGATCCTGAATTCGACCTGCACCTACCCCCAGGTGATCGCGGCGGCCAACGCCCAGGATCCGGTCGCGACCGCCGCGCTGCAGAACGACCCTGCCGCGAACGGGTTCCTGCAGGGCCTCGTCGCCTCGCCTCCCGGGTCGCCCGAGCGTCAGCAGAAGATCGACTTCGTGCGGAGCTTCCCGCAGGCGGCTCAGTTCAACGGACTGATCATGTCCGTGGCGACCAGCTGCAACAACTACTGATCGGCTGACCCGCCGAGCTGATTCGAGCTCGGCCACCGACACGAATGCCCACCTCGGAGCAAAGGCGCTCAGAGGTGGGCATATTCGTGTGACGGGTTAGAGCAGCCCCAGCAGCTGCAGATCGGTGACGTACTTGAGGATCACCGGCGCGGCGAGATGGGGAATGTCGGGATCGGTGGGGTCGGGACCCAACTTCTCCTCCTGTACCGCGGCCCGGAAGCGGTCCACCGGGGCCAAGGATCCGTTCACCGGTTGCTGAGGCGCGCGATAGTTGTGCAGCAGCGGCAGCAACGACGCCTGGCGCTGCTTCTCCGGCAACGCCCGCAGGGCCGTCTCGAACCGCGCCAGCCAGTCTCCGTACGCGGGGATGCGTGAGATCGGATGGCCCGCCTCGACCAACCAGTCGACGAAGGTGTCCATGCTGATGCCGTCGTCGTACGGGTTCATCACGTGGAACGTCTCGAACCCGGTGACGTGGCCGCCGATGGTGTCGATCGCGTCGGCGATGAACTCGACGGGCAGCCCGTCGAAGTGGGCTCGCTGCCTGCGTCCGCCGCCGTCCAACTCGTAGAACGACGTCGGGGCCACGCCCGTTGCCACCAGGCTCAACATCATCCTGGTGAACATGTCGGGCACGTTGAGCTGCCCGGCGTAGGTGGTGTCGGCCATGATCATGTCGCAGCGGAACACCGACACCGGCAGACCACATAGGTCGTGTGCCTCGCGCAGCAGCATTTCACCGCCCCACTTGCTGTTGCCGTAGCCATTCGCGTAGTCGCCGTTGACCTTTCGGGTCGCGCTCATCACCCGAATGTCGGTGTCCTCGACGAAGTGGCCCGGCTCGATCCCGTCGCCGACGCCGATCGTGGAGATGTAGACGAAGGGCTTGATCCGGGTCGTCATGGCGATGCGGATCAACTCCGCGGTCCCCACCACGTTGGGCCCGAACAGTTGGCTGTAGGGCAGCACGTGGTTGACCAGCGCGGCCGGGTCGACGATCAGGTCGACGGTGTCGGCCAGCCTCTGCCACGTCGCCTGGGGCAAGCCAAGATTGGCCTCGCCCTTGTCGCCGGCGATGACCTCGAGGTGGTCGCCCAGCGACCGGTAGTGCGCCAGCAGTTGGGGATCCCCGCTGTCGAACGTCGCGTCGAGTCGAGCGCGGGCCGCGTCGTCGTCCTTGGCGCGGACCAGGCAGATGACCTTGCCGTCGACGAGGTCCATCCGCTCCAGCCAATCCAAGGCAAGATAGCGGCCGAGGAAGCCGGTGGCGCCCGTGAGCAGCACCGTACGGACCTCGCCCGTTGGCGCGGGCAGTGACGGCGCCGCAGCCAGGGTTGCCTCGTCGAGGAACTTCTCCAGCGTCAGGTCGCGGGCGTGCACCTCCGTGGCGTCGCGGCCGTGCACGGCGTCGTAGGTGGGCCGCTTGGTGCCGCCGGCACGCTGCGCCTCGACGTACGCGGCGACCGACGCGAGGTCGCTGGCCGGGCTGACGATCACGCCGACCGGCACGTCGACGTCGAAGATCTCGTGCAGCAGGTTGGCAAAGGTCAACGCCGACAATGAATCTCCACCGAGGTCGGTGAACGCGGAGTCCGGAGCGACGTCGGCGGCGGCGGTCCCCAGCAACGCACTCGCCGCGCGGCCGACGGTCTCGGCCACCGGCCGTTGGGCGCCGTCGCGACGCAGGGCTCGCAGCACGTCGGCCTGACCGTCGGCGAGGTCGACGTACAGCTGCTCGAGCCGTTCGCCGTAGAACTCCTTGAGCTTCGGGCGCGCGAGCTTGCGGATGCCGGTCAGCAGTCCGTTCTCGAGGGTGAACGGCGCCGTTTCGACGAGGAAGTCGCGGGGGATCTCGTATCCCTGCAACCCGGACTCCCGGGCAACGCTCTGTAGGGCCTCGGCCAGCACCGGCTTGACCGCTGTGACGTCGCCCCCGACGCCGGCGAGCGCGTCGTCGGTCGGCACGACCACGGCCAGTAGGTACGAGCGGGCACTGTTGCCGTAGACGAAGATCTGGCGGACCAGCGGGTGGCCACCGTAGGCGGCCTCGAGCTTGGAGACGGTGACGAACTCGCCCTGGGAGAGCTTGAGGACGTTGTTGCGGCGGTCCACGTAGGCCAGGTGGTCGGGTGCGGTCTCGGCGAACACGTCGCCGGTGTGGTACCACCCGTCGGCGTCGAAGAGTTCGGCCGTCACGTCGGGGCGCTTGAAGTAGCCGGGGATGACGTCGGCCGTCTTCAGCCACAGTTCACCGCGGGGGTGCGGGCGGTCGGTGGCGAAGTAGCCGAGGTCCGGGACGTCGACCAGCTTGTAGTCCAGCACCGGTGGGCGCCGGATCTCGCCGTCGACGAGGACCACGCCGGCCTCGGTGGAGCCGTAGCCGTCCTGGACGTGGACGTCCACGAAGTCCTCGATCCACGAGTGCAGCTCGGGGGAGATGGGCGCGGACCCGGTGATCGCCGAGAACTGCCGTCCACCAACGAGACTGGTGCGCTGCTCGGCCATCACTTCGCGCTCGACGGCGGCGCGGTCGGCGCCGTCGAGGGCGCCCGCGCGCCGATCGGTCTCACTCTGGACTTCCTGGAACAGCATCTCCCAGATGCGTGGGACGAAGTCGAGCTTCGTCGGACGCACCAGCGAGAGGTCTTCCAGGAGCGTGGAGAGATCGCTCTTGGCGGCGAAGTAGGCGGTGCCTCCGGCGCCGAGGGTCGAGTAGAGGATGACCCGGCCCATGACGTGGCTGATCGGCATGAAGCTCAGGGTGATGGCGGGCAGCTTGTTCTCGGTGTCCCACTCCGGGCTGAACCAGCCGCGCCAGCAGTTGGCCATCAGTCGGTCGGTGTACATCGCCCCCTTGGGGGCGCCGGTGCTGCCGGAGGTGTAGATCAGCAGGCGAAGGGCGTCGCCGTCGCCGGTGCGGGTCTGCGCAGCAGTGGAGTGCCTGGCGCCACCGTCGATGACGTCCTGCAGAGATGAGACCTCGACCTTTAGCTCGGCGAGTCGTTCGGCGGCGGACTGCAGCGCGTCGCGGTGGTCGTCGACCTGGGGGTGGTAGTCGAACACCACCAGCCGTTGCGGCGCGTGGGCGGTGAGCGCGAGTTCGACCGCGTCGTCGAGGTGGTCGACGCTGGAGAGGATCGCCACCGGGGTGGTCTCGACGAGGATCGGGGCAAGCTGCGCCACGGGGGCGCTGGTCTGCAGCGGAACCGACACCGCTCCGGTCAGGGGCAGCGCCATGTCGACGACGGCGTAGTCGGCACTGGTGAATCCCAATGTCGCGACGCGGTCACCCGGTTGCACGGGGTTGCCGGTCAGCGCGTCGGCGAGGGCACGCACGCGTTGCCAGGTCTCGCGGTAGGTCAGGGTCTCGAAGCGGGGCTGCAGCGAGGCGACGGTGCGCCCGGAGGCATCGGGGACGAACTCGACGGCGCGCTGCCCGAGTGCGGGGCGCTCGGCGTACCCGGTCATCGCGATGCGGATCACGTCGGCGAGCATCTCGCCGGGGGCGTTCAGGGCCGCGGTGATCGCCGAATCAGGTTGGGCGGCAACGAGTTGCGGGTCACCCGAGCCGGAGGGAGAGGTCAGCTCCTCGAAACGGCGGGCGAGTCGTGCTTGGCGGTCGGTGGTGGGAGTTGACATTGGGGTCTCCTCGGACATCCAGTTGGTCGATTTGCCGACGTGCTGCGTCGTCGGCTCCACGACCGAAAACTACGTTAGCAAAACTAAATATTCCTGGACGTCTGCTGTGTCGGACCTTGCCGCTCGCTGAAGCACGGCTCCGATCGGCCACGTCGCCGAATTGGGGGTCGACACGGGTGACCGATCTCACTGAGGCTCAGTGCGTGAAGACGTCGACCCCGGCGCTCAACGCGACCAAGCAGACGACGAACGACGACGCCGCCCACACCACGGCATGGCGCTTGGTCTCCATGGCGACCATCGCCGCGATGACGGCGCAAAAGAGAGATCCCACGAAGACGGCGATGGCCGGTCCACCGTGAGGGACGACCGCCATCGCTGCGGGGTGGTGAGCATGGTGCATGGTGGCACGCAGACCACCTCGGGGAGCTGTGGATTGGCTCGCTGCTGGCTGAGACGGGCTCAGCTACCGGGCCACTCGCCGGTCCACCGTTCGAAGGCGCGGGCGCCCTGGCGGTCGATGACCGTCTTGACCACCGAGTAGACGACGCCCTGTACGGCGGCGGCCAGCAAGATCTCCTTGAACGGGTACTCGGTCTGTAAGGCCGTCGGCGGGTCCGGCTTGTCACCTGGGCTCGCCCGCTTCCATACCTGCTTGAAGATGGCACTGGCCACCAACCCGCCAAGAATCGAACTGACGAGTCCCACGGGGCGGTAGAGGAGCTTCGCCGTGGCCGACGGTGGGGTTGTACTCATCATCTCCTCCTGGTCGCGAGGCCGGATCCGTCGCGTGACGGCGGCGTTCCCCCTGTGGGCACCGCATTACCTACCTGTGCGGGGTCAATCCCGACGGGGTTGGTCCTTCTCATCGGACTCGTCCTCGGACTTCTGCTCGGAGTCGGCGTCCTCGTCGTCCTCGTCCTTGGCGTCGTCGGAGCCCTCCTTGGCATCCTCCTGACGTCGCCCACCCACCTCGAGCACGGCCCAATGACTCGGGGAGACGTAGACGGACCACTCACCGTCGCGCCGTCCCATCTTGAGCACGCCGTCGTCGACCTCCCACGCCGTGTCGTCGTCGTAGTCGGTCTCTTGTCCGTCGGAATAGGTCAATGTGAATGCCATGGAAGCGAGCCTGCCACCGCGGCGGCAGCTTCGTGGCAGGCCCGCGAAATTCGTTCAAGATCATTCATCGTGCTGTGCCAGTGGCGTTTTCGTCGACGTTTGATCCCGGCCAAGCCTGCGCTCACACTGACAGGGTGCCCACCCCGCCCGAAGACGTCGATCCCTTCGTCAGAGTCGTCGGATCGCAGGTCCACAATCTGAGGACGGTCGACGTGGCGGCGCCCCGCGATGCGTTCGTCGCGTTCACCGGTGTGTCCGGTTCCGGCAAGTCGTCGTTGGCCTTCGGCACGGTCTACGCCGAGGCGCAGCGCCGATACTTCGAGTCCGTCGCGCCCTATGCTCGGCGACTGCTGCTGCCCGCCGGCGCCCCGAAGGTCGACGACATCACGGGTCTGCCACCCGCCGTCGCCCTGCAGCAGCGCCGCGGCGCCGGGACCTCGCGGTCGACGGTCGGCACCGTGACGACGTTGTCGAACCTGTTGCGGATGCTCTACTCCCGGGCCGGCACCTACCCGGCCGGCGCCACCGTCCGGCTGGACTCCGACTCGTTCTCGCCCAACACCGCAATCGGTGCGTGCCCAGAGTGCCACGGCCTCGGCCGAATTCACCGCGTCACCGAAGCGACGCTCGTTCCGGACCCGACGCTCACGATCCGAGAGGGCGCCGTCGCGGCGTGGCCGGGAGCGTGGCAGGGACAGAACCTGCGCGACATCCTCATCACCCTCGGCCACGACGTCGACGTGCCGTGGCAGAAGCTCCCCAAGCGCACCCGCAACTGGATTCTCTTCACCGACGACCAGCCGACGGTGGAGATCGATCCAAGCCAGCATCCGGTCACCGCGGATTACTTCTACAACGGCACGTTCTCCAGCGCCGAACGCCACGTGCGGCACACGCTGGCCAACTCGCAGAGCGCGATGATGCGTCGGCGCGTGCTGCAATTCGTCGACGCGGTCGACTGCCCGATGTGCGGCGGATCGGGGTTGCGGCCCGAGGCGCTCGGCGTCACCTTCGCCGGGCACACGATCGCCGAGCTGGTGACGATGCCGCTGACCGCGTTGGCCGCGGCGTTGGAGCCCGCGGCGAACCGGGTCGACGTCGACGCGGCCTACGAGTCCATCGAATCCGGGGAATTCACCGAGGTCGCCACGATGATCGCGGCCGACCTCGTCGCGCGGATCCGGGTGCTGCTCGACCTCGGTCTGGGCTATCTGAGTCTCAACCGGCGGACGCCGACGGTCTCACCCGGTGAGCTGCAACGCCTACGGCTGGCGACGCAGTTGCGGGCGGGGTTGTTCGGCGTCCTGTACGTGCTCGACGAACCGTCGGCGGGATTGCATCCCGCCGACGCCGAACCGTTGCTCGACGTCTTGGATCGACTTCGGCGCGCGGGCAATTCGCTGTTCGTGGTCGAACACGACATGGACGTGGTCCGGCGCGCCGACTGGATCGTCGACGTCGGTCCCGGCGCGGGCGAACTCGGCGGCGAGGTGCTCTACAGCGGACCCGTGCCCGGTCTGGCCGCCGTGTCCGCCTCGGTGACCCGCCGCTACCTGTTCGGCGACGCGTCGGCGAAGCCGCGGGCGGCGCGCGTGGCCTCCACGTCGCTGCACCTGCGCGGGGTCAACTTCCACAACCTGCGTGATCTGGAGGTGCGGATCCCGCTGGGGGTGTTCACCGCCGTCACCGGGGTGTCCGGATCGGGCAAGTCGACCTTGGTTTGCAAGGTCGTCGGAGACGTCCTTGCCCGCCATCTCGGCCACGTCACGACCGACGACGCCGAGGGCGGCGACCCGGTCGACATCGACGCGGGAGTCGCCGACGCCGACGTGGATGCCAGCGTCGGGGTGACGGCCGAGGGAGTCGAGTTCGTCGACCGGTTGGTCACCGTGGACCAGAAGCCCATCGGACGTACACCGCGATCCAATCTCGCGACCTACACCGGCATGTTCGACGCGGTCCGCAAGGTGTTCGCCGGCACCGAGGAGGCGCGCCGACGGGGGTGGAGCGCGGGTCGGTTCTCCTTCAACGTGGCGCAGGGGCGCTGCCCGACCTGTCAGGGCGAGGGGTTCGTGGCGGTCGAATTACTATTTCTGCCAGGCACTTACGCACCATGCCCGACCTGTCACGGCGCCAGGTACTCCGCGGAGAACCTCGAGGTGCGCTACCGCGACCGCACCATTGCCGACGTCCTGGCCATGACGGTCGACGAGGCGGCGGTGTTCTTCGCCGACGTGCCGGCCGCGGCGCGCAGTCTGACCACCCTGGTCGACGTCGGCCTGGGCTATCTGCGGCTGGGGCAGCCCGCCACCGAACTGTCCGGCGGTGAGGCGCAGCGCATCAAGCTGGCAACGGAGTTGCAGCGGACCCGCCGCGGGCACACGTTCTACGTCCTCGACGAGCCGACGACCGGTGTGCATCCCGCCGACGTCGAACTCTTGGAGCGCCAGTTGCACCTGCTGGTCGACGCCGGACACACGGTGGTCGTCGCCGAGCACGACATGGGGGTGGTGGCGGGCGCCGACTGGGTGGTCGACCTCGGACCCGGCGCGGGCGAGCACGGCGGGCGCGTGGTCGCGGCAGGGACACCGGAGCACGTCGCGGCGTCGAGGGACAGCCGCACGGCGCCCTATCTCAAGGCGAGACTGCGCTAGTCAGTTCTCGGCGCGGTGTCGGCCGCGGTAGGAGCCGACCTCGGCCGAGGAGGCCTTGGCCGGGGTCCACCCGTGTCCGAAGAGTTCCAGGGAGGGGTCGCCGACGGGCGGAGTGAACCCCATCGTGTGGCCACCCTCCCGCAGTGAGTTAGCCACGAGGTCGTCGCGTTCGATCACGACGCCCATTTACCCCGTCGTCAACGGTCGTCAAACCACGATTTCGTGACGACGGGTCCGCCCACACTCAGGCCCTAGCGAAGTCCGACGGCGTGAACTCACCCGCGCCGAGCTTCGACTCGATCTCCTCCAGGCTCCGACCTGTCAGGTCCGGCATCCTGAAGTAGACGAACAGCCAGGCTGCGACGTTGAACAGCCCGTAGAGCCACATCGACGGGCCAACTCCGATGCCGCTGATCAACGTCAGCAGCGTCAGGGTGATCAACAGGTTGGTCCCCCAGAGCGCTGCGGATTGGGCCGCGGTGCCGGCCGGCCGCACCGCCAGCGGATAGGTCTCCGAGCCGGTGAGCCAGCCCATCAGCTGCAGCCCACCGGCGTTGAACAGCATGAACACCACGAGGCAGGCGATGATGAAGGGCACGGACTCGCGGCCACTGTTCCCGGACACGAACAGCCAGCCGAGGACGAACAAACTGAGCGCCGCCCCGGGAATCATGATCAGGGTGAGGCGTCGCCGGCCCACCCGGTCGATGATCGCCAGCCCGACCAGTTGGGCCACCAGGTAGCTGACGCCGAGGGCGACCGAGACCTCCAGTGCCACCGATTCGGAGAACCCGTTGTCGGTCAGGATCGTCGGGGAGTAGTAGATGATCATCTCGATGCCGCTGAGCTGAGTGAAGACGGCGATGCCGCAGCCCAGGATCAAGGCCGGCCGCACCCACGCCGCTCGCAGCCCCGACCAGCCGCGAGTCTTGGCCGTCTTCTCCTCGTGGGCCAGGTCGGCCATCTCGTCGAGTTCGCCGTACACGTCGTAGCCCGAGGGGCGGACTCCGTCGAGCACGCCACGGGCGTCGTCCCTGCGCTCCTGCTTGACCAGCCAGCGCGGGCTCTCGGGCAGGCGCAGCAGCAGAACCAGCATCAGCGCCGCAGGCACCGCGGCGGCTCCGATCGACCACCGCCATGGAATCGACTCCGAGGCCCCGACGATGGTCGCGATCACGATGCCGACGCCAATTGCGATCTGAAAGCAGAGCACCAGGCGTCCGCGATACTTCGGCGGGGCGAGTTCTGCGACGTACATCGGGGCGGTCTGTGTGGCACCGCCAACGGCGAAGCCGAGGACCAGCCGCCCGACCGACAGCAACACGGGGTTGGGGGCCAACGCACACCACAGCGACCCAACGGCGAAGACGACGGCCAGCATCACCAAAGTGCCCTTGCGGCCGCGTCTTTCGGAGAGTTGACTGCACGTCAGCGCGCCGATGACGGCACCGAGCAGGATGCTCGCGGCGATGACCTGCTTCCACGCCTCCGCGATTCCGAAGTCCTTGGTGATCTGCAGCAGGGCGCCGGAGATGATGCCGGTGTCGTAGCCGTAGAGCATGCCGGAGACCGCGGAGACCAGCGCGACCACCACCACCGCCCCCGTCAGCTGGCCGGGTGCGTTCTCTCGAGCCTCCGTCGACCCCGTGGGTGCGCTCTCGGTCGAACCCATGCCGCGGCCCTCCAGCCTGTTGACGTCGTCGTCTCGGTGGTGCCGAACTGTGTTACCCACCCGTGGGCGACTCAATCCTCGGGCGACGAATGGGGGCTCCACATACGAAGACGCCCACCTGGGAGCGGGGCTCCGAGGTGGGCGTCGTCGATTCGTAGGGGCGACCCCGTGGATCAGCGGGCAGGCTGAGCCAGGGCGGTCTTGTGGTGGCGCTGCAGCAGGAAACGGATCCAGCGGACGTCGATGATCATGTGGTGTCTTCCTTCGCTCAGGCGGACTTGGTGAGGATGGGGAGGATGCGGCGACGTTCGCCAGCCACGTCCGAGAAGTGGTGCAGCGCATCGGGAACCGACGGGGTGGCCGGGAAGACGTCGTCGACGCCGCAGAGGCGAAGCGTGCGCGACACGGCCTGGCTGATCACCAGTGACCACTCGTCGCCGGCGGCGAAGCAGGCCTCGTCGATGGCGTCGAGCAATTCGATGCCCTGGGCAGCGAAGGAGTTGACGCCGCTGAGATCGAGGATGAAGGGCTTCTCGGCGATGATGCAACCCTTGGCCTGGGCGACCACCTGTCCGACGTTCACCTCGTCGATGGATCCGGTGATGGTCAGCACGGTGGCGAGCTGGCGGCACTGCTTGTGGAGCTCGGCGCCGTTGCATTCGACGGACGGATTTCCATAGCGGAAGCGGGAATTCGTCGATGAGCTGGTGCTCGTTGCGATCATGGCACTGCCTCCCTTCGGTAGTTGCCGAATGAGTTGGCGGCGTCGCCGTCACTTCGACCTGAAACCCAAGGTAAGGGGCCAAAATAAGGTACCGGGGAGTAACTCCTAAAACATCGTTAAGACTTCCGCGGCGCCCGACAGCAAACCGCCCGGGGGAGCAGTCAGCTCCGGCGGCCCTGACCGCCCGTGTAGCCCTTCCATGGGGAGTAGTCGGCGATGAGCGATTCCTGCGGCGGCCGTTGACCTTCGGGCACGTGCTGCAGGTTGATCCGCACCCGATACCAGATCGAACTCGGACCGCGCATGCCGTCGACGAGCACGTCGACCGGAGTCAGCCGGTCGGCCGCGGCCGGGTACTTGGCCTTCCACGACTCCAGGGCGGCCATGGCCTCGTCCTTGGTCTTGGTCCTGGCGATCTCGATGAGGGGCTTGGTGGACACGCGGTTACCGGCCCCGTCACCGCCCCGGCGAGCGCCCTTGGGCGCCTTCTCGGCCGGCCCCAACTCCTTGGCCAGGGCGAGCAACCCCTCGAGGCCGCCGGTGGCGTCGTCCATCCCCTCCCACGGGTCGCCCATCTCGGCGAAGCGCTGCGGCACGGTCGCGACGGTGAAAGCCTCCGGCCGGCAGCCGGGGACCTCGTCCCACCGCAGCGGCGTCGACACCCGGGCGTCCGGCCGCGAGCGCACCGAGTACGCCGAGGCGACGGTGCGGTCCTTGGCGTTCTGGTTGAAGTCGACGAAGACGCCCTCGCGTTCTTCCTTCCACCACCTGCTGGTCGCCAAATCGGGTGCGCGCCTTTCGACTTCGCGTGCGATCGTCTCGGCGGCCAGCCGGACCTGCCGGTAGGGCCACCTTCGTTCGATGCGGGCGTAGACGTGAAAGCCCTTCGAACCCGATGTCTTGGGCCACGCCACGAGGCCGTAATCGGTCAACACGTCGCGGGCCACCAGGGCCACGTCCACGATCTGGGCCCACTCCACCCCGGGCATGGGGTCGAGGTCGACGCGCAACTCGTCGGGATGTTCGAGGTCGTTGGCGCGTACCGGGTGCGGGTTGAGGTCGACGCAGCCGAGGTTGACCGCCCACGCCAGACCGGCGGCATCGGAGAGCACCGCCTCCTTGGCCGACGTGCCCGAGGCGTACTTCAGCTCGGCGACGTCGATCCACTCGGGCCTCTTCTCGGGTGCCCGCTTCTGGAAGACGGCCTCCTCGCCGATGCCCTTGACGAACCGCTTGAGGATCATGGGGCGTCCGGCCACCCCGCGCAGGGCGCCGTCGGCCACCGCGAGGTAGTACTCGATGAGGTCCAGCTTCGTGACCTCCGCCCGCCCGTCGGCGGCGGGGAAGACGACCTTGTCCGGATTGGTGACGCGCAGGACTCGACCGCCGACGTCCATCGACAGCGCAGCGGCCATGACGACGATGGTAGATGCGCGTTCGGTCATGCACGTTCGGTCGGGCACGCGCACCCGCATGCGACGACGGTCACATATTGTGGGGCCATGCCCAACCTCACAGAGCTGCCTCTGCACGCAGCGGCCAAGGTTCAGCAGTACCTCGAACGAGGTTCTGCCGAGTTGCACTACGCCAGGAAGATGTTCGAGGCGGGCGCCCTGAAGGTCGAGCCGCCGCAGAACGTCGCCGCCATGCTCGCCGACATCCGGCGCTGGGGCGAGATCGGGATGATTCCGGCGCTCAACGCGCGGCGCAATCCCACCGGCACGGCCATCATCGACGACGACGGGGAGGTGACGTTCGCCGAACTCGACGAGGCGGCCAACGCCGTCGCCCACGGTTTGATCGGGATGGGCGTGCGGGGCGGTGACGGGGTGGCGCTGCTGATCCGCAACCACCGCTGGTTCCTCATCGCCCTCTACGGGGCCGCCAAGGTCGGCGTGCGCCTGATCATGCTCAACAGCGAGTTCTCCGGTCCGCAGATCAAGGAGGTCTCCGAGCGCGAGGGCGCGAAGTTGATCATCCACGACGACGAGTACACGAAGGCGTGCGCGTCTGCCGAGCCGGAGCTGGGCAAGATCCGTGCGCTGCCGACCAATCCGGACAAGCCCGACCAGCCGTCGGAGAGCACCGACGAGACCTTGGCCGACCTGATCCGCCGCAGCAAGGCCGGCCCGCCGCCGAAGGCGAGCGCGCACTCCAAGATCATCATCCTGACCAGCGGCACCACCGGTACTCCCAAGGGCGCCAACCGAAGCAGCCCACCGTCGTTGGCCCCCATCGGCGGCGTGCTGTCGCACGTGCCGTTCCGGTCGGGTGAGGTGACGTCGCTGCCGGCACCGATGTTCCACGCCCTGGGCTTCCTGCACGCGACCATCGCCATGATGCTGGGCAGCACCCTGGTACTGCGGCGCCGCTTCAAGCCCGACACCGTGCTCGCCGACATCGAGGCTCACCGGGTGACCGCCGTGGTCGTGGTGCCGGTGATGCTGTCACGGATCCTCGACGAGTTGGAGAAGACGAGTCCCAAGCCGAACCTGTCGAGTCTGCGCATCGTCTTCGTCTCCGGGTCGCAGCTCGGCGGCGAGCTCGCCACCCGGGCGCTGAAGGATCTCGGCCCCGTGGTCTACAACCTCTACGGGTCGACGGAGATCGCGTTCGCGACCATCGCACGGCCGAAGGATCTTTCGATCAACCCGTCGACGGTGGGACCCGTCGTCAAGGGCGTGAAGGTCAAGCTCTTCGACGACAACGGCAAGGAGGTGGCGCCGGGTGAGGTCGGCCGCATCTTCGTGGGCAACACGTTCCCGTTCGAGGGGTACACCTGCGGCGGTCACAAGGCGATCATCGACGGCCTGATGTCCTCCGGCGACGTCGGCTACTTCGACGAGCACGGCTTGCTCTACGTCAGCGGCCGCGACGACGAGATGATCGTCTGCGGTGGCGAGAACGTCTTCCCCGCCGAGGTCGAGGATCTGATCAGCGGGCACCCGGAGGTCGTCGAGGCCACGGCGCTCGGGGTGGAGGACGAGGAGTGGGGCCATCGGCTGCGCGCCTTCGTCGTCAAGACCGAGGGCGCCTCGGTCGACGAGGACGCCATCAAGGCCTACGTCAAGGACAACCTGGCGCGCTACAAGGTGCCGCGCGAGGTGATCTTCCTCGACGAGCTGCCGCGCAACCCGACCGGCAAGATCCTCAAGCGCGAGCTGAAGGACATGGGTCCCGAGGCGGAGCAGAAGTCGGACTAGGCCCCGACACGTGTGAATCCTCTGCGGAATCGCGCTCGAACTTCCGCAGAGGATTCACGATCGTGGCTAGGAGGCGGTCGGCGTGGCGCCCAGGACCCGCTGGAGGTCGGGCTTCATCGCCTGCAACTGCTGGCCCCAGTAAGGCCAGTCGTGGGTGCCGTCGTCCGGGAAGTTGAAGACGCCGTTCTTGCCGCCAGCTGCGATGTAGTCGTCCTGGAACGTGCGGTTGGTGCGAATGGTCAGGCCCTCGAGGAACTTCGCGGGCAGGTTGTCGCCGCCGAGATCGCTCGGGGTGCCGTTGCCGCAGTAGATCCAGATGCGAGTGCCGTTGTTCACCAGTTGCTGGATGTTGACCATCGGGTCGTTGCGCTTCCAGGCGCTGTTCGGGTCCTCCGTGGCGCCCCACATGTCGTTGGCCTTGTAGCCACCGGCGTCACCCATCGAGACGTTGATCAGGAACGGCCACGACCCCTCGGACGGGTTCAGGAAGCCAGACAGCGAGCCGGCGTAGATGAACTGCTGCGGGTGGTAGATCGCGAGTGTCAACGCTGCTGAACCGGCCATCGACAACCCGACCGCGGCGTCGCCGGTGGACTTCACCTGGCGCTGGTCGGCGAGGTAGGCGGGCAGTTCCTGGGTCAGGAACGTCTCCCACTTGTAGGTCTGGCAGCCGGTCTTGCCGCAGGCCGGCTTGTACCAGTCGCTGTAGAAGCTGGACTGGCCGCCGACGGGCATGACGACCGACAGACCCGAGTTCAGATACCACTCGAAGGCCTGGGTGTTGATGTCCCAGCCGTTGAAGTCGTCCTGGGCGCGCAGGCCGTCGAGCAGGTAGACCGCGGGAGAGTTGGGACCGCCGCTCTGGAATTCGACCTTGATGTCGCGGCCCATGCCGGCTGAGGGCACCATCAGGTACTCGACTGGAAGGCCGGGCCTGGAGAAGGCGTTCGCGGTGGCGGCGCCGCCGGCGAACCCGACGAACACGGGTAGCAGAACTGCCATGAAGGCCGTGATGACGAACCGGCGCACGATGATCTCCTCTGGTGTCGAACTCAGTGGCGTCAACGGTCGCATGCGGACCTGTCAACATCTCGTGGCCCGAGGAATAGTCACGGCGTCCAGGTGGTAGTACACGGACGTGCTCATCGACCTGACTGGAAAGACCGCCCTCGTCACCGGCTCCACCCAGGGCATCGGCCTGGCGATAGCGAAGGGTCTGGCCGCCAGCGGCGCCCGCGTCGTCGTCAACGGACGCACGGCGGCTCGGGTCGACCAGGCGGTGGCCGGTCTCACCGGTGACGTCGTGGGCGTCGCGGCCGACGTCACCACGGCTGACGGCGTCTCGGCGCTGGTCGACCAATTGCCCGAGGTAGACGTGCTCGTCAACAATCTCGGTATCTTCGGTGCGGCACCCGCCCGCGAGATCTCCGACGACGAGTGGCGTCGCTACTTCGACGTCAACGTGCTGTCGGCGATCCGGTTGATCCGCACCTACCTGCCCGGGATGACGGAGCGTGGCTGGGGACGGGTGCTGCAGATCGCCAGCGACTCGGCGATCGTCATTCCGGAGGAGATGATTCACTACGGCACCTCGAAGACGGCTCTGCTGGCGGTCTCTCGCGGGTTTGCCAAGGACGCTGCGGGAACCGGAGTCACGGTCAACTCCGTCATCGCCGGGCCCACCCACACCGCGGGCGTGGAGGACTTCGTCTACCAGTTGGTCGACGCGAATCTGTCGTGGGAGGACGCGCAGCGCGAGTTCATGCGCACGCACCGCCCGCAGTCGCTGCTGCAGCGCCTGATCGAACCCGACGAGATCGCCAACATGGTCACGTATCTGAGCTCGCCCCTCGCCTCGGCGACCACCGGCGCGGCGGTCCGCGTCGACGGCGGGTACGTGGACTCGATCGTCCCCTAGACTCCTTGCCATCACGTCGACGTGATCTGGCCGGTGCACGGTTTTGGCGGCAGCCCGTCCGGGTAAGGATGGGCCGAGACGATGCGCTTGCCGCGTTTCCCCCCGACACGAGACCGAAAGCCGTGGTAAGCCCATGAGACGCGAAGTTGGCGCGCAACTGCAGGTCGAGGTATTCGACACCACGACACTGGAATTCCAGATCGCCGTGGCACCCCAGCCCGGTGCCGAGGTGACCGAGGAACTGTCCTTCACCCTGAACGGCAACGCCGTCGAGCCGATCGAGCTGATCGGCCAGCACGGCACTCGCATCCACAAGTTCGAGGCCGGCAAGGGCACGGTGCTGGCGAACTACTCGGCCACGGTGATCGGCGAGGCCGAGCCGGCCCCGGTCACCGAGATCGACCTGTCGACGTACCTGCGGCCCAGCCGTTACGCCGAGGCCGACAAGTTCTACGGTTTCGCCGCAACGGAATTCGGCAACGACGCGAAGTCGACGGCGCTGCTGGAGAAGGTTTCGTCGTGGGTGGGCACCCGGTTGCAGTACGTGCCGGGCTCCAGCGATCCCATCGACGGGGCGGCCGACACCGTCCTGGCGGGCACGGGCGTGTGCCGTGACTACGCGCATCTGGTGATCGCCCTGCTGCGCGCGGTCAACGTGCCCGCCCGGCTCGTCGCGGTGTACGCGCCGGGTTGCTACCCGATGGACTTCCACGCCGTCGCCGAGGCCTACGTCGACGGCATGTGGCGCGTCGTGGATGCGACGTGTCTGGCGCCGCGGCAGACGATGGTGCGCATCGCCACCGGCCGCGACGCCGCCGACACCGCATTCCTCGACAACCATGGTGGTGGGATCAACCTCACCAGCATGAACGTCAACGCCTGGGTCGAGGGCATGTTGCCCCTGGACTCCGTGGAGGAACTCGTCTCGCTGGGCTAGTGTCCTGAGTCGTTAATTGCGGCCTAGTTGTTAGACTGGGTCATGCCTACTCCGCATGCCGTCGAGATCGTGTTGAGCGCTGATGAGCG